>JBLNEK010000136.1:0-5747 GCA_050262635.1 Candidatus Sericytochromatia bacterium | reverse complement strand
GTTCATCAACGCGGTCGTCACCGCCACCCCGGCCAGCACCGGCCGCGGCCCGTACCGCGCGGCGAGCGCCAACGTGAGAACTTCGGTCTTGTCGCCGAACTCGGCCAGAAACACCACGGCGAACGCAACAAGCAACGAGTCCACGCCGACGGCCGATCAGTGAACCCGACTGCACATTCGCCGCGGTTGCTCCCCGGTCGCTGTCGTGAGGTGGCACCGATGCGTCGGTGGGCTCGGAGCGCGGTCTGCTGGTGCACCGCTCACGGCAGGCGGCCTTCCCGCTCCGTTCGACCAGCAGCGGCACCAACGGGCGCAGCCTGGCACCATGGAGATCGTGCAAGCTGCGATAATGTCGCCGACCTCGCCCTCGTCCAGCTCCGGATACGACTGCTGCAGCCGAGTGACGACGCGTGCGAGCTCAGGCTCGCGCTCACCATCGACCTGTCCGATGCGACCGCCTCTACTGGTCGGCCTGGCGGTCACGGTCCGGCCGCTGTCCGGCCTTCGCGTACTGCTCAGAGACCCACGACCCCGCGGCGACGAGCGCAGCTACCGGCCAGTCGACCACGCCTGCGGCCGCCACCGCTGCCAGCCCACCCCACCACAGCACGCGCCCCGCCTTGCCCATGGGCATGCGCGGTACGGGTACTCGAGGCAGCGGCAGGCCGTGCTGCCCATGCTCCTCGGCGGCGGCGCTCGTGGGCGTCGTCCCGTCGTCAGCCATTTCGCGACCTCCTCACATCGACCACCCTGACGGCACGACGCTGTTGACCTTTAGGAACATTGGTCCTGCACCGGTCCTGCACTCGTCGCAACCACGTGCAGAGGCCCTGTCGCATCTGCATCCCTGCGCCACCCGAGCGCCCAGCAAAGAATCAGCCGGTGCGCAGAGCAGCGGTGCGCCGAGGACGCAGCACCTCTAGCAGCTCCCTGACGACGAGCTCGACGACCACGGCGACCGCCGCGGTAACGATCGACGCGATAAAGGCCTCCATGCGCAAGCACCTCCACCGACATGCTTGCGGCAGCCCGTAAAGAGGAAGGCACATTGGCCTAAACCCGAGGTGAACGTAGCGCGAACCGTACACGGGTCGCCGTCCCCTGGCCCTGCCCCCAGCACACCCCCCGGTGGACGTCGCTACCGGTCCGAGAGCGAGCGCCCGTTCTTGGTTTGGAACATTGCGGAAGGTAGCCTGAGGTACGCGCCGCGCCCCGCACCGCCCGACCGCCCCCAGAGATGCCTGACCCAGCCTCAGTTGCGGCTATCCAATGTGCTAATGGAGGTGGGTAGTGCTTGGTTGGGAGCTCGTCGAGGTGATCCCGGGTGGAAACTGGGGGCTTGCCGCGCTTGGTCTGCTCGCGGTGCCCGCTATTCGTAAGCGCCTGAGACGAATCGCTGGTGTAGTCCTGCAGGGTACCATGGCGTTGATGGGCCAAGTCACCCGGATCGTTGTCGAGCCGCGAGAGAACGCCGAGGATCTGGTCGATGAAGTTCGACGCGGATCAGCACCGTCGCCCGCCCAGCGTTAGCCCAAGGAGGCCCTTGCGTGTGGCACAGTTCGCGAGTCCCTCCCTGGCGAGCGAGGGTGGGTCTTATGGCTATCCGTATGCCCCGCAGGCGTGAAGTCGTGAGATTGAAACGAATTAGGGCCTGCTAAGGAGTTTTGCGAGCTCGAGACCGAGGTTGGCCGCGTCAAGCATTCGGTTGACGAGGGTGCTGGAACGCTGATTCTGCACGCGTTGAGCCCACCACTCCGTCCACTCTGGCGGCTTACCGTCATCACCAAAGGCGTCAATACGATCTATAAGAATGTGCGGATACCGGGTCGGAAACTGCCGGTGCTCGGTTACCCGTCCTTCTGCATCGATCTCCTGAGCTATCGGTCCCCCCAAACAAGGCTCAGCCAGGAAAGCCAGCAGATCGAGCGCCATCTTCTCGACCGTCGTGATGCGCAGCGCGCGTCGATTGATATCAGGTGGCGTTGGCATGACGCCCAGCCGATTCGGCTCGCGATGGTACCTTCGTAGCATTAGGAGGGTATTGCGCTGACCCTTCAGGAGCTGCTCCAACCGCTGGTATAGCAAGGCGCTGTACTTCTGTTCCGCCTGAAGATAATCCATCGCGGCTCGGAGTCCGAGCAATCCGTCTCGCGCATGGACCACGTCACCCGTAGAGGCGATCGTCATGTACGCATCCCTTCAAGCTAAGGTTCGGCAACGTGTTCCGATACGCACCCGGGGCGGCGAGGCAGCGTCGGGGAACCGCACATACCTCTGTCGCCTTGTCCAGTGGCATGGCAAGGCCGTAGGCGGGGTCGTGTCTCCGTACTGAATCGTCTCCGGCCCTGGGGCGCTCCGGAGCAAGCACTGTCCAGGAGCCGGGACCGGGCGGTGAGTGCCAGCCCGAGAATTTTTGCCTTGTCGCCAAACTCAGGCAGAAAGACCACGGCGAACGTGATGAGCCACGGCGCAACCCAGACGGCGGCTATCGAATCAGAACGAATACGGCGCCCGGCCTCCTTCCGTCGCCGGCATCGAGCACCGGTCCGTCGTCCGGCTCGGGGCGGTGTGGGCGGCGGCCGCTCCGTTCACGGCACGCGGCCTTCGCGCTCCGCTCGACCAGCAGCGGCACGAACTGGCGCAGCCTGGCACCATCGAGATCGTGCCAGGCCGCGGCGACAATGGCACGGACCTCGCCCTCGTGCAGCTCCGGATACGACTGCTGCAGCCGGGTGACGACGTGTTTCAGTTGCAGTTCCACGCTCACCGTCGACATGCCGATCCCCCCGCAGGCGACACGGATTTCCCCTGTCACGTTCCGGTTCTACGCCGGTTACTGGTCGGCCTGGCGGTCACGGTCCGGCCGCTGCCCCGCCTTCGCGTATTGCTCGGCGACCCACGACCCAGCGGCTACCAGTGCGGCCACCGGCCAGTCGACCACGCCTGCCGCCGCCACCGCCGCCAGCACCCCCCACCACAGCGCATGTCCCACCGTGCCCGTCGGCACTCGAAGGGGCACCCGAGCGACGAGCATGTGCGGGCCGTGCACGTCGGGCGCTTCGCCGTCCCCTCGCCTGTATCGGTTTCGCGCGCCTCCGCAGTTGCTGCCATCTCGCGACTCCTCACCCCACTCGGCACACCCATGCTGAGAGCACGACGTTGTGCACGTTAGACCCGTTGGTCCTGGATCCGCGCGAACGCAAACCAAGCGCAGGTACGAGTCGCTGCCGCAAACAAGTCAAAGAGTTATGAAAGACCACGCTCTGGGGCGTCCGGAACGCCGACATGAAGTTCAGACGCTGGGGAGAGCAGCGACGCGTCGAGGACGCACCAATGTCCAGCAGCGTCAACCTGCCCCATGCGACCGCCGCTACCGGTCGCCTGTGGTCACGGTCCGGCTGCCCGGCCTTCGCGTACTGCTCGACGACCTACGACCCGTGGCTACCAGTGCGGCCACCAGCCAATCGACCACCCTGCCGCCGCCATAAGTGTCGGTGTGGCACCTGCCAGTCACCGAACTGTCGCCGAATCTACTCTCCGCGTTGGTCTCCACTTGTCTCCTAGGGCACCTGCCTCCTCCAGGCTTGTCGAGAAGCATACGGCGGTGCCGGCAATAACGGTGCGAACGCCATGCGCGATGGCCCAGACAGCAGAAGGAGGATCGAGTGCAGTTCTTATGGGCCCTGGTTTGGTTCTCCGGCTGGATCGCTGTGGATTTGATCCTAGCCCTGATCATCGGACGTGCCGCGCGACTGGGAGAGCCCAGTTACGAAGCAACTACCAAGCAACAAGTCATCGGGCTGGAGTCACTGCCATTGACAGTCGACCAGACACCATCGCACACGAACCGGCGAGCGGATCAGGATGCTGATGCGCTGGCGAATTCGGCCTGACTCCGGGGCCGCACTATTGCCAGAGGTACAGAGATGGAAAGATAATCCGCGGGCCCGGTGGGTCGCAGCACGCTCCGAGATATCTCAGGCGTTGAACGTGCTAGATAAGGAAGCGGTCCCGCATCGGATGCCATCCGTACCCATCGACATGAAGGCGCACTCGGCCGGGCACTGATGTGGAAGCCGAAGTGACTCTATCTCTGATAGTAGGAGGCTCCAACGCCTCGCGACAAGCTACGGAACTGGAGCCCTAATCTTCTCGGCCCAGTTCTTAAGAGGCGCCAGATGTGAGAGTTCCGTCTTGAGCGGCCGAATTATCAGCTGAGCCACGGCAGTCGTCTACTCGGCCAGACCTGTAACGCCCGGTATGGATTACCGCGTGCCATCCATCGCGACCTGCGGACATCTGCGCGTCACTCCCGAGCTTCTCCCCCCGGAGACACTTCTTGACGCAATAGCTACTGGAGCGACCTGCAGGCCCCATCCGCGAGTGGATCAATGATTTCCTTCACGCTCGGGGAAATCGCTGGACAGCGAGGCCGCCACCGCAATGACCTCCGACGCGCTGCTCATCGCGCTGGCCCACGCGGACTAGCAGGTGCGCCCTGGCCGTCCGTCGCGACGGCAGGACCGGCCAGGTGCGCGTCTACGCGCACACGCCCACCCTGCCCAAGATGGAGCGGACAGCGGGATCTCCCTTGGTCGAGGACCTGCTTCCGCGGCTCCGTCGCCAAACCCGACACTGCGGCGGCCAGGCGCAGATCACCCTCGACGGCGCACCGATCGTGATCTGGTTCACGCTGCCCCAAGCCTCGCCGAATCGGTCGACGGCTCACCAAGTTCTGACCATCTCGTAGCTGGGCCATCTCGGTTCGGGATTGACAGCTCTACGCCACGAGGCGTGGACGGCGCCTGCAGCTCCGTGGATGTCCGTGGCGTGGCTGCTGCCCCGAGGGCGAACCTCATCCATCGCGGCAAAAGCTGAGGCACTGCGGAAGCCAGGGTGTCGCATAAACACCCTGGCTCATGAGCGTGGCGACGACAATGTCGTCTCTTGACCCTGGTCCTGCTGGAAAATCCCGGCCAGCGGGCACGCTTAACCACCTCGGTGTCGAGGTAGCCCCGGTCGAGGCTGTCGACATTGAACGCGCCGCTCGCCGAGGTCGGCCTCGTCTGCGTCGACGAGCGCGGCACCACGTGCTGCTACGCCAAGCAGGACAAGTTCTGGGTCCAGGGACCCCCGAGCGGAGAGCGGTGGGAGATCTACCCGTGATCGCGGCGCGGACGTGGTCGACGCCGGGTCGCGCGGCTACGACGCGGGAAAGCACGTGAACGGCGGCAAGCGGCACATCGTCACCGGCACGATGGGCCTGCTGTTGGTGGCGCTGGTGACGCGGGCGGCGTGCAGGACCGCGACGGCGGCTACGCGATGCTGGCCCGGCTGCACCGCTCGCCATGATCACATCGACGAGACGGGGAGCTTAGCCGAAGCGGCCGGTGATGTAGTCCTCGGTCCGCTTCTCGCTGGGATTCGTGAAGATCTGCTTCGTGTCGTCGATCTCGACGAGTCGTCCCGGCTCGCCCGGCCCCTCGATCGTGAAGAAGGCGGTCACGTCGCTCACCCGCGCCGCCTGCTGCATGTTGTGCGTGACGATCACGATCGTGTACCGGTCCTTCAGCTCGAGCATCAGGTCCTCGACCGCGAGGGTGGAGATGGGGTCGAGCGCGGAGCACGGCTCGTCCATGAGCAGCACCTCGGGTTCGACGGCGATCGCGCGGGCGATGCACAGCCGTTGCTGCTGGCCTCCCGACAGCCCCGCCCCGGGTCGGTCGAGCCGGTCGCGCACCTCCGTC
>JBLNEK010000135.1:0-3820 GCA_050262635.1 Candidatus Sericytochromatia bacterium | reverse complement strand
GCTGCCCTGGACTCATGGGTGGGTCGAGGCGATGACATCGCTGGGTCGGCTCGTTTTCTTCGACCAGCCGGGCACTGGAGCATCTGATCCCGTCACGCCCGGCGCGCTGCCGACGTTGGAGCAATGGGCCTACAGCATCACCGCAGTGCTTGACGATCTCGGGAGTTCCGAGGCGGTGCTCGTCACCATCGTCGGCTCGTTCGCGACCGGGGCGTTGTTCGCGGCGACGCATCCCTCCCGCACAGCCGCACTGATCGTGCTTGAGGGCTACGCGGATGCGTCGGGCATCCCCTGTCTCGAGGAATCCGCCGCTGCGGTGGTCGCCATGTGGGGGACAGGGGAGTTTCAGCCTCTCTTGAATCCGGACATGCCGTGGAACGAGGAAATTCGGGCAATGTGGGCTCGGGCGGAACGCCTGGCCGCGAGCCCAGGAACAGTAGCTCTGGTGCTACCGCTCTTGACCGAAGTGGACGCGCAAGCGCTACTGTCGGCAGTCCGCGTGCCAACCCTCGTCGTCCACCACGCCAACGACGCGATACTTCCGACCGCGATGGGCAAGTACATCGCCGATCACATATCGGGCGCAAGATTTGTTGAGCTGCCTGGTCGCAACCTCTACCACTTCGTCGAACCGTGGCGCGCCTCCTTCCAGGAGATCGCGCAGTTTCTCACCGGTCAGCAGGCCGAGGTGGCCGACGATCGGGTGCTCGCCACCGTGCTCTTTACCGACATCGTGGACTCGACGCGCCGGGCCGCAGAGATCGGGACCGGGACTGGCATGCCTTGCTCGATGCGCACGACGCCATCGTCCGATCCCAGCTGTCTCGCTTTCGGGGTCGCGAGGTGAACGCCTCGGGCGACGGCTTTCTCGCGATGTTCGACGGCCCGCAGCGAGCGATCCGCTGCGCCATGGCGATTCGTGACGCGGTACAGGCACTCGGTATCCAGGTGCGCGCCGGGTTGCACACCGGCGAGTCCGAGGTCCGTGGCGATGACATCGGCGGCATCGGCGTGCACATCGGGGCGCACGTGAGCGCACTGGCCCGACCGAACGAGGTGCTGGTGTCCAGCACGCTGCGCGATCTGGTGATCGGGTCAGGGCTTGAGTTCGAGGAGCGCGGCGCTCACGGACTCAAGGGAGTGCCTGGCGAGTGGCGGCTGTTTGCCGTCGCGGCTGCGCGAGCGATTTAGGGATTCAACGAGACAGTGTCGACTCGCGGATCAAGGGGCGAAGAGCTGCACTGGCGATGACTTGCCTTTAAGTTCGTGTGATCCCCGCTCGGTGAGTCCGGTCGGTCGAGAAGCCAGGGCCTCAACGGTTTGGCCAGTGAGAAGGATTGCGTCACCGGTGGTCTTGGTGAGTTGCTCGACGCGGGCAGCGACATTGACCGCGTCACCGATCAGGGTGAACTCCAGTTTGCCTGCCCCGCCGATGGTTCCGGCGATCACCACGCCGGTGTTGATGCCGATGCCGATGCGAAGTTCGTCCTCAAAACGCTCGGCGACGAGGCGCTGAATCCGCACAGCAGCACTCAAGGCGGCTTCGGCATGATCCGCAAGATCGTTCGGTGCACCGAAAACAGCGAGTGCACCGTCGCCGAGGAACTTGTTGACATGCCCACCGGCATCGACAACTGCAGGCACCACGATCTCGAACAGCGCGTTGAGGCGGGCGACGGTGTCCTCAGCAGTGTTGGCTTCGGCGAACGGGGTGAAGTCACGAACATCGACGAACATCACCGTCACTTCCCGGCGCTCGCCGATGAACACATCATCGCCCTGTCCGAGCAGCCGCGCCGCCAAGCCCGGGTCGACGTAGGTGCCGAACGCTGCGTGAAGTCGTTGCCGCTCAGCCAAACCCGCCTGCATGCGGTTGAACGATCCCGCCAGCGCACCCAGGTCATCATCCTGAACCACCGGCAGGCGTTGGCTGTAGTCGCCGGTCGCAACCCGTTCGGTTCCCTTGGCAAGATCGCGAATCGGCCGCAACGACGGTGCAAACCCGGCACCGACGGTGATCGGCACTGCGAAGCCAATCGCCATACACCCGATCACCACGGCGAGTACAGGTTTTTCCCTGACCTGACTGAACGCGGCGCCGAGCATCGCGGCCCCGACCGCGAAGCTGAACGCGACGGCGAGCATGGAAATGTTCGACCAGGCGGCAAATGTCGGCCGGGAACGGGGCAGCGAGTCACCGATCCCGGTGTCACCGGCGATGGCGACCCTGGCCGGTCGCAGCGCCCCTTCCACGAAACTGTGTACACCGATCAACTGGGCCGAGGCTCCGAAAGAGGCCCCCAGAATCCCGTACTGGGCCAGCCGCGACAAGGTCGCCTCAGCGATCGCACCGACAACGACAAACACCGCTGCGGCCCAGATAGCATTGGCGGCAACCCCCCTAACAATCGCCAGCCGAGAATAGGTATAAGTGGCGTACAGGGCGCTGGTCCGATCGACGTCATGACCGGCGGCCCACTGCTCGGCAAGGCGGAGCCGTCCCAGACCGGGAAGGAAGTACACGTACACCAGCACCGGCAGGCCGACGACGGTGACGGTGGCCGCCTCGACGTAGCGATCGGAGCTCTCGAAAGCGACAACGATAAACGCCAACATGAGAAAGGGCGGCAGGAACAGGGCGAACATGACCGCGCAGATCGCCCATGAGTACCTCGTCGCGTACCGGTCCCACGCCAACTGCCAGATGCGATCCATGCCGCGACACTAAACGCCTGCCCCAGTTGCTGGGCTTTTTGCCGGGGAGCGTTCGGCACGGGTGCCCCTCGCCTCGTCAGAATTGTGTTATGCGGCCTTGAGCGGCAATACCATGATTCGGCGTGGACCGTGCTCGAAGCCGTACAGATGCCCCCCCAGCCGATCGGGGCCGAATTTTTAGTACCGAGCAGCTACGCCTATCGCCGGTGCATGAACGATTGCAGCTCACTGTGGTGCGTGCCGAACCAGGCGTTGCAGTGCTGTCGATGCCACTCACCGACGACATCAAGGGTGTCTACGAAGGCACCGTCCATGGCGGCATGCTCGCGACGTTCGCCGACGCCGCCTGCGCGTCATGCCTCTGGGGCACATACGACTTCGGCACCCAGCTCACAGTCACGACAGACATCCATGTGCGCTACTACCGTCAGCCGAAAGGTGGCCCCCTGATCGCCGAAGCCAAGATGGTGCACAAGGGCCGGAGGCTGCTCAGTGCGGAGTGCGTGGTCGTGGACGCAGCAGACCGCGTCTTGATCCGATCGACCGCCACGTTCATGCTCGTCGAAGCTGGCGACTAACCGCGCGTGACACCCGCGTGTCGATTCGACCGAACCTCCGACTGGAAACGCCGCCTAGGTGAAAGCTATCGGCATGCCGGAAATCATGGGTTTCTCGCATGTCGACCTAACGGTCTCCGATTGTGACCGCGCAGTTCACATGTGAGCGCTGTTAATCGCCCCGGGTGCACTCCTCGGGGCAATGACCCGCTTTATTGCCGCCACCGACCATCGTGGGTCGGACGTTGCAGCCCAGCTCGTGTGTCGCCCTGAGGCGGTTGCCAATCGCCCACCAGAGCACCTTGTTCGCTTCCAGGGTACGGCCCCGGCCCCCTCCCCGCCCAGCGGCATTCGTGGCTGTGCGTGGCTGCATGAAAGGTTGTGGGAGCGAGCGCAGCCCAGTACGCGTGCTCGGGCGAGCTCTACGTCAGCCGACCGCCCACTTCACCATCTCTATCGTCGACTGCGGCTCTACCCTGGACTCGCCGGTCACCCAGGAAGTGCTCCGTGACCTCGACGCGCTGATCGTGGTGTCATCACCTTGGATG
>JBLNEK010000134.1:0-3478 GCA_050262635.1 Candidatus Sericytochromatia bacterium | reverse complement strand
TTGAAGGCCATCCGGTTTACCGGTTCGAACGCACGGGGGCACAGCAGGTGCGCGATACCTGACGCGGCGAGCGCCGAACCTCCGATTAAGGACCATCTTTCGGAACGTTTGCTGATAGATGTCATGTGGCTGACTTCGCGTGAAGAACGACGGGAAGGTGTATCGGGCCGCGTAGTGAGCTGTTGGTCGACCACGTGGTGGGTCCGGTCATCTCGATTCGCGTTACGCGATCGACGAGTTCACGGAGAACGGCTTGTGCTTCCATGCGTGCCAGCGGGGCTCCGAGGCATAGGTGTGGGCCGTGGCCAAAGCCGACGTGGGAGCGCGGATTTCGGTCCGCGCGGAAGGTGTTGGGGTCGTCGAAGGCAAGAGGGTCGCGGTTGGCTGCCCCGAACGACATCAGCACACGTGAACCGGATGGGATGGTCACATCCCCTACTCGGTAGTCGGCACGGGTGTAGCGGTAGAGGTTTTGTATGGGGCTGGTGTAGCGGACATGTTCTTCGATGGCTTGGGGTATGAGGTCGGGATTGGCGCGGATCATGTCGTATTGATCGGGTTCTTCCGCGTAGGTGTGCAGCATCCCGCCGAGAAGGTTGGTGGTGGTCTCGTTACCGGCGATCAGCAGCAGGATGGCGATATAGAACAACTGGTTGTCGGTCAGGGCACCGTCGGTGCTGTGTTGCAACAGCCGGCCAAGGACGGTGTCCGATCCCTTGAGGTGTCCATCTGCGAGGTGCTTCAAGAAGTAGCGGCGCAGCGCTACAGCGGCCCGCATGGATCGCGCTGTACTCACAACGCCACTCACCGTGGGGGTGAAGTTGATCAGTTGGGTGCTGTCGTCTGACCAACGGCGGAAGTCGGCGATGTCGCTCTCGGGGACGCCGAGGATGGCGGCGATCACCCGAAGCGGCATCGGCATCGTTAGCCGCTGTACGGCATCACAGTTGCCAGCAGCAATCATGTCGTCGACGAGTCCGGCGGCAAGCTTGTCGATGATGTTGCGCCAACTGTCCAGAGCACCTTTTGTGAACGCCGGCTGGACTTGTTTGCGGAGGCGACTATGGTGCTCGCCATCGGTGACCACGACGAGATCGGCGACCATCTGTACTCGGGTCACTCCATGGCTGCTGGTTACCCGGTCTGTGTCGCGTAGGGCTGCGCGGACATCGTCGAGTCGGTGCAGAATCCATGTCGCGCGCCGGGGGTTGTAATGAACACGTCCGCTGCGGTGCAAGGCGTCATAGGCAGCGTGGGGTTGTGCGGCGACGGCTGGGTCCAACGGGTCATAGTCGGTATTGACCGCGCCCGTCCACCCGCTGTAGCCACGTCTGTGCGTGCGGATCGCCGCAGAGACGTTTAATCGTCCCGCCGCAACGAGGGGCGAGAACATCGAGGCCGCACCGTCAGCGACCTTTCCAAGCTTCAAGATTCAGCGCACCCTTTCCCGACAGCACTCATCTCAGAGTCGGTGCCGGCCGCCCACACGGTCAATACGTGGCAGCGAAGTTGAAAGACCCCGTAGAGGGCTGACGAGCACTCCTGGTCTCAAAATGACCAGAAGCTGCGCATATTGATGAGACAATTAGTCGAATGTGTCTCGCGGTGATAGAACGGATTTGTTGTCTATCTCTGAGGTAAGGGGAAGGTTGACGGCCGTGACACGGAAGGATTGGGTCCTCGGGGCGGACCGTAGCTCGGAGGCGCGTGATCGGATTATGTCGGCTGCCTCAGAGCTCGTCTCACGCAATGGGTTCGACGCCTTCACCATCGATGCGCTGGCCGCGCAGTTGAACTGCTCGCCGGCAACCATCTATCGCCATACAGGAGGTAAGGCGGCGATCCTCGAACGCCTGATCTCCGCGTTCTCCCAGCGGATCATCGACTCGATACGGCAAGCCATAGCCGGGATTGAAGGAACTGAGCGGGTCGCGACAGCCATCTCCGTCGGGCTGGACTTCATGCGGGCAGAACCGCTCGGAAAACTGATGATGGGCGACATTCGCCCCGATTACGACACCGGAACCGTGACCGCATCACCCTTCGTAGTCAAGATGGCCGAAGAAATGATCGGGCGCAGCGACCCACTAGCCGCGCAATGGCTTATCCGCGTCACCTTCGCCTTGTGGTACTGGCCTGTTAAGGACAAACACACCGAGCATGAACTGGTAAAGCGGTTCGCCGCACCATCGGTGACCCTGGGACTTCGCTAATGATTGCTCCAGCGTCGGACTAACCGAAACGCCTGTTTAACCATGTGCCCGGCTCGACGCGGAATAGGGTGAATCCAGTACGTGTCGGTTGTTCGATACGTGCGGCATCTTGGTTTCCCAGTTGATCCGGCCCGACGAACCGCCTAATTCGCCTGCTTCCCAAACAAATTAACCACATTATTCGCCGTCTCGGCAGACTTCGCCGGGGCGGTCGGCTCCGGCAGGTTGTTCGCCGCGCCGCCATCCTCGGTGGGTATATAGCCGCCGTACACGTCCAGCGTCAGCGAGTATGTGGCGCGCCCTAGCCACTGGCTAACCTGTATGAAGTGGACGCCCGCCGACAGCTGTAGGACCGCGAACGTATGCCGGAGGTCATGCAGCCGTACGCCTTCCACTGCCGGCGTGTCATCGGCGGCGGGTCTGCTCGCGGGCAGCCCTACGGCCCCTAGCGCAGGCTTCAGCAGGTTCTTGTAGTACGCGCCCATATCGCACGGCTCCGTAAAGTCCAGCGGCGCAACAGCCCTACAACCACGTCGCCGTGCCCCGCCTAGCGCTCGATTATGCCACAGCGGCGCATGGACTTCCGTGGCACGCGGGTGCGTATCAGCCAGGTAATCAACAAGCCTCGTGGCCAACCAAGGCGGTAAAGCATCGTGCGGCGGCTCCGCGCACTCTTGAGCGTGAACCTCCCCCGGTTTCCCGGAGACTTCGCTATCTGGTTCCGGCGCCCTCGGGTTGGAGGGTAGCCGGTGGGGTTGATTGCTGCATGGCGTGCCAGGCAGCCTCGTACTCGTCGGGTGAGAGCCCGTCGAGGCCTTGTTGGATGCGGCGTGGGTTGTACCATCCGTCGATGTAGCGGAACAACGCCGACTGGGCTTCCGCCCTGGTCGCGAAAGTGGTTGCGGGCCAATAGATCAACTCGATCTTCAGGGTCGACCACAGGTTCTCGGCGAGCGCGTTGTCGAAGCTGTCGCCGACGCTCCCGGTGGACGGGGCGATGCCGGCGTCGACGAGCCGTTTGGTGAACCGCAGGGCTGTGTACTGACAGCCCTTGTCGCTGTGGTGGATCAGCTGCCCGGCCCGCACGTCGCGCGACAGCAGCGCGTAGTCCAGCGCGGATACGACCAGCTCGGTGGTCGCTCTTGGGCCGCTGTCCCAGCCGACCACCTTGCTGGCGAACGCATCTCGCACGCTGGCCAGCCACAACACGCCCTCGCCGGTGAGGATGCGGGTCAGGTCGGCGACCCACTTGGTGTTCGGGGCGG
>JBLNEK010000133.1:0-3214 GCA_050262635.1 Candidatus Sericytochromatia bacterium | reverse complement strand
CCCACCACGCCCTCGCCGGCGGTGGCGCGACGCAGACCGTCGCGCACGCCGTCGGCGCATACCTGCTCACCGACGATCCGGTCACCGCGGCCGAGCGGATGCCGCCACCGCACAGCCGGTGAACAACACCAGTCAAAGACCGGGCGCGGACGAAACCCTCGAGATCAAGGCCGACGGTAGCAACCGGTGACAGCAACACTTCGTGACGGCGAGGGGCGTTGGTCAGTTGCGTCCCGAACCAGGGCCAGCCCCCCTACTGCTGGGCGCCCTCGTCCCGCTAAGGGTCGTTTACGAGACGCCCGTCTGCCGCAAGATGTGGCAGTTGTCGGGGCGTCACGTCGGGCAGTCCCGATGGAGGACTCCGCGCATCCCTGACCCCCGTGGCGCCCGTGCGGGCCTCGTTCGAGGATCTTTGTCTGATGTGTCACCATTTGTCGTGGTGGAACTTGCTCGACTTGGAGTTACTCCACCTAGGCTGATCGCAAAGTTACTCTCCGATGGACTGCTGGGGCGCCAGTTGGCGACGTTCCTGCTTAGGCGGCTGGTCAACTACGTGGTCCTGGTGTTGATCGCCACGACACTGGCCTACTTCCTCGCGGCCGCGAGCCTGAATCCGCGGGCCAACTTCGAGGGCCGTAATCCGCCACCCCCGGCGCGGGTCGTTGACGCGCAGCTGACCGAGCTGAATCTCAACGACAAGACACCCCTGGTGCACCGCTACGCGACCTGGATGACGGGCGTGGTGCACGGGGACTTCGGGCGGACCTGGGACGGCAACTCGGTCAACGCCGAGATGAAGCGGCGGATCGGGGTCAGCCTTCGGCTGCTGCTGATCGGCACGGCAGCCGGTGGCCTGCTCGGCGTCGCCGTCGGCGCGTGGTCTGCCATCAAGCAGTACCAACCCAGTGACCACGTGATCACACTGGCGTCCTTCGTGGTGTTGTCCATCCCGGTGTTTGTGCTGGCCGTCCTGCTTCAGCTGAGCGCCGTCAAGGTCAACAATGCGGTGGGTCACCAGGTGTTCCAGTATTCCGGTGAGTACACCCCGGGGCTGGAGGGCGGGTGGCTCGCCCATCTTGGCGACCGGGTGCAGCATCTCGTACTCCCGACCCTGACGGTCGTGCTCGGGCAGATCGCTATCTTGGGTCGGTACCAGCGCAACGTGATGCTCGACGTCCTGGGCAGCGACTTCGTGCGGACCGCGCTGGCCAAGGGTCTGCGGCGGCGCACGGCGTTGGTGAAGCACGCCCTGCGGGTGGCGCTGATTCCGGCGGCTACGTTCTTCGCCTACAGCTTTGCGCTGCTGCTGGTGGGCGCCACGTTCACCGAGAAGATCTTCGGGTGGCACGGCATGGGCGAGTGGTTCGTCGACTCGGTCACGAGTAACGACGTCAACGCGGTCGCGGCGATCAATTGCTTTGTGGCCGTGCTGGTGCTGATCGCCGGGCTGCTGTCGGATCTCGCCTACGTCGTCCTGGACCCGCGCGTTCGAACCCGGTGACCCCAGAGATGTCGGTCCCTAGTGAAGAGTTGGCCGCGGCGGTCGTCGGAGGCGACCGGCCCGGTGGCGAGGAGGGCGCGCCGTTCGACGAGACCAGGGTCCCGTCGCGGTGGCGGATCGTGTTGCGCCGGTTCCTCCGCCGGCGGCTCGCGTTGACCGGTTTGGTCACGCTCGTCGCGCTGTTCCTGGTGGCGTTCGCCGGGCCGCATGTCACCGGGTGGTCCTACACGGACAAGGACTTCGCCGCCTTCCTGGCGCCGCCCAGCGCCGAGCATTGGTTCGGCACGACCCCGGTGGGCGGGGACGTCTACGCGATCACGTTGCGCGGCATGCAGAAGTCGTTGGTCATCGGGCTGCTGGTTGCGGTGTTCTCGACCGGGATGGCCGCGCTCGTCGGGTCCTTCGCCGGGTACTTCGGCGGGTCCATCGACCGTGCCCTGATGTGGGTGGTCGACCTGCTGCTGGTCCTGCCGTCGTTCCTCATAGTGGCGATCTTGTCGCCCACCTTCCGGGGGAGGAACTGGCTGCTGTTCGTCGTCCTGCTCGCCGCGTTTCTGTGGATGGTCACGGCGCGCATCGTGCGGGGCATGACGCTGTCGCTGCGTGAACGGGAGTACGTGCTGGCCGCCCGGTACATGGGCGTCCCCGGCCCGAGGATCATCCTGCGGCACATTCTGCCTAACCTCTCGTCGCTGTTGATCATTGATGCGACCATCAACGTGAGTGCCGCGATCATCGCGGAGACCGGCCTGTCCTACTTCGGCTTTGGGGTGCAACCACCGGACGTCTCGCTCGGCACGTTGATCGCCGACGGGTCGGGGTCGGCGGTCACGTATCCGTGGCTGTTTTTGTTCCCGGCCGGCCTGCTCATCCTCACCGTGCTCGCGGTCAACCTCGTCGGTGACGGGCTACGGGACGCGCTCGACCCGGCCTCACACCAGCTGCGATGAGCGGACCGGTCCTCGACGTGCGGGACTTGCACGTCAGCTTCGCGGGGACCGAGGGGCCGGACGTGCACGCGGTCCGGGGGCTCAGCTACGCCCTAACCCGGGGCGAGGTGCTCGGCATTGTCGGCGAGTCGGGCTCGGGCAAGTCCGTGTCAGCCCTGGCGGTGATGGGACTGTTGCCGAAGCGTGCCCGCACGTTCGGGACGGTGCTTCTCCACGGCACCGACGTGCTTCGCCTGGGCGATCGACAGCTATCTGCGGTGCGCGGCAAGACCATCTCCATGATCTTCCAGGAGCCGCTGTCGACGCTCACCCCCGTCTACACCGTGGGTGATCAGGTGGCGGAGGCGGTGCGGGCGCACCGCGACGTCCCGAAAGAGATCGCGCGGCGACAGGCGGTCGACCTGCTCGCTCTCGTCGGCATCCCCCAGCCGGCGGTGCGGGCGAAGGCGTTTCCGCACGAGTTCTCCGGCGGAATGCGGCAACGCGTCATGATCGCGATGGCGATCGCCAACGACCCCGACGTCATCCTCGCCGACGAGCCGACCACCGCGTTGGACGTGACAATCCAGGCGCAGATCCTCGAGGTACTCAAGACCGTCCGACAGGCGACCGGCGCCGCGATCGTCCTGATCACCCACGATCTGGGGATGGTGGCCGGGTTCGCCGACCGGGTGCTGGTGATGTACGCCGGGCGCGCCGTCGAGGTCGGCACCGTGGACGAGGTCTACGCCCGGCCCCGGATGCCGTACACGATGGGGCTGCT
>JBLNEK010000132.1:0-6392 GCA_050262635.1 Candidatus Sericytochromatia bacterium | reverse complement strand
AACCGCAAGCACTCCCTGAGCTTCCCACGCAGACAGCGCCATTGAGCGAATCGACCAGTCGCATCAGCAGTCTCACCGTAGAGCCGCGCTGTCGGGTGTGCCGCAACGACGAAATGCGCCGGAAGGTCAACGATCTGCTGGCCACCGGAGCCAGCTACGCCCACATCCTGCGCACCCTGGCGGCACAGAACGACACACTCGACGCCAGGGACCGCGTCACCATCGATTCGATCCGCCAGCACACCCGGCGGCACTTTCCCGTGCAGAACGTTGCGAAGGCCACCTACCGCCAGATCCTGGAGCGGCGAGCCCAAGAGAACGCTGTCGACTTCGTCAAGGGAGTCGCCACCGCGATCACCCCGATGGCCTTCTTTGAGACCGTCATGGCCAAGGGCTATGAGAGCCTTGTCGATCCGGACACCAAGGTCGATGTGAACACCGGCATGCTCGCGGCCGGTCGGCTGCAGGCCATGATCGACTCCCGCGCCAGCGGTACCAGCATGGCCCGCATCCTGGTACAGATGGACAACATCATCAACGCCATCCACGACACGGTGCCCGAGGAGCTGTGGCCAGAAATCCTGCGCAAGATTGATGGACCAGTCCCGGCTAATACACCGATAGACGAGTTCGACGAATGTGACGACGCGGAAGATATGTACGACCCCATCGAATCTGCGGAAGCAGAAGGGGACTGCTGGACGGCAACCCAGTTGAGAGGCTCACCTGTGGAAGACCGCCGCGCCCCCTCTCGTACGATCGAGCCTCCATCTGTTGCGATACGGCAATTCACCCCGAAGACAATGAGGGACGAGGACGACATCTGACGGCCGGGATGCGCAGGATGTGTGATCCCGCCGCAGCTCCCCATGGGGTCTTTTTCTGCCAATCTGCTGCGGATTGGTCGGTTCTCATTGTGATGCGACGAGCGGGTAGGACCGTCGAGGAAGGAACCGTGGCCTGGCAAAGAAGCTGGGGGAGCGCAACTCTGTCACGCCGTGGGTCCTCCATTCTCTGTTGGTTTTCGGCGCGATCCAAACCGATCGCAAGCGGTAGCACCGGCCACATTGCGGGCGGACCACGAGCGCCAGCGCTAGCGGGTAGGTGTCGGCGTCGGATAGGCATACATCTGGTGGATCAGATCTTGAGCGATGAGCGTGGCAGCGGCCCGACCATCGACGGTGGGGTCCAGGTTCACCCAAACTACAATCGTCACTTTGTGTTGGGGGTCGGTGCCGGCGAAGGTGTTAAAGCCTGGAACTTGACCGGTATGCCCGTACAGCGCACCGAATTTCGCGATGGCCAGCCCGTACTGCGGCGCATCGGGTTGTGCCGGGTTTGTTGACTGCAGGCTGGCGATCCGCTCGGCTTGCATATCTGGATTGAGCAGTTTCCCGTCGGCCAACGCCTCAACCCAGGTAGCCAGGTCCGCCGCGGTGGAGATGCCGGCGCCTGCCGCCCAGGCCCACGATGGGTTCAGCGATGTCTGATCACTGGGCTGCAGGGTGCCGGCCTTTGCTGCTGCCTGCATGTTGGGCGGTAGCGCCGCTGGTGAGCTCATGGTCATCACATTGGTGCCATACATATATCCCTGGGGATGCGGGTCCGGGATGGCGTTGGAGCTTCTGGGCGGAAACAGCGTGTCCTTGAGTCCCAGTGGGGTGAACAACCGATCCTGAAACACCCGCGACAGCGGTTTAGCGTCAAGCGCTTCGGCGATGAGGCCGAGCAATATTGTGTTGGTGTTCGAATAGTGGTAGCCAGTTCCGGGTGGGAAGTAGGGCGGATGGCTATAGGCCAGCGCGAGCAATTCGGCTGGTTCCCACACCTTTTGCGGATTGCTGTCGCCCATCTCGTTTAGTTCGCGTGTCTCGGTGTAGTTGTAAAGACCGCTGCGCATGTTCAACAACTCGGCGATGGTGATGTGCTCACCGTCTGGAACATCGGGGCGGAACTTCGACACCGGGTCGCCGAGGCTGAGCTTGCCCTCCTGGGCCTGCTGCAGGATGACAGTGCCGGTCCACGTCTCGGTGATCGATCCAATCCGGACGTGATCCGCCAACGACACCGGAACCCTGCCACCCACCGTGGTGATGCCGTACGTCGTGCTGAACTGACCAGCGGGTGAGCGCACCAACGCGACTGCCCCGGGCACGAGCATCTCCCTGGCCATCGACGAGACCCGTACCCGCAGCGTCATCTGATTGATCGGCGTAAACCCGGCGGTCGAGCTGGCCGGGGAGGATGGGCTCGGCAATGGACCCGATCCGCAGGCGCCGACAAGTAAGACAACCCCAACGACGGCGCCGACAATCTGAATATGCAGCCATCCAAGCCGCAAAGATGAAGGCCGGGCAGAAGCGACCACTACCGACCTCCTCGCGATGGGACATCCGGGTCTGCGCCTACCTTTCCGGCGGCCGTACCGCACGCTACCGGTCCCGCCATGGAGCCGGCAGCACCGACACAACGCGGACGGCCACGGCCATGACCTGAAGAACCTGAAATAAACGCGGCGCGGAAAGAGTCAGGATCGTCGGATATTGCTGCTGTCGTAATTCACACTGCATTGACTAGTGCATGCGAAGCGCTGCTGTGAAGGAGTGAGCGCCAGCGGCAGTGGTGAAATCCTGGAATTCAAGCGCGTTGCGGCGCAGAACATCCAGGCGCCGTTGATGGCCTCGGTCGGCCCGTAGGAGGCATGGCACCTCTCTGCGTTCGCCTGCACCCGGCGGCGGCACCGCGATCGGGCGAATGTGCAAACGCACGGCAACGCGACACCTCAGTGCGGCACTTCGGGCAACCGGCTACCGATCAGCTCACTTGACGCCTCGAAAACGAGAAGTTCGGGTGGCGACTGCTGTCAATCTTCGCGGCGAGCTGCGGCTGATGCGATTAGTGCAGATTCGAATGTTCCACTTCCCATGTAAGACATGAGCCTTTGCAGTTCAGTGTTGTGGAGTGCGATCCCGTGTCGTACGGTCAACCGAGTTGATTAGCTCTTCTATAGGAATGCCCCACCGTCCGCGCCTGTCGCCGCTCATGAAAGGGTCAGGGATGCCGCGGGTTTCGATCAGACGGCGACTCAGTCGACGCTGGATGCTCCTGGTGGCGGTGGCTGTCGTCGCGGTGGCTGGATTCGGTGTGTATCGGCTGCATCGTATCTTCGGCTCGCATGACGTCACGTCTACACCTAGCGGCTCGGTGAACGACATCGTTGCGTTCAACCCCAAGCACGTGGTCATGGAGGTTTTCGGCCCGCCGGGCACGGTAGCAACCATCACCTATGTGGACGTGAACGCCCAACCGCAGCGCGCCGACGCCGTTGCCTTGCCGTGGGTGTACGACACGACCACCACCCAGCCGGCGGTCTTCGTCAACGTCTCCGCCCAGGGCAACAGCAACTCGATCGGCTGCCGGATCAGGATTGACGACGTGGTCAAGGACGAGAGATCGGTGAACACCTTGAACGCGTTCACCTACTGCCTGGACAAGTCTGGATGAGCACCCAGCGGGTTCCGAACCTGATCCGGCAGTTCTCGGTGCTCATCGCGCTGTTCTGGCTGGCGCTGGCAGTGGTGACGAACGTCTTCGTGCCGCAATTGGAGACCGTCGCCCAATCTCACAACGTGTCGCTGAGCCCTCAGGACTCGCCGTCGCTGCAAGCCGCCAAACGTATCGGCAAGGTATTCGAAGAATTCGATTCCGACAGTTCGGCGATGATCGTCCTGGAGGGCGATCAGCCGCTCGGCGCCGAGGCTCACCGTTACTACGACGGCTTGATCCGGAAGCTCTCCGAGGACACCAAGCACGTACAGCACATTCAGGACTTCTGGGGGGATCCGCTGACCGCGGCCGGCTCGCAGAGCTCCGACAGCAAGGCGGCATTGGTACAGCTGTACCTGGCGGGCAACCAGGGCGAGTCGTTGGCCAATGAGTCGGTCGATTCGGTGCGTGACATCGTCGATCAGACACCGCCGCCGCCGGGTCTGCGAGCCTATGTCACCGGCGCCGCGCCGCTGGTCACCGATCAGTTCGAGGTGGGCCGACACGGCACCCTAAAAACCACCCTGATCACCATCGGGGTGATCATGGTGATGCTGTTGGTGTTCTTCCGCCGCCTCACCACGGTGTTCCTCGTGATCTTCACGGTGATGATCGAGTTGACCGCCTCCCGCGGCGTCGTCGCCGTGCTTGCGAACGCCGGGGTCATCAAGCTGTCGACGTATTCGACCAATCTGCTGACGCTACTGGTTATCGCCGCCGGAACAGACTATGCGATCTTCATTCTCGGCCGTTTTCACGAGGCGCGTTACGCCGGGCAGGATCGCGTCTGGGCGTTCAACACGATGTACCAGGGAACCGCTCACATCATCCTGGGTTCAGGCCTGACGATTGCCGGCGCGGTTTTGTGCCTGACCTTCACCCGGCTGCCGTACTTCCAGAGCCTGGGAATACCCGCCGGCATCGGGGTTCTCGTCGCAGTGGTGGCGGCCCTGACGCTGGCGCCCGCCCTGCTGGTCATCGGCCGCCATTTCGGTCTGTTCGAACCGGCACGGCCCATGAGCACCCAGGGCTGGCGGCGCATCGGCACGGCCATCGTCCGCTGGCCGGGGGCCGTCCTGGTGGCGACAATAGCGTTGGCCCTGATCGGCCTTCTCGCCCTGCCCAATTACCGGACGAGTTACGACGCCCGGGGCTACATGCCTGCCACTGCCCCGGCCAATGTCGGTTATACGGCCGCGGAACGGCACTTCTCGCAGGCGCGGCTGAATCCCGAACTGTTGATGGTCGAAGCCGATCACGATCTACGGAATCCCACCGACATGATCCTGCTGGAGCGCGTCGCCAAGGCGGTGTTCCACACCGACGGCATCGCTCAGGTGCAGTCGATCACCCGGCCGCTGGGCACGCCGCTGGACCACACCTCGATACCGTTTCAGATCAGCGCCGGCAGCGCCGCCCAGATCAACAACCTGCCCTTCCAGCAGGCCCGCAGCGCCGATCTACTCAAACAGGTTGACGTGATCAACAATTCGATCGACATCCTGCGCCAGCAGTATGCGCTGCAACAACAATCCAGCGCCGCCACCGACGAGCAGACGAAGGCCTTCCAGCAGACGGTCGCCACGGCCCAGGACCTCCGCGACAAGATCGCCAACTTCGACGACTTCTTCCGGCCACTACGCAACTACTTCTATTGGGAGCCGCACTGTTTCGACATCCCACTCTGCTGGGCGCTGCGATCTCTCTTCGACGCACTCGACGGCATCGACGAGCTGACCGACGAGTTGGCCAACGTCTCGGGCAGCATCGCCAAACTCGATGAGCTGCAGCCGAAGTTATTGGCGTTGATCCCCCCGCAGATCGCGAGTCAGCAGACCAACCGCGACCTGACACTGACCAACTACGCCACCACCTCGGGTATCAACGACCAGACTGCAGCCGCACTGCAGAACTCGACCGCCCTGGGCCAGGCGTACGACGCGTCGAAAACCGACGACTCGTTCTACCTACCGCCGGAGGCGTTCACCAACCCGGAATTCCAGCGCGGCCTCAAGCTGTTCCTGTCACCGGACGGCAAGGCCGCCCGCATGATCATCACCCATGACGGCGATCCCGCGACGCCTGAGGGTATTTCGCACATCGACGCGATCAGGCATGCTGCGCAGGAAGCCGTCAAGGGCACGCCGCTGGCCGGGTCCAAGATCTTCATCGCTGGCACTGCGGCCACCTACAAGGACATCCAGGACGGTGCCAAATACGATCTCATGATCGCCGGGATCGCGGCGCTCTGCCTGATTCTGCTCGTCATGATGTTCATTACCCGAAGCATCGTCGCTGCGTTCGTCATTGTGGGTACCGTGGCGCTGTCGTTGGGCGCCTCCTTCGGCCTTTCGGTGCTGATTTGGCAGGACCTCTTTGGTATTCACCTGTTCTGGATCGTGCTGGCACTGGCCATCATCTTGCTGTTGGCGGTGGGGTCGGACTACAACCTGCTGCTGATCTCTCGGTTCAAAGAGGAGATCGACGCCGGCTTGAATACCGGCATCATCCGAGCCATGGCCGGCTCCGGCGCGGTGGTGACGGCGGCCGGGCTGGTGTTCGCAGCCACTATGGCCTCCTTCATTTTCGCCGACCTGCGCATTCTCGGTCAGATCGGAACGACGATCGCCCTCGGTCTGCTGTTCGACACGCTGATCGTGCGGTCATTCATGACTCCGGCCGTTGCCGCGCTACTCGGCCGCTGGTTCTGGTGGCCGCTGAAGGTGCGTCCCCGCCCCGCCAGTCAGATGCTTCAGCCCTACGGATCACGCCAATCGGTTCGTCAACTCCTGTTGTGGGAAGACGGCGATTCAATCGCCGAAGCGCCGCGACGCTTTCGAGAATGA
>JBLNEK010000131.1:0-4072 GCA_050262635.1 Candidatus Sericytochromatia bacterium | reverse complement strand
CGACGACGAGTCGTGGCAACCGGATGGCGTCACCCTCACGGACCAGGACACGTCGGGTCACGCTTCCATCGGCGCGTTGCGTGCCTACGATGCCCACTTCGATGCCGCCGATCTTGTGGGTCGCGCCCTCAAACGTGCGCGACCTAACGCGGTCGCACCCACAGGCTGGATTTGGCTACTCTTCTTCACGGCGATCCCCTTGCTGTCGGTGTTCTTGGCGGAACGCCCGACACCTACCACACGGCAGGTCACGAGCGGGGACCGCCACCTCAAGTTCTACGAGACCCGGGACAACTCCCGACACGAGCGGACTAACCTTACGTGCCGCGCAAGGCTTTTAGCAGGCCGTCGCAGTCGGCGACGGTCACGGTGATACCGGGATGACGGAGGACTCCGGTCGGCTCGATCGCTTCAACCGGTGACCGCAAAGTCAGACATACGCCGCGATCGCCATTGGTTGCGAAGGTGACGCCGCAGTCGGACTCGCGGTAGCCGCACGCCGGATTGCACGCTGCGGGAAAGGGTCAGAAGGCGTCGTCGACAAGGTCCATCAGGTCGGTGTCGACATTCTCGACGACGGCGCGGGTCGCCGAGATTGTCGGCAGGACGGTCTTGGCGAAGAATGATGCGGCGGCGAGCTTGCCCCGGTAAAAGAAGTCGTGGGCACCGGCATCGAGTGCGGCAGCAGCGATGTCGGCCTGCACGAGCAGTCGCCACCCGATGAGCAGGTCGCCGACGGCGTGCAGAAATGCCACGGACACGAGCCCGACCTTGTACAGCTCCCTGGGACCGTGTTCAGCGGCAAGTAGATATGTCGTAAGAGTGCCGGTCATTGCCTGCACGTCGGACAGGGCGGCCTGTAGGAGTGCGCGCTCGGCCTTGAGCCGGTCGCCGGTGATGTTGTCGATGAACGCCGAGATTTCGCCGGCGACGTATGCCAAGGCGACGCCTCGGTCGCGCACGATCTTGCGGAACACGAAGTCCAGCGACTGGATCGCGGTGGTGCCTTCGTAAATCGAGTCGATTCTGCTGTCCCGAAGGTATTGCTCGATGGGATAGTCCTTCAAGTACCCGGATCCACCAAGGGTTTGCAGGCTTTCGTTAATCCACTGAAAGGACTTCTCAGATCCGACACCCTTGACGATCGGCAGCAGCATATCGTGTACACGCGCCGCCAAGTCGGCGTCCACGCCCGCTACCAGAGTGACCCCGAACTCGTAGCAGTGCGCGGCGGCGTACATGTACAAAGCGCGCAGCCCTTCGGCGTACGCCTTCTGCAAAATCAGGCTTCGCCGCACATCAGGGTGGCGCATGATCAGCACCCGGGGCGCGGTCTTGTCCGCGAAGCGGGTCAGATCGGGGCCCTGCACGCGCTGCTGTGCATAGTCGAGCGCGTGCAGATACGCGGTCGACAGCGTCCCGATGGACTTGATACCAACCATCATCCGCGCATACTCGATCGCCTTAAACATCTGGGCGATGCCGTCGTGCGCGTCGCCGACCAGATACCCGACGGCGGGAATGCCGGTCGCGCCGAAGGTCAACTCGCAGGTCGGCGACGCTTTTATGCCCATCTTGTCTTCCAGCGCCGTCGCGAACACCCCGTTGCGCTCCCGCAGGTCCAGCGTGTCGTGGTCGAACAGGTATTTGGGCACGTAGAACATGCTCAGGCCCTTGGTACCGGGTCCGGCGCCCTCCGGACGCGCCAGCACAAGATGGAACAGGTTCTCCGCGGTGTCACCGACGTCACCGCCAGAGATGAACCGCTTCACACCCTCGATGTGCCAGTCGCCGTCGGGCTGCGGGATCGCCCTGGTGCGCCCCGCGCCGACGTCGGAACCCGCGTCAGGTTCGGTCAACGCCATCGTGCCCGTCCACCCTCGCTCCAAACCGATTCGCGCCCAACGCTTCTGCTGGTCGGTGCCAACGAGCGCGAGCACTTGCGACATGACCGGAGTGCTGTACCACTGAATGGCCGGGTTCGCGCAAACCATCATCTCGTTGACCGCCCAGGTCACCGGGGCCGGTGCCGGCATCCCACCGATAACCTCGGACATCCCAATCCGCCACCACCCGGCATCCTTGAACGCGGCCACGGCGCGGCGCACCGAATCCGGCACCGTGATCGTGTGCTCGCCAGGGACGAACCGCGGCGGATCACGGTCAGCCTCGACGAACGAATCTGCGATCGGCCCCTCGGACAGCCGCGCCACCTCGCGGAGAATCTCACGCACCGTCGCGGTGTCCAGATCACCGTAAGCGCCCGAATCAAAGAGGACGTCGAGGCCGAGAACCTCGAACAGGTTGAACTCCAGGTCGCGCACGTTCGACCGGTAATGACCCATCGCTTGTCACCTCCGCGCAGTTATCCTCAAGCATCCTGACGTACCGTAGATCCGCGAGTCTCGGTTTTGTGAATCAAGTTGCGTCCATGGACGTGGTGTACGGGGATTGAGACTGGCTGGCGTGTCGTAGCCCCGTAGAGGAGCGGTCATCGCGTGATTCTTCGAACGACCCGCCAAAGTCAATCGAAGGAGAACGACGCGATGACTGCATCCCACCCTACCGACGTTGAGAAGCTATTGGCCGATCAACTCGCCACTGCGAGCCCTAATTTGGTGCGTAGCTTGTTGTCGACGTTTATCGCCACGCTGATGAGCGCCGAGGTCGACGCATGTGCGGCGCCGACTACGGCCAGCGCAGCGACCAGCGCACCAACAGCGCAACCGCTATCGGCCTCGGGATTTCGACACCGGGCCGGCACCCTCGACGTGGGCCCGGCCAGCCCTGCGACTGCTCGATCTCGTCGAGCTGTCTGTCGAGGTCCGCAGTTCGATTGCCAGGCGGCGTATTTGATGTCCGACGGCTGCGCGTCGTCGCTTACCCCCGTCGCATTCCACTCACGGATGGTGATCGAACGTTACGTGGCGGCCCGCGAGGAATTGTCGTCTGCCTGATCACCAACCCAAGATTTTGCTTGAATCACCACATACCGAACTGGATCGAAGGGATTGACATGGCCGAGAAGAAAACGCCCGGGAACACCCGGACCATCGACGATCTCAAGGACCCGTTGTTCGCCGCCGTCGGTGCGGTCGATCTTGCCCTTGAGCAGCTCAACGAGATCATCGACGCTGTGCGCGAGCGCACCGAGGAGGCCCGTAGCGATGCCAGCACGCGGGCCGAGGAGGCCCGTGAGCGGCTCACCAAGCGCCGCGCGGAGCTACGGGAGCAGCTGAGCGGCGAGGAACTGCGCAGGACCTACGAGAGCCTGGTGCAGCGCGGGGAGGCCGCGATGGAGCGATTGCGGACGCGGACCAGGAAGGCAGAGGCCAAGAAGGCTCCGGCGAAGAAGAGCACCAAGAAGTAATCGAAGTCGTCGGCGGTAACGCCGAAGTTCAATATTGAAGGTGCTGTTGAAACAGCGCGTTTAGAGCGAACGGATGCGGCGGATACGGTCGGCGACTGCGTGTTGGGATGCTGTTCGGCCGCCGATCGCCCGATCTAATCAGTCTTCGTGCGTGCAGATCAGCTTTCCGGTGTCGAGACACGGCCCGCTGCGCGCGTCGTCGGTGATCCATACCGCCGTGCAGCATGGGCAGCGCCCGGTGCTGTGCTGCCTGCCCAGCAGTTCCCTCGTCTCCGGCTGCAGCCGCTCGGTGCCGGGGCAGGCGGGGCAGTGGCCTGCGGCGAGCAGGATTTCGTGGATGCTGTCCCATGACGTCGCTGCGGCCCATTCGCGGATGAACGAGACTTCCTCGGCGGAGTCGTTGGCGGCGTGGTTGGCGGGGCAGCGCATGACACCCACGACAGCCATCCTGCCCGCCTGGCGTCGGGTGTCGGTATTGGAAGAATCGCCAATTTCGATGCTCTCCACCCTGGGGGGCGGTCGTAGCCGCGCAGGTCACCCACAAATGCGGGCGGACACGGGCCGGAGCGGGATGTGGGGCGCGTCTAGGACGGCGCTGATGTAGTGCCCTCGGGTGGGCGGGTTGCCGATGTGGTTGGTGTGCTGGAAGTGGTGTGCGGTGGACGGCAATAGTTGGTCGTGATGCCGGTAGCGCCTGACGGC
>JBLNEK010000130.1:0-3200 GCA_050262635.1 Candidatus Sericytochromatia bacterium | reverse complement strand
TACTCCGCCGAGTCGGGCAATCCGAAGCCGGAGTGCGAAAGCTGGCCGAGCAGATGGGCCGGGCAGGTCGCGGTCGACAATCCGCAGGTCGTGCTCCTGGTGGTGGGGCGATGGGAGACGGTCGACCGGATGTACGCCGGGCGGTGGACGCATGTCGGCGACCCCGCGTTCGACGCTTACCTGGCGGGGGAGTTACGCCAGGCGCTAGCGGTGCTGGGGTCGACGGGCGCGCGCGTCGTCGTCACCACCGAGCCGTACAACCGACGCGCCGAGAAGCCGGACGGCAGCCTGTATCCGGAGGATCAGCCGGACCGGATCGATCACTGGAATGCGTTGCTGCGCAACGTCATAGCACAGTTCCCGAACCCGTCGGTGCTGGACCTGAACAAGAAGCTAGGCCCCGGCGGGTATTACGCTTCGAAGCTCGACGGGATCAAGATGCGAAGTGACGGTGTGCATCCCACCGCCGAGGCGGTCAGGTGGCTGACGCCGTGGCTGCTGGACGCAGTTGCGCCGAAGTAGCACTCCACGTCGTTGATCGGCCGCATCGACGACGTTGGTTGATGTTTCGGCGACTCCTCAGCGGCCCAGCCGGCCGCGGCCCAGCCGCAGCAGCAGCATCGCAAGCTCGCGGCCCTCCGGACCCAGCTCGCTGTAGCGCTCGATCACCTTCATCTCACGGCTGTGCACCAGACGCGTTCCGCCGGAGGCCATCCGCGCCCTGCCGATGGCCTGCGACACTTCGGTGCGGCGCCGCACGGCGGCCAGTATCTCGGCGTCCAGCCGGTCGATCTCATGACGAAGATCATCGATGTCGGGCAACAGCTCTGTGTCGACAGTCATTGGTAGCTCCCCATTCTCTTGTTGTGTCGGTTCACCTGGTTCGCGGACCAATTCCTTCTCCGGCCTCTTACAAGAGACGAGCCCCGGATCCGGAAGCGGACCGCGGGGCTGTAGAAGTGCAGCTACACCACGGGTACCGCTGGCCGGTACCCGTAGAAAAATCGGCACGTGTAGAGCACGTATCGAGTTTGCCACCTTCAGCCCGTGCCGCGCAAAGAATTGGTCATACCGCAGCGGTAAATTGGGGCCGACATGACAGCGCATCTCACCGACCCTCAGGCCAGCTCGGACACCGACGAACTGCTGGAGGGCCTGAATCCGCAACAGCGTCACGCCGTCCTGCACGAGGGGTCGCCGCTGCTGATCGTCGCCGGCGCGGGGTCCGGCAAGACCGCGGTGCTCACCCGCCGGATCGCCTACTTGCTCGCCGCGCGGGACGTCGGACCGGGCCAGATCCTGGCGATCACGTTCACCAACAAAGCCGCCGCGGAGATGCGCGAACGCGTAGTCGCACTGGTGGGGCCGCGGGCCAGAGCCATGTGGGTGTCGACGTTCCACTCGATGTGCGTGCGGATCCTGCGCAACCAGGCGTCGTTGATCAAGGGCCTGAACTCGAACTTCTCGATCTACGACGCGGACGACTCGCGACGGCTGCTGATGATGATCGCCAAGGACATGGGCCTGGACACGAAGCGGTATTCGCCGCGGCTGTTGGCGAATTGCATCTCCAACCTGAAAAACGAGCTGATCGGCCCCGAACAAGCCGCGGCCGACGTGGCGGAGAGCGCCGACGAGCTCAATCGCATCGTCGCCGAGGTGTACCACGAGTACCAACGCCGCCTGCGGGCCGCGAACGCGCTCGACTTCGACGATCTGATCGGCGAGACAGTAGCTGTGCTGCAGCGCTTTCCGCAGATCGCGCAGTACTACCGGCGCCGGTTCCGGCACATCCTCGTCGACGAGTACCAGGACACCAACCACGCGCAGTACATGCTGGTGCGCGAACTCGCCGGCCATGGCGGCACGGACGACGTGCCGCCCGCCGAGCTCTGCGTTGTCGGTGACGCCGACCAGTCGATCTATGCGTTCCGCGGTGCGACGATCCGCAACATCGAGGACTTCGAACGCGACTATCCGAACGCGAAGACCATTCTGCTGGAACAGAATTACCGATCCACGCAGAACATCCTCAATGCCGCGAACTCCGTCATCAAGCACAACAGCGGCCGCCGCGAGAAGCGGCTGTGGACCGACGCCGGTGACGGCGAGCCGATCGTCGGCTACGTGGCCGAGAACGAGCACGACGAAGCCGCCTTCGTGGCAAGCGAAATCGACCGCCTGGCCGACCGCGGGGACATCACCTACAACGACGTCGCCGTGTTTTACCGCACCAACAACTCGTCGCGCTCGCTGGAAGAAGTGTTCATCCGCGCCGGCATCCCGTACAAGGTGGTCGGTGGCGTGAGGTTCTACGAACGCAAGGAGATTCGCGACATCGTCGCCTACCTGCGGGTGCTCGACAACCCCGGCGACTCGGTCAGCATGCGCCGGATCCTCAACACACCGCGTCGCGGAATAGGAGACCGCGCCGAGGCCTGCGTGGCGGTGTACGCCGAGACCACCGGGGCGAGCTTCAACGACGCGCTGCAGGCCGCCGCCGAGGGCCGGGTGCCGATGCTGAACACCCGCTCGGAGAAGGCGATCGCCGCGTTCGTCGAACTGCTCGACGAACTGCGCGCCCGCCTGGACGACGAGCTCGGCGAGCTGATCGAGCTGGTGTTGAGCCGCACCGGATACCGCGATGAGCTGGAAGCCTCTAATGATCCGCAGGACCTGGCCCGGCTTGACAACCTCAACGAATTGGTCAGTGTCGCACACGAATTCAGCATCGACCAGGCCAACGCCGCGGCGCTGCGTGAGGATGACGACGAGGACGTCCCCGACACCGGCACGCTCGCCGCGTTCCTGGAGCGCGTGTCGCTGGTTGCCGACGCCGACGACATCCCCGAGTACGGTGCGGGCGTGGTGACACTGATGACTTTGCACACCGCCAAGGGGCTTGAGTTTCCGGTGGTGTTCGTCACCGGCTGGGAGGACGGCATGTTCCCGCACATGCGGGCGTTGGGTGACGACGCCGAGCTGTCCGAGGAGCGGCGGCTGGCCTACGTCGGCATCACCCGCGCCCGTGCGCGGCTGTACGTCAGCCGCGCGAAGGTCCGGTCGAGCTGGGGCCAGCCGATGATGAACCCGGAATCGCGCTTTCTGCGCGAGATTCCGCAGCATCTCATCGACTGGCGGCGCACCGATCTGGCGCCCGCCCGCAGTGCGCCGGTCAGCGGCGCGGGCCGGTTCGGCAC
>JBLNEK010000129.1:0-4403 GCA_050262635.1 Candidatus Sericytochromatia bacterium | reverse complement strand
TCTGGGCGCGCTGCGCCACCGCGGAAAGCGCAGCGTCTAGTCCCCGGTCGGACAGGATCGTCGGCGCAATACCGCGCACCACGTTACGCAGTTCCAGCAGAGCGGATTTCGCGTCCTCGTGAGCCTCGGAGATCAGCGCCTTGGCGGCTGACGGGTCATTGTCGAGCTTGGTCTGGGCAAGGCCGATCGTCATCGCCAGCGAGACGAGTCGCGGCTGCACGCTGTCGTGCAGGTCGCGTTCGATGCGGTGCCGTTCGGTCTGCGCCGACGCGAGCGCCCCCTGGCGGGCGTCAGCGAGCGTATTCACCTCGTGTCGCAGCATGGCGGCGGACGACGGCGAGAGAAGCCAGTGGTCGATCTTGCCGTCGAGCGCGGGCGCGAACACCAGGATCGCTAAGGCGGCCACCAACGCGATGACGGCCAGTGGCCACGCCAGCGCGGGCGGAATGAACGACAGGCCGGCGTCGTCGTCGCTGTGGCTTACCGCGATCGCGGCCGCCGGTGCCAAGAAAGCGAAAATCGCCAGATCGAAAGCCAGAGTCGTGGCTCCGAAGTCGTAGCCCATCCTCAGGAAATGGTGTGCGCAACCCTTCCAGAACCGGGCGCTGGTGATGTCCAACCACAGCTGATGCAGCCAGCCTTGAAAGCCGGTGTGGGAAGACCTCTTTCGCGGCGGTGCGGGGATATTCATGCCGAAGACGGCTTCGCTGCGCACCCGCTCGAGCCACCCGACCCCGCGCATCAGGTACACGGACGCGACAATGGCGAGCGCGGTGCCGATCAGCGACGGGATGGACCCGATACCGACGACGAGGATCGTCAACGGCACCCACACCCAGACCGGGGCGATCACCGCGCCGGCGATCATCGACGCGCTGGGGAAGAGACCGATGAGACGGGTCGTCGGCGGTGTCGCCGTTTCGGCCGTGATCGGCTCGGCGTCTTGATCGCTCACTGCGGCCATGTATCCAACGTACGAAGTCCGGCGCCGAGACAACACGCCGTTTACCGGACAAGTTGGCGGGGGTTAACCCCCAGATCATGGTTCGCGAGCTGCTCGAGTTCCCAACCGCACGGTTCCTGACACGCGCCGGCCATGATCTAACCACACGGCGAAGTCGGTGAGAGAATTGTCGCGTCGAAACCAACCGGGGAGCGCCGACAGCGGTTGGAGCTAGCCGTGAAAGTGCTGTTCTTCATGTTCGGCGCCGCACTTCTGGCGCTTGGTGTCGCTGTCGGCACACATCGGCTGACAGTCTCCGACAATGGGATGACGGAGTCATGCGGCATCGCCTATCAGCCCCAGTCCGCGGACGCCGCCACCGCGAATGGTCCTGACATATCGGGCAGCACCGATCTCGGTAGTCGGTGCGACAGCATCGGCGCCGCGTGGCAGGCGAGCGCCATGGGGCTCACCGCCGTAGGGGTGGTCATGATGCTCGGCGGCTTATTCATCCGCACGAACAGGGCTTCATAAGCCTGTCGCCGAGAACCGGCAGCTGGGTCCCCCGGCAGGACCCGAATGTGCCGTCCAGCCCCATGCCGATTTGGGCTCTTGCCACGGAAAGCATTGCTGTGCAACGGATTTGACCGAATCGGGTGGAAGCTCGCTTGAACCCTTGCTGTGAGGATCGAGAGAAGCTGATCAAGTTCGCCGCGAAGTCCACATACAGGCGCAGTCCACGATCGAGTCGCTCGTATGAGTACGGGGTTCGCCGGTGTTCCCCGTAGTTGTGGCGTCGACATAGTCTGCGAACTTAGCCTCAATACCGTTCAGTTAAGGAAGTGGGCGGTACAGTACGAGGGTGCCGCGGAGTGGTTGGGTCAAGCCGGAGTCGGATCGTCGTCTGTCGGATTTGGTGTCGGTGGGGTTGCTGACCAGGGTTTTCCCACCCGATGTTGTCGATGCGGTGGTTGCCGCAGCTGGGCGGACGGAGCAACGGCGGCGGGGGTTGCGGGCGCGGGTGGTGGCCTACTTCGCGATCGGGATGGCGCTGTATTCGGATGGTTCCTACGAAGACGTGTTCGCGCAACTCACCGATGGTTTTGGTCGCCCGAAAAAGTCTGCGTTCTCCGGCGTGTCGGGCACGTCGACACAGGTTCCGTCGATGGCGACCAGCCGTCGACCGGCAAGCCAGGAACCTGGCGTGTCCTCACGGGCGACAGGACGAGCGACGCGGGCGAACAAATCGCGCAAGGGTTCGTACCCCAATCGTGAACGTGCTTGAAAGATCGCCGATTTCGTCGGCGCAGACCACGACTGCTCCCAACCCGTCGTCCACGATGCCATCCGCACGCTCATGCTCGACGCCGCCACGCACGCCGGGCACGACCCCGATCGAATATCCTTTGTTGCGGCGCTACGTATCAACCCGAAGAGCGTTATCCCACAGCTGTTTTTCCCCCTCACAACCGTGACGCCATCGCCGTCCTCTGGCAGTGCGCCATCGGAAAACTCGCCCAACGCCTCAATCCAGTACGCCGCGCCCGGGCCAACCCGCGGGTGGTCAAACGCAAGATCCTCAAATGGGCAGCGAAACGCACCCAGCACACGCGATGGCCGCAACCGGCCCACAGCCCACAGATCACCATTCGACTTCTTAACTGAACAGTATTGAACTTAGCCTGGATCCCCCGACAGGCCTGTCGACTTCTCGGCGGGGCGATTTTGATCTTGATTTCTGGTGTGGGTACAGGGTATGTGCGCGCTCACCCCGGCAGACGAAACACCGTGCCACACATCGCTCACGTTGTTGATGACGCGGCTGATGCTCAGCAGCGGGTTGATGGAGCCGTCGCGGGTGAGCACGACGGTGGGGTCTAGTTCGTAAGGCACAAGGTACCCACCGACGTTGTCTGTCAACGACATTGCGCGCTGCTCGGTCTTGAGGCTGGCCACACGTCGGAAGGCCTCGGCCTCGGTGGCGGTAAACTCAAGGGCCGCACGCTGTTCGCCGTGCATGACCACCTTCGCGAAGGCGCTGCGGTAGGCGTCGGACCCGGTTTCGGTCACCCACCGCGACGCCCAAGAGCGTTCGGGTGCGGGGCCGGTGCCGACCAGGCGCTCGACGATCTCCGCGCCGCGTGCGGGCAGCAGGCCAGCCTTCACGCTGCACTCGAGTTGGCGCATTGCGCCGTCACGCATTCCGCGAGCCGGGTGGTCGTCATTGTCTTCGGGCACGCCGGTTGTGCTGCCGGGCACAAATTTGATTCCGTCAGAGCCGCCGCCGTTGCGGGACAGCCTGGCGATCTCGTGGCGGCGCTCGAAGCTTCGCCGGTGCTCGTTCACGACGTCGAACTCCTCGACCACCCTGTTAAATTCGCTGTGCTCGGCGCGGGTGAGGGTGTCCTGGCCGCCCATTTCCTCCATGCGTTCATGGATTTCGCGCAGCGTTCCACGGCCTGCGAGTGGGTGAGGTTGAGTTTCATGGGGGTAACTCTTCTTTCGGGTAGGGGTGGCCGGTCCCCTCCCTGCTGCGGCTAAGAAAGATCGAAGAAAACCGCGCTGAAAGGGCCGACCAAGTCGGTTGGATAGGACGCGGGCTAACTTCCCGCTCATCGCCGCTGCTCACGGCCTTGAGACCGGCTCGGCGGCGGTATTCCGTTGTCGTTGCTATCGCATCGCTATGGCGGCTCTGGTCGACAGTGCTCCGCTGCGCGCTGTGTAAGCCGGGTGCTTCGCGGCTGGACTAGAGTCCCATTGCCTACAATGCTACGAGCAACTTTCGGGGTGACCCTCGATCCCAGGGCTGGTCCTACCATCGGCGGCGCTTTCCTCGGCGCGAGCAACTGCATGGCTCGGAAACGGCTATCACCCATTGCATACCACCCTGTGCTGGGAAATTGCTCCCTCTCCTGGGACACCTCTCACCCCAAAGCGAGCATGGGAATTTTCCTTAGAGTCAATAGAACTGGGTCGTATCTAACTTAGCCGGCTCCAATTTTACAGTGCGTCAATAGCGTTGGGCCGCCATCTCTCGCATAAAGTACTTGTGCTCGCTCGAGAAGAGCGGAAAAATATTGACCACCACTACGTCGTTGCGATGGAGTTGTCTTGTGAGCGTTGCTTCCCTGAGCCAGGATCTGCACGGGTTCGCCATCGAGCTGCGGAAATTGGCCTATACCATGCCCGGCGGCCACGAGGACCCACTCATTCGGCTGAGCGAGCGGATGGTCCGCCACGCCCAGGAACAGGCTGCTGATAACGGGACATACAGAACAGGGTAGATGACCTGAGTTGACAAGAATTCTCGGTTTACACGACTGATGAAGGGGCTAAAAACGGCCCTACTGACTGATCCGTGGGTGTTTGGTTCGGCCTGGCAGGGCGGGTCGGTGCCCGCCGAGGGCGAGCATGGCCAGAGCGATGAGTGCTTCCGGGGAGCGGAATCCGAAGGCGATGC
>JBLNEK010000128.1:0-30298 GCA_050262635.1 Candidatus Sericytochromatia bacterium | reverse complement strand
CAATGTCGGTCGCTCGAAGAGGGCCACGATGACACTGCCGCCCTCGGTCCTCCCGGGGTCGCAGACCGGTATCAGGAAGATGCGCCGCAGAGCGCCAGTTAGTGACCGTCCGGCGGTCGATCCCCTCGCCGCGTCGTCGTCGCTGCCAACCTGAGGAGATCTGTTGTCCGAGCAACACCCGGAATTCGTCTATGTCGGTCTGGACTGGGCCGCAGCAGCGCACGCGGTGTGCGTGCTGTCTGCGGTAGGAAAAGTACTGGCGCAGTTCATGATTGACCACACCGCTGAAGGCATCGCGTCGTTGATCCGCCGGCTCGCCAAGTACGGCGACGCTGCCGACGTGCAGATCGGGATCGAACGGCCCAACGGACGCCTGGTCGACCTGCTGCTGGCCGCCGGCCATCCCGTCATCCCGGTCTCCCCGAACGCGATCAAGACCTGGCGTGAAGGCGAAGTCATCTCCGGGGCCAAGTCCGACACCGGCGACGCCTTGGTGATCGCCGAATACCTGCGGCTGCGCCACCACCGACTGCACCCTGTAGCGCCCTACAGCCCTCAAACTAAGGCGCTGCGCACAGTTGTACGTACCCGCGACGATGTCGTCAGCATGCGGATTGCGGCCACCAACCAGCTCAGCGCCCTGCTCGACGACCACTGGCCCGGCGCCAATGCAATCTTTGCCGACATCGAATCCCCGATCAGCCTGGCGTTCCTGCGCCACTACCCGACCCCGACCGCGGCCACTCGCCTGGGCGAAAAACGTCTGGCCGCCTTCCTGTCCAAGCAGGGCTACTCCGGACGGCGCCCCGCCGCCGAGCTGTTGGCACGACTGCGCCACGCCCCACAGGGAACCACTGACCCCGTCCTGACCACGGCTGTCCGCGACGCCGTCTTGGCCCTCGTGACCGTGCTGGAGGCACTCAACACCGCCGGCAAGGCCCTCGACCGATCCGTCATCGCCCGCCTCGGGGAGCACCCGGACGCCGAGATCTTCACGTCGCTGCCAAGGTCGGGTCAGATCAACGCCGCCCAGGTGCTCGCCGAGTGGGGCGACTCCCGGGCAGCCTACGACGGACCCGAGGCCATCGCGGCCCTGGCCGGAATCACACCGGTGACCAAGGCCTCCGGCAAACAGCACGCAGTGCACTTCCGCTGGGCCTGCAACAAACGATTCCGCCGAGCACTGACCACCTTCGCAGACAACAGCCGCCACCAAAGCCCTTGGGCCGCCGACGTCTACGCCCGAGCCCGCGCTCGCGGCCACGACCACCCGCACGCGGTACGCATCCTTGCCCGCGCCTGGGTCCGCATCATCTACCGCTGCTGGCACGACCAGCGCCCCTACGACCCCAACCTGCACGGCGGAACACAAAGACTCATGCCACAAACGGCCTGAGGTTGACTCAGGAAGTGTCATCGGCGGACCCGGCCGCGCGCGCCGAGTGGCTCGCGTCGGCGATCCAGCTCCTCGGCACCCTTCTGTTCAACCTCAGCACCGGCGCGGCCTTGTGGGCGCACCGGATCCCGGCGCAGCGCCGCTTCGTCTGGTTTCCCGACGCCAACGGCTCGGTGGCCTTTCTGGTCAGCGGCGTGCTGGGCGTCGTCGCGGTGACGCTCGGCATCGGGATGTTCGAGTTGAGGTCGCGCGACTGGCAGGCGGCCTGGGTGAACATGGTCGGCTCGCTCGCGTTCGGAGTATCCGCGGCTGGCGCGTTCGTCAAGCGCTCCGGCGTAACCGCTGACGCGCTGCTGGCCAACGCCGGCACGTTCTTCGGCGCGCTGTGCTTTCTGGGGCGCTGCGTACCTGCTGCTGCCCGACCGGTCGGCTGCCGTCGCCTGAGCCGTCCGTTTTCACGATCCACCCCCTGCGCTGACAGAATCGCCCGGTGCAGTTTCGGAATGTCGCGATCGTCGCGCACGTCGACCACGGGAAGACCACGCTGGTCGACGCGATGCTGCGACAGTCCGGCGCGCTGAGCCATCGCGGCGACGACGCGCTCGAGCGGGTGATGGACACCGGTGATCTGGAGCGTGAAAAGGGCATCACGATCCTGGCCAAGAACACCGCCGTGCACCGTCACCACGCCGACGGCGGCGTTACTGTGATCAACGTCATCGACACGCCCGGCCACGCCGACTTCGGCGGCGAGGTGGAGCGCGGACTGTCGATGGTCGACGGGGTGCTGCTGTTGGTCGACGCGTCCGAGGGTCCGCTGCCGCAGACCCGGTTCGTGCTCCGCAAGGCGCTTGCTGCGCACCTTCCGGTGATCCTCGTTGTCAACAAGACCGACCGACCCGACGCCCGCATCGCCGAGGTGGTGGACGCCAGTCACGACCTGCTGCTCGACGTCGCCTCCGACCTTGATGACGACGCGCAGAAGGCCGCCGAGCACGCGTTGGGGTTGCCGACCCTGTACGCGTCTGGGCGCGCCGGCGTGGCGAGCACCGTCGCGCCCGCCGACGGCCAAATTCCCGACGGCACCAATCTCGACCCGCTCTTCGACGTGCTGCGCGAGCACATCCCGCCGCCGTCCGGCGACCCCGAGGCGTCGCTGCAGGCGCTGGTGACCAACCTCGACGCGTCGGCGTTCCTCGGGCGGCTGGCGCTGGTGCGGATCCACAACGGCAGGCTGCGCAAGGGCCAGACCGTGGCGTGGCTGCGCGAAGACGGTACGACGAGCGCGAAGATCACCGAGCTGCTTGCGACCGAGGGCATCGAACGCAAGCCGACCAACGAGGCCCAGGCCGGCGACATCGTCGCGATCGCGGGCATTCCCGACATCATGATCGGAGATACGCTCGCCGACCCTTCTGAACCAAAAGCGTTGCCGCGCATCACCGTTGACGAGCCGGCGATTTCGGTGACGATCGGCACCAACACCTCGCCGCTGGCCGGCAAGGTGTCCGGGCACAAGCTCACCGCGCGGATGGTGCGGGCGCGGCTGGACAGCGAGCTCGTCGGCAATGTGTCGATCCGGGTCGTCGACATCGGCCGCCCCGACGCGTGGGAGGTGCAAGGCCGCGGTGAGCTCGCGTTGGCGGTGCTGGTGGAAACCATGCGCAGGGAGGGCTTCGAGCTGACCGTCGGCAAGCCGCAGGTGGTCACCCGCAAGATCGACGGCCAGGTGCACGAGCCATTTGAGGCGCTGACCATCGACTGCCCCGAGGAGTACGTCGGCGCTGTCACCCAGCTGATGGCCGCACGCAAGGGCCGCATGGTCGAGATGGCCAACCACGCGGCCGGCTGGGTGCGGATTGACTTCCTGGTGCCCAGCCGAGGGTTGATCGGGTTCCGCACCGATTTTCTCACCGAGACGCGCGGCACCGGGATCGCGAACGCCGTGTTCGAGGGCTACCACCCGTGGGCGGGCGACATTAAGTCTCGCCATACCGGCTCGCTGGTGTCCGACCGCGCAGGCACGGTGACGCCGTTCGCACTGCTGCAACTCGCCGACCGCGGCACCTTCTTCGTGGAGCCGGGGCAGGACACCTACGAAGGCATGGTCGTCGGCATCAACCCGCGCGCCGAAGACCTCGACGTCAACATCACCCGTGAGAAGAAGCTGACCAACATGCGAAGCTCCACCGCCGACGTCATCGAGACGCTGGCCAAACCCGTCGAGCTCGACCTCGAGAAGGCGATGGAGTTCTGCGCCGTCGACGAGTGCGTCGAGGTGACGCCGGAGATCGTGCGGGTGCGCAAGGTCGAGCTGGACGCGACCACGCGGGCCCGCAGCCGGGCACGCGCGAAGGCGGCCAACCGCGCTTAGCGGACGGTCGTCATTACCCTGTAGATCGTGCCGAGAGCTTCCCTACGCGTCGCCGCCCTCGCCGGCGCGCTGGCGCTCCTCTCGGCTTGCACAGTCAGCCCGCCGCCCGCGCCGCAGAGCACGGACACGGCGCAAAGCACCGCGCCGCCCCCGCCGCGGGCATTCCAGATCATCATGGGCATCGACTCGATCGGCGCCGGATTCAATCCGCATCTGCTGTCGGACCAGTCGCCGGTCAACGCGGCGGTCGCGTCGCTGGTGCTGCCGAGCGCGTTCCGACCGGTGCCCGACCCGTCGACACCCACCGGATCGCGCTGGGAGATGGACCCGACGCTGCTGGTGTCGGCAGAGGTGATCAACGAAAACCCGTTCACCGTCACCTACAAGATCCGTACCGAGGCGCAGTGGACCGACAACGCACCCATCGGCGCGGATGACTTCTGGTACCTGTGGCGGCAGATGGTCACCCAGCCCGGCGTCGTCGACCCCGCCGGATTCAACCTGATCACCGGCGTGCAGTCGCTCGACGGCGGCAAGCAGGCGGTGGTCACGTTCTCGCAGCCGTACCCGGCGTGGCGGGAGCTGTTCACCGACATCCTGCCGGCGCACATCGTCAAGGACGTGCCTGGCGGGTTCACCGCCGGGCTGGCGCGGGCGATGCCGGTGACGGGCGGGCAGTTCCGCGTCGAGAGCATCGACCCGCAGCGCGACGAGATCCTGCTGGCCCGCAACGACCGTTTCTGGGCCGCTCAGGCGCTGCCCGACCACATCCTGTTGCGGCGGGCCGGCGCACCCGCCGCGCTGGCCGACTCGATGCGTAACGGCGACACCCAGGTGGCCCAAGTGCACGGCGGCGCAGCGGCTTTCGCGCAGCTGTCGGCGATCCCGGACGTGCGCACGGCCCGGATCATGACGCCGCGGACCATGCAGGTGTCGTTGCGCGCGGTGCAGCCGAAGCTGGACGACGTGCGGGTGCGCCAGGCGATCCTCGGCCTGTTGGACGTCGACCTGCTCGCAGCCGTCGGGGCGGGCAGCGACAACACGGTCACGCTGGCGCAGGCGCAGATTCGCGCGCCGTCCGATCCCGGTTACGTGCCGACGGCGCCGTCCGCGTTGAGCAAGGACGCCGCGCGTGCGTTGCTGACGAGTGCCGGCTACGAGATCGACACCGTCACCGACCCGGAAGCACCCGGGTCGTCACCGGAGCCGACGCGCGGGCAGGTCAGCAAGGACGGCACCCCGCTGACGTTGGTGATCGGCGTCGCCGCCAATGACCCGACGTCCGTCGCGGTAGCCAACACCGCGGCCGACCAACTACGCAACGCCGGGATTGGGGCGTCGGTGCAGGCGCTGGACCCGCCGGTGCTCTACGGCGACGCGGTGCCGAATAACCGGGTGGACGCGGTCGTCGGCTGGCATCGCGCCGGCGGTGACCTGGCCACCGAGCTGGCGTCGCGCTACGGCTGCACCGCGCTGCCACCGGCACCGAACGGGACCACGCCGAGCACCACGTCCACCACCACGCCGACGCCGACGGCATCGCCGGTCACGCCGGCGTCGGCGCCGGCACCCGAGCCGGGCGGTGGCGCTCCGGTGCCCAACAACATCACCGGGGTGTGCGACCCAACACTTCAGCCGCGCATCGACGCCGCGTTGATCGGCCACGTCCCCATCGCCGAGGTGATCGACTACATGGAACCGCGGCTGTGGCAGATGTCGACCGTGCTGCCGATCCTGCAGGACACCACGATCGTCGCGGCCGGTCCCCGGGTCGACAGCGTCAGCCTGTCCGGCGCCGTGCCGGTGGGGATCGTCGCCGACGCCGGGCGCTGGGTGAAGATGCCGCAGTGACGGAAGGTCGCCGGCCCGCCGGCACGACGCCTCGGCTGCTGTTCGTCCATGCCCACCCCGACGACGAGTCGCTGACCACCGGCGCGACTATCGCCCACTACGCGGCGCGGGGCGCCGATGTGCGCGTGATCACGTGCACGCTCGGCGAAGAGGGCGAGGTGATCGGCGACCGCTACGCACTGCTGGCCGTCGACCACGCCGACCAGCTCGGCGGGTACCGCATCAGCGAGCTGACGGAGGCGCTGGCGATCCTCGGCGCCGGCGAGCCGACGTTCCTCGGCGGGCCCGGTCGCTGGCGCGACTCGGGCATGGCCGGTACGCCGCCGCGGCGACACACCCGCTTCATCGACGCAGGCGATGCCGCCGTGCAGGCGCTGACGGCGATCGTCGCCTCGTTCCGCCCGCACGTCGTCGTCACCTACGACCCCAGCGGCGGTTACGGTCATCCCGACCACGTCCACACCCACACCGTCACCGCCGCAGCCCTGGCACAATCGGCCGAATCCGGTTGGGCGGTACCGAAGTTCTACTGGACCGTACTGGCGTCGTCGGCCGCAGGCGCCGCACTCGCGTCGCTGAGTGAAATCCCGGACGGGTCGATCAAGCCACGACCGGGCGATGTCCACTTCGGTTACCCGAACGAGAAGATCGACGCCGTCGTCGACGCCCGCGAACACCTTCCGTCGAAGGCCGCCGCGATCGCCGCGCACGCCACCCAGGTGAGGATCTCCGCCGACCGGAGGTCGTTTGCGCTGTCGAACAACGTCGCGCTGCCGATCCTCGGCGACGAGCACTATGTGCTGGCATCCGGAACCTCCGGGCCGCGCGACGACCGCGGCTGGGAAACCGACCTCCTGGCCGGGCTGCACCTTGGCTAGCCCACGGCCTGCCGCGTAAGCTTCGACCACACCAGCGGCGCAAGGGAGGGACTGGCATGGACCCGGATCTGGATCCGCAACTGGAGTACTGGCAGTGGCACGCCGATAGTTTTCAGTGGGTGATCGGCTCGCTGGTCGGCCTGCTCGACAGCATCCCGACCTGACCGAGTTCCCCGCTGTCGCCGGGCCACGGGCCCGACGGATGGATTCCGTGCTGCGCGTCGTGGTGCTGACGCTGCTGGGCGTCGACGGCGTGATCTCCGCGGTATTGGGGGCGATCTTCCTTCAGATCCGCATTGGCTCCGTGCCGTTTCCGGTGAGCGCAGTCCTCAGCGGGGTGGCGAACTCGCTGCTGGTGTGGGCGGGGCTGCAGTGGGCGTCGTCGCTGCGGGTGGCCGCACTGCCGCTGTGGACATTTCTGTTCACGCTGGCGGCGATGGCATTTATCGGCGGACCCGGCGGGGATGCCGTCCTTGCGCCCTCCACCGCCCCGGCTCTGGATCAGCTGAACTCCCTCCTTCTGCTGGTCCTCGGCGCCGCGCCCGCCGCGGTTGTGCTGTGGCGACGGCGTCAGGCGCGCGGGCTACGCTGACACGCGCCCGGAAAAATTCCAACCTCGCAGGAGTTACAGAAGCGTGGCGCTGACCCCCGATCGGCCCGTCCTGCCCACACCTGTGGTGCCCCCGAAGCCGGACATATCGGCTTTGCGACGGGTGCTGCGGCGCGCCCGCGACGGGGTGGCGCTGAATGTCGACGAGGCGGCGATCGCGATGACCGCCCGCGGGCCCGACCTGGCGGACCTGTGCTCGTCGGCCGCGCGGGTGCGCGACGCGGGGCTTGCGGCGGCCGGCCGGCGCGGACCGTCCGGACGGCTGCCAGTCAGCTACTCGCGCAAGGTCTTCATTCCCGTCACGCGCCTGTGCCGCGACCAGTGCCACTACTGCACGTTCGTCACGGTGCCGGGCAAGCTTCGCGCCGCCGGTATCGGCATGTACATGGAGCCCGACGAAGTCGTCGCCGTGGCTCACCGCGGTGCCGAAATGGGTTGCAAAGAAGCGCTTTTCACGCTCGGCGACCGCCCGGAGACGCGGTGGCCCGAGGCCCGGGAGTGGCTGGGCGAGCGCGGCTACGACACGACGCTGGACTATGTCCGCGCGATGGCCATCCGGGTGCTGGAGGAGACCGGTCTGCTGCCGCACCTGAACCCCGGCGTGATGTCATGGGCGGAGATGTCGCGACTGAAACCGGTCGCGCCGTCGATGGGCATGATGCTGGAGACAACGTCGCGGCGGTTGTTCGAAACGCGCGGCCTGGCGCACTACGGCAGCCCCGACAAGGACCCGGCGGTTCGACTGCGCACGCTGACCGACGCGGGCAGGCTGTCGATCCCGTTCACCACCGGGCTGCTGGTGGGGATCGGGGAGACACTGGCCGAGCGCGCTGAGACGATGCACGCGATCCGCAAGTCACACAAGGAGTTCGGGCACGTCCAGGAAGTGATCGTGCAGAACTTCCGCGCCAAGCCCGACACCGCGATGCGGTCGGTTCCCGACGCGGGTTTTGACGACTTCGTCGCCACGGTGGCGGTGGCACGGCTCGTGCTGGGGCCGAAGATGCGCATCCAAGCGCCGCCGAACCTGGTGTCGCGCAACGAGTCTCTGGCCTTGCTCGGAGCCGGAGTCGACGACTGGGGCGGCGTGTCGCCGCTGACGCCTGACCACGTGAACCCGGAGCGGCCCTGGCCGGCGCTGGACGAGCTCGACGCGGTCACCTTCGAGGCCGGCTTCGAGTTGGTTCAGCGGCTGACGGCGCATCCTGCGTACGTGCTGGGCGGGGCGGCGTGGATAGATCCGCGGATACGTGGCCACGTCGCAGCGCTCGCGGACCCGGTCTCCGGCTTCGCACGCGACGTGAACCCCGTTGGCCTGCCGTGGCAGGAGCCCGACGCGGCGCTGGAGTCCAGCGGTCGCGTCGACCTGCACACCGCGATCGACAGCGACGGCCGGCTGACCGAGACCCGCAGCGACCTCGGCAGCGCGTTCGGCGACTGGGAGTCGGTGCGCGAGAAGGTCGCCGAGCTGGCCGCGCGGGCACCCGAGCGGGTGGACTCCGACGTGCTCGCGGCCCTGCGCTCGGCCGAGCGTGATCCCGCGAGCTGCAGTGACGCCGAGTATCTCGCGCTGGCCACGGCTGACGGATCGGGCCTGGATGCCGTTGCCTCCCTGGCGGATTCGCTGCGGCACGAGGCCGTCGGCGACGACGTCACGTTCGTCGTCAACCGCAACATCAACTTCACCAACATCTGCTACACCGGTTGCCGGTTCTGCGCATTCGCGCAGCGCAAGGGTGACGCCGACGCGTACACGCTGTCGTATGACGAAGTCGGCGAACGGGCCTGGGAGGCCTACCTCGACGGCGCCACCGAGGTGTGCATGCAGGGCGGGATCGATCCCGAGTTGCCCGCCACCGGCTACGCCGACCTGGTGCACGCCGTCAAGCAGCGGGTGCCGAGCATGCACGTGCACGCGTTCTCGCCAATGGAGATCGTCAACGGTGCCGCGAAAAGCGGCGTGAGCATTCGCGATTGGCTGATCAGCCTGCGCGAGGCCGGCCTGGACACGATCCCGGGAACGGCTGCCGAGATCCTCGACGACGAGATCCGCTGGGTGCTGACCAAGGGCAAGCTGCCGACATCGGCGTGGATCGAGGTGGTCAGCACCGCGCACGAGGTGGGTCTGCGGTCGAGCTCCACGATGATGTACGGCCACGTCGACTCGCCGAAGCACTGGGTGGGACATCTGCGAATTTTGCGCGAGATCCAACACCGCACAGGCGGTTTCACTGAGTTCGTACCGCTTCCGTTCGTGCACCAGAGCTCGCCGCTGTACCTGGCCGGCGGAGCGCGTCCCGGTCCGACGCACCGCGACAACCGCGCGGTGCACGCGCTGGCGCGGATCATGTTGCACGGCAGGATCTCTCACATCCAAACCAGCTGGGTGAAGCTCGGGGTCGAGGCCACGCAGGTGATGTTGCGCGGCGGCGCCAACGACTTGGGCGGCACTCTCATGGAAGAGACGATCTCGCGAATGGCCGGCTCGGAGTACGGGTCGGCGAAGACCGTCGCCGAGCTCGTAGAGATCGCGGCGAGCATCGGCCGGCCGGCCCGTCAACGCACCACGACGTACCTGCCGCTGGCGGCCTGATTCGTCGCTGCTTTCTCGCCGAAATCACAACGACGAGAACTGCTCCGGTGCCGTCTCTCCACGAGTAGGCTCGCCAATCGCGGGGCAAGACGGGGGCTCAACGGAAGGATGGGGCCGTGGCAGACACGCTCACCGAGGGTCAGAAACTAGCGAAGGGTGAGTCGATCACGTCCAACAACGGGGCGTACAAGCTGATCCTACAAGACGACGGAAACCTGGTGCTGTACGCGCGCGACCACGCGATCTGGTCAACCGGTACCGACGGGCAGAACATCGTGCGCGCCGAGGTGCAGACGGACGGCAACTTCGTGCTGTACACGCCGGACAAGCCGGTGTGGGCATCCCAGACCAAGGGAAAGAAGGACGTCAGGCTGGTGCTGCAGGACGACCGCAATCTCGTGCTGTACGAAAAGGGCTCTAACGCCGTGTGGTCGTCCAAGACTGACACGAAGGAGCCGCCACCGCCGCCAGTCGCCGCGCCGGCGTCCGGTACTTCAGAATCCCAACCGGGGGGCTGGGGACGTGGGGTAACGGCCGACCGCGGTGAAGACCGCGCATCGCGCGACAAGGGAGTGACTCAGACGCCTGCCGCCGGGGCTGCGGCGCCTGCTGCTCCCGCGCCGGAACCGCCGCCTCCGCCGGCCGCGCGGACCTACACCGTCGTCTCCGGGGACACGCTGTGGGCGATTTCGGAACGCTTCTACGGCGACGGCAACCAGTATCAGCGGATCGCGGACGCCAGCGGCATCAGCAACCCCGACCTGATCTACCCGGGGCAGGTGCTGACGATCCCGTAGCTGTCAGGGCTGCCCGCAGCGCGTCGGGAACGGGCCGCTTCTCCCAGTCGGCGGTCGACACCACCCCGCAGACGTTGCGACCGAACACCGCCGCCACCTCTTCCCCGCCGGCCGTGCGCCGCAGTACCGCGAACGCCACCGTGAGACTCGTCGCACCGACACCCTCACACGCCACCGTCACCCGCACTCGTCGCGCCATCGCACCGGAGCCGCATAGTCGAGCACCGAATGGACCACGTGCACGTCATAACCCGAGCCGATCAGCCCGGAATAGCTCAGGCCTAAGTGGTCGAGAAAGCCGGTGAAAGCCCCGTCGAACCTGTTGGTCGATCTCCGCATAGCGGGGCACGATCGGAAACGAGAAACCCGCGCTCGAGCGTGGCGTCGCCACGGCGGGAGGCTAATAAGGCACACGGGATGGCCTACGGCAGCGACAGTAGATGCAACGTCTAGTATCACGTATCAAAGCAGCCCCACAGGAAGATCGAGGAAGAACTCTTGAGGAGAGCTCTGTGACGTACGTGATCGCCGAACCCTGCGTCGACGTGAAGGACAAGGCGTGTATCGAGGAGTGTCCTGTCGACTGCATCTACGAGGGCGCGCGGATGCTCTACATCCACCCCGACGAATGCGTGGACTGTGGCGCGTGCGAGCCGGTCTGCCCCGTCGAGGCCATCTACTACGAGGACGACGTGCCCGACCAGTGGTCGCAGTACACGCAGCTGAACGCCGACTTTTTCGATGAGCTCGGGTCGCCGGGAGGCGCGTCGAAGGTCGGTATGACCGAGAACGACCCGCAGTCCATCAAGGACCTGCCGCCTCAGGGTGAAAGCGCCTAGCCTGACCGACACTCGCCGCCGTGTATCGGCGTCGCTGCCGGAGTTCCCGTGGGACACGCTGGCCGACGCGTCGGCGCAGGCCCGGTCGCACCCCGACGGCATCGTCGACCTGTCCGTCGGAACCCCCGTCGACCCCGTCGCACCCGTCATCCGCGACGCGCTGGCCGCCGCGAGCGCGTCGTCCGGTTATCCGACGACGGCGGGCACCCCGGCCCTGCGGAAAGCCGCAGCCGACGCACTCAGGCGCCGCTACCGGGTGAGTGGCCTGGTGTCCGAAGCCGTGCTGCCGGTGATCGGCACCAAGGAGCTCATCGCGTGGTTGCCGACGCTGCTCGGCCTCGGCCCGCGCGACGTCGTTGTGGTTCCCGAACTCGCGTATCCGACGTACGAAGTCGGTGCTCGGCTCGCCGGAACGCAGGTGCTGCGGGCCGATTCGCTGACCCAGCTCGGACCTCGGAAGCCGGCACTGATCTACTTGAACTCGCCCAGCAACCCCACCGGCCGCGTGCTCGGCGTCGACCACCTGCGCAAGGTCGTCGCGTGGGCCCGCGACCGCGGCGTCCTGGTGGCGTCCGACGAGTGCTACCTCGGCCTCGGATGGGACGAGCAACCGCTGTCGTTGCTCGACGAGGCGGTGTCCGGCGGCGACCACACCGGACTGCTGGCCGTGCACTCGCTCTCCAAGAGCAGCTCGATGGCCGGCTACCGGGCGGGATTCGTGGCTGGCGACGCGACCCTGATCACCGAGCTGCTGGCCGTGCGCAAGCACGCCGGGATGATGGTGCCGACGCCGGTGCAGGCAGCGATGGTCGCGGCGCTGTCCGACGACGAGCACGAGAGCGAGCAGCGCGAGCGGTACGCGCGCCGGCGCGACGTGCTGCTGCCAGCGGTGCGGGCGGCCGGGCTGACGGTCAACTACTCCGAGGCGGGCCTGTACCTGTGGGCCACGCGTGGCGAGCCGTGCCGCGACACCGTGGCGTGGTTCGCGCAGCGCGGGATCCTCGTCGCGCCGGGCGAGTTCTACGGGTCACGGGGCCGTCAGCACGTGCGGATCGCGCTCACCGCTACCGACGAGCGGATGGCCGCGGCTGCCTCTCGGCTGGCGGCATAGCCCGCAGGCCAAGCGCGAGCACCAGCCGGTCATCGGGATCGCCCAACGGGCCAACGATCTTCTCGATGCGCCGCATCCGGTAGCGCACCGTGTTGGGATGCACGTGCAGCGCCATGCCCGCCGCGGCGACGTCCCCGAAGCAGTCGAGATACGCATGCAGCGTGCCGACGAGCGAGCCGTCGTGCCGCTCGTCGTAGGCGCGCAGTGCCCACAGCCGCCGGTCGATGAGGTCGTCGCTCATCTGCGTGACGATCCCGTCAAGCAGGACGGTGGTGCGGGCTTCGTCGGTGGACGTGACTGCGCGTATGGCGCCGGGATGCCGCCCGGCGCTGTCGAACACGCGGTCCACGTCGACCCGCGCGGCCGGCACCGCCGCCAGCCCGTCGACGCCGGTGGCGATGACTGCGCGCAGGTCCACGCCGAGTTCGCGGTCCAGCGCGGCGACGGTGCCGCGGACCCACGAAGTGACCGATGACGCCGCCCCGGTCTTGGGGAGGAGCACGTATACGGTGTCGCCGACAGTCGTGGTCTGCGCGTCGGTGCGAAAAGCGCTGGCGCTCAGAGCAATAGCATGGACCGGAGTCGGGCCGTCGACGCGGCGGAAGCCGATCAGCGCCGCGCGACCGTCGGCTGCGATGCCCAGCTCCCGGGCGACCGCTGTGACGTCGATGTCAGAGGGCTCCGGCCGGGCGGCCCCGGTGGCCTCACCGGCCACCCCGAGCAGCTCCTGCACCCGCATCGTGTGGTCAGACGGCGCCGCCGCGAGCCTGGTCATGATCCGCGCAGCCAGCACCGCCGCCCCGCGCAGGACCCCATCGGCGTCGTCGGCGAGATCGCGCGACCCCTGCTGCAGCCAGATCGTGCCGAGAAAACCCGGCCCGGACTCGTCGGCGTCACGGTGGATGCCCACCGCCAGCCGAGGACGCAGCCCCAGCTCCGGCCGCTCGGCGACCCTGACCACATCGGGCCGGGCGCGCAGCGCATCGAAGATGCCCCACTGGCTGATCCACTCGAGGTGCTCCGGTGGTCCGGCCCGGCCGAGGATCGAGAGCCGGCGCAGCTCGTCGGCTTCGTCGTTGGACGCAGAATAGGCGAGCACGTGGGACTGCGCGTCCTCGATGCTGATCATCCCGTGGGTGCGTTCGGCGATCGACTGCGCCAGCCCGAAAAGGTCTGTGCCCGATGCGGATCGCGGGTTGTCGCGGTCGCCGTGATGCTCGAGCACGTGGGTGACGAGCCGATACAGCCGCTCCCAGCGCGCGCGGGGTTCGACGGCGACGACGGCCGCCCCGGCCGCGCTGGCGCGACCCACCAGCGAGTTAGAGGGTTCCTTGACGAAGATTGCGGTGGGCACCTTGTGGGTGTGGCGGTCCAGCCATCGCAGCGCGTCGGCGTCGGAGACGCCCAGCAGGAAAAATGCGTCGGCGTTGCCCGCGCCGACGGCCAGGCCGAGCCGGATGTCGTCGGCGTCGACGAGCGCGACCGACCCGACACGCAGGTCAAGGCCGCGCGGCGCCTCGACGAGACCGACCATCGTCCTGTCCAGCGCCAACAGCAGCTGGCCTAGGCTCAGCCGGGCGGACTCCATGTTGTCCGATTCTACGGACAAGACGCCGAAGCCTTGTGTGATCGGACAACCCTTCATGCGAAGTCGTCGGCCATCCTTGCCGCATGGACGCGATCACCGAGGTGCCGATGCCCGTCAACGAACCGGTACACGACTACGCCCCCAACAGCCCCGAACGCGCGCGGCTGGCGGCGGCGCTCGAAGCCCTCGCCGCCGCCTCGATCGACCTGCCCCACGTCATCGGCGGGGAACACCGGATGGGCAGCGGTGAGCGCATCGACGTCGTGCAACCGCACCGGCGCACCGCGCGGCTCGGCACGCTGACCAACGCCACCCACAGCGACGCGTCCGAGGCGATGGAGGCAGCACTTGCCGCCAAGCCGCAGTGGGAAGCGATGCCGTTCGACGAGCGCGCTGCGGTGTTCCTGCGCGCCGCCGACCTTCTGGCCGGACCGTGGCGCGAGAAGCTCGCCGCCGCCACCATGCTCGGCCAGTCCAAGACCGCATACCAGGCCGAGATCGACGCGCCGTGTGAGTTGGTCGATTTCTGGCGGTTCAACGTCGCGTTCGCCCGCCAGATCCTGGCCCAGCAACCCCTCAGCACACGGGGCGTGTGGAACCGCACCGACTACCGGCCGCTGGAAGGCTTCGTCTACGCGATCACTCCGTTCAACTTCACTGCGATCGCGGCGAACCTGCCCACCGCGCCCGCTCTGATGGGCAATACGGTGGTGTGGAAACCCTCACCGACACAGATGTTTTCGGCGTACCTGACAATGCAGCTGCTGGAAACCGCGGGCCTGCCGCCCGGCGTGATCAATCTTGTGGGCGGCGACGGGCTCGCAGTGTCGGACGTGCTGTTGAGCGATCCCCGGCTGGCGGGAATTCACTTCACCGGCTCCACGACGACGTTCCAGCACCTGTGGCGTGAGGTCGGCGCCCATATCGACCGCTATGACAGCTACCCGCGGCTCGTCGGCGAAACCGGTGGAAAGGACTTCGTACTCGCTCATACGTCCGCCCAACCCGACGTACTTCGCACTGCGTTGATCCGGGGCGCATTCGACTACCAGGGCCAGAAGTGCTCGGCCGCGTCGCGCGCATTCGTTCCGCGGTCGGTCTGGCAGGCGATGGGCGACGATTTCCTCTCCGCCACCGAGGCCCTGGCATTCGGCGACGTCACCGAGCTGTCCAACTTCGGCGGGGCCTTGATCGATGCCCGGGCATTCGCGAAGAACGTCGCGGCCATCGAACGTGCGAAGAGTGCTCCGGGCGTGACGCTCGCGGTGGGCGGCGAATACGACGACAGCGAAGGCTATTTCGTGCGCCCGACGGTGCTGCTGTCCGACGACCCGGGCGACGAGGCGTTCCGGACCGAATACTTCGGGCCGATACTTGCGGTGCACGTCTATCCCGACGACGCGTGGGACGAGATCCTGGACGTCGTGGATCGCGGCGCGCGCTACGCGCTGACCGGCGCCGTGATCGCGAACGACAGAGCCGCGGTGCAGTCCGCCGCCGACCGATTGCGTTATACCGCAGGCAACTTCTACGTCAACGACAAGCCGACCGGTGCCGTCGTCGGGCAGCAGCCGTTCGGCGGGTCGCGGGCGTCAGGCACAAACGACAAGGCCGGCTCGGCATTGAACCTGCTGCGCTGGACGTCGCCCCGGTCGATCAAAGAGAACTTCGTGCCGCCCACCGAGTACACCTACCCGCACATGGAGGTCTGACGATGGGCCTGTTCGCCAGCACCGCACGTCCGCTCATCCTCGCAGCGAGCCGCTCTGACGGGCTGCGGCGCACCGCCGAGCGGTGGCCGGTCACCCGTCGGGTCGTGCACCGCTTCGTCCCAGGGGAAGGCCTCGACGACGCGATGAGAGCGACTGCGCTGCTGAGGGATTCGGGCCGGATGGTGTCGATCGACTACCTCGGCGAGGACGTCACCGACGCCGACGCAGCCAACGCCACCGTCGATGCGTACCTTGAGCTGCTCGATGCGCTCGGGCGGCGTCCCGACGCGAGCGATGACAGCGTGCGGCCCCTGGAGGTGTCGGTGAAGCTGTCGGCGCTCGGTCAGGCACTGCCGCGCGATGGCGAGAAGATCGCGTTGGAGAACGCGCACGCGATCTGCAGCGCCGCGCAGAACGCGGGCGTCTGGGTCACGATCGACGCCGAGGACCACACCACCACCGACTCGACGCTATCGATCGTGCGCGAACTTCGCGCGGACTTCGGCTGGCTCGGCACGGTGCTGCAGGCGTATCTGCGCCGCACGCTGGCCGACTGCCGAGACCTCTCGGACGCGCGGATCCGCTTGTGCAAGGGCGCTTACGACGAGCCGGCGTCGGTGGCGTACCGCGACCGCGACGACGTCGACGACAGCTACCTGCGTTGCCTGCGTGTGTTGATGTCCGGCCCCGGTTATCCGATGGTGGCCTCCCACGACCCGGCGATGATCACGGTGGCGGGTGCACTGGCTCGTGAAATGGGCCGGGGAGCAAGCGATTTCGAATATCAGATGCTGTACGGCATCCGCGACGGCGAGCAGCGCCGGCTCGCGGACGAGGGTCACGCGATGCGGGTGTACGTACCGTTCGGCACGCAGTGGTACGGGTATTTCGTCAGGCGGGTGGCCGAGCGACCGGCCAACCTGACCTTCTTCCTGCGCGCGTTGACGGAGCGCTGAGTTCCCCGCGCGAGAGACGCAAAGCCCTTATACCGGTCAAAGCTGGGGGGCTTTTGCGTCTGCTCGCGCGACGGTGGGGAACACTCGACCTGTGACTGTGGCCAACAGCCGCCCTTGGCTGACCCGCAATGTGCGGGTGCTCGCGCTGGTGTCCTTCCTGCAGGATGCGGCGAGTGAGCTGCTCTACCCGCTGCTGCCGATCTACCTGACGAGCGTGCTGGGCGCGCCGCCGTCGGTGGTCGGCGCGGTCGAGGGTGCCGCCGAGGGCGCGGCGTCGCTGACAAAGATGGCGTCCGGGCCGTTGGGTGACCGGTTCGCGCGCCGTCCGCTGATTGCCACCGGCTACGGCATGGCGGCACTGGGCAAGTTGATCGTCGCGGCGGCTGGTGCATGGCCCGGTGTGCTGGTGGGGCGGGTGGTCGACCGGCTGGGTAAGGGCCTGCGCGGCGCCCCTCGCGACGCGGTGCTCGTGGACGAGATCGACGAGTCCGCACGCGGCCGAGTGTTCGGCTTCCACCGGGCGATGGACACGGCCGGCGCGGTCGTCGGGCCCCTGCTCGGTCTTGCCGGTTACGAGCTGTTTGACCACCAGATCGCGCCGGTGCTGTATCTGGCGGTGATCCCGGCGGTGATCTCTGTTCTGCTGGTGTTCCTGATCCGCGAGCGCACCCGTGTTACAGCGGCAAGGCCGCCGATACTGGCGGGGGTACGGCAGCTGCCCGGCCGGTACTGGCGCGTGGCTGCCGTGCTGGTGGCGTTCAGCCTCGTCAACTTCCCGGACGCGTTGCTGCTGTTGCGCCTCAACGAAATCGGCTTCGACGTCGCGGGCGTGGTGCTGGCATATGTGGGTTACAACGCGGTCTATGCGCTCGCCAGCTACCCCGCTGGCCTGCTCGCCGACAAGTTCACGCCCGCAACGGTTTTCGGTATCGGACTGGTGTTCTTCGCTATTGGGTACATCGGGCTGGGACTGACCACCGACATTGCTGCGGCATGGCTGTTGATCGGCGTGTACGGCGTTTTCACCGCGTGTTACGACGGCGTCGGCAAGGCGTGGATCTCCACGCTGATGCCGGCCGAGCTCCAGTCCAGCGGGCAAGGCCTCTTCCAGGGGTTCAGTGGGTTCGCGATTCTGTTCGCCGGGCTGTGGGCCGGGCTGCTGTGGGGCGAGGCGGGGCAGCTTCCGCTACTGGTATCCGGCGGGGCGGGCGCGCTGTTCGCGGTGGGGCTGCTGCTGTTCGCGGCGCGGCGTCGTCACTGACGCTGCAGCGGGAACGCCGCGACCGGCATCCATACACTGCCCTCACACGGCCCGCCGTATATCTCGGTCATCCACGTGCCGCGCAGCGTCCCGTCGGGCTGCGGGATGTAGTAGGTCCAGGACCGCGCCGGCGCCCACACCTTCGGGACGCCGTCGGCGACGAAGCAGTCCCACTGCCAGTCATAGACGTTCGCCCAGCGGCCGCCGTCCCATGTGTAACGCTCGGGCAGCGGCACGGTCGGGTTCTTCGGCCGCGGCCCATCGACGACGGTCGCCACGCACGAGCCGCCCGAACACTGCGTGACGAACGTCATCTCGCCACTGAACAAAGCCTCCGGCTGCTTGGCGGCTCGGCTGTTGCCGGTCTTCTGGTCGGCGTACCCGACGAGCATGTACTTGCCGTTCCACGAGGGACTTTCGGCGCCGGCCCGGATCGGGCCCATGGCGAATAAGGCGAAAAAGGCTACGCACAGCAGCGCAGCCTGTTTCCGCCAGTCGACACACATCACCGGCAGTCTAGGTGGGGCAGCAGCCGTTTCCCGGTACTGCGCTCGCGTGCCAAAGCACAGGTTAGGTCACAATTGGGCTACACCGCTTGGAATTTCGTCGCGCCGTACGGTTCAGAGGTGCCGAGCGCGAACACCGTCGACGGCTCGACACGGTAGAGGTGCCACGGCGGGGGACCAGCCGACGGCGCACTGTATTCGGCGGTCAGTGCGTCACCGTCGACCTCGGCAGGCCAGCCGTCCTCGACGAAAGCCGCTGCGAGAGAGTGCAATTCGTCTGCAGCGGTAACGCGATGTGCCGTACCCTCGATTACGAGGTCGAAATGCTGCGTCGCGACGCTGACCACACACCGCGCATCCCGTACCAGGTTGCGTGACTTGCGGGTGCGTGGCCCAGAGGTGAAGTAATAGCGCCCGTAGTGGCGGATGGTTCCCACCGGCATCACGTGCGGGCTGCCGTCAGCATTGATTGTCGTCAGCCAGAGGGTGTGACGGTCGGGCCCGCCGGTTCCGGGTGCCTGGGGCAACTGCTGGTCGAGCACCGCGTTGACGCGATCCCACGCGATTTCCGGTGCTCCGTAGCCGTCGAGGTTGTGCGCTGTGATCGTCATACCGGTACCGACCGGCGAGCACCGCCGAATTCATCGCAACAAGAACATCGTGAACGCGGCGACGGACTGCGCGTCGACGATCTCACCGCAGCGAATCATCCGCTCGACGTCGGCCCGGGTGAACCACGCGCTGCGCAAGTCCTGCTCTTCGTGCTCGGGTTCGGCATCGCCCTCGCTGATTCCGGTGGCCAGGAACACCCAGCCCCGCTGGCTCGAGATGCCGGGCGCGACGTCGAGCCGGCCGAGTCGCTCGAGCGCCGATGCCCGCAAGCCCGTCTCTTCTCGTAGCTCGCGGTGTGCAAGTTCGTCGGGATCGACGTGAGCCAGGTCCGGTGCGGTGCCCTGCGGGAACTCCCACCGCCGCGCGCCGACCGGATACCTGAACTGCTCGACCAGCGCGAAGCGCTCCCGGTCGTACGGCATCACGAGCGCGTAGTCCGGCTTGTCGATCACCCCGTAGATGCCCAGTGTGCCGTCGGGGCGGCGGACGTCATCTTCTCGCAGCACCATCCACGGGTTGCGGTAGACCTCGCGGGAATCCACGCACTCGATGTGTTCCACGTCGGCCAGTATCGCGGCGGGTAGCCTCGCTGGCGTGTTGCTGGCCTCGCTGCGTGCCGGTCCCGACCTCGCCGACGCGGTGCGGATCGGCGGCATGTCGCTGAGCCGCGGCGACTTGGTCGGTGCCGCGACGTCGGTGGCCGAACGGGTCAGCGGGGCAACGCGGGTGGCGGTGCTGGCCACCCCGACTGCGGCGACGGTGCTGGCGGTCACCGGCTGCCTGATCGCCGGCGTGCCGGTGGTGCCCGTCCCCGCCGACGTGGGGCGCGCCGAACGCCACCACATCCTCACCGACTCCGGCGCGCAGGCGTGGCTGGGCGAGACGCCGACCGACGCCGAAGGTCTCCCGCACATCCCGGTGCGGCCGCACGCCCGCTCGTGGCATGCGCATCCGGAGCCGTCGCCGGACGCCACGGCGCTGATCATGTACACGTCCGGAACCACCGGGCCGCCGAAAGGCGTGGTGCTGAGCCGCCGCGCGATCGCCGCCGACATCGACGCCCTGGCCGACGCGTGGCAGTGGACACCCGACGACACGCTGGTGCACGGCCTGCCGCTGTTCCACGTGCATGGGCTGGTGCTCGGGCTACTGGGCTCGCTGCGGGTGGGCAACCGGTTCGCGCACACCGGCAAGCCGACGCCGGAGGCGTACGCGGCGGCGGCCGGCACGCTGTACTTCGGCGTGCCGACGGTGTGGTCGCGGGTGGTTGCGGACCGCACGTCGGCCGAGGCGTTGCGGCCCGCGCGGCTGCTGGTGTCGGGCAGCGCGCCGCTGCCGGTGCCGGTGTTCGAGCGCCTGGCCGGGCTGACCGGGCACGAGCCAGTGGAGCGGTACGGCACCAGCGAGTCGCTGATCACGGTCAGCACCCGCGCCGACGGCGAGCGCCGCCCGGGGTGGGTGGGGCTGTCGCTGACCGGGATCAGCACGCGGCTTGTCGACGACCACGACGCGTGCGTCGCGCATGACGGCGAGACAGTGGCCAGCCTGCAGGTGTGCGGCCCGACGATGTTCGACGGATACCTCGGCCGGCCCGAGGCGACGGCCGCGGCGTTCACCGAGGACGGCTGGTACCGCACGGGCGACGTCGCAGTAATCGACGCCGGCGGGATGCACCGCATCGTCGGGCGCGAGTCCACCGACCTGATCAAATCCGGTGGCTACCGGATCGGCGCCGGCGAGATCGAGACCGCACTGCTGGGGCACCCCGACGTCGCCGAGGCGGCGGTGATCGGCCTGCCCGACGACGACCTGGGCCAGCGCATCGTCGCGTTCGTCGTCGGCGATGTGGCGCCGTCGACGCTCATCGACTATGTGGCACAGGAGCTTTCGGTACACAAGCGACCGCGGGAAGTACGGGTGGTTGATGCCCTGCCTCGAAACGCGATGGGCAAGGTGCTCAAGAAGGAGCTCACGACATGGGGCTGAGGTTCGAAGAGATCTGCATCGACGCCGCGGACCCGACCGCGCTGGGGAAGTGGTGGTCCGTCGCGCTCGGTTGGCCGCAGGATGTCGACGAGGAGGGCGACGTCAGGCTGACCGCGCCACCGGGATCCGGCCCGAACTGGTTGTTCCTGCACGTCGACGACCGGCGAATCATCAAGAACCGCATCCACTTCGACTTCCGGCCCGACGACCAGCGCGTCGAGGTCGAGCGTCTGCTGAAGCTGGGTGCGCGGCACGTCGACATCGGCCAGGGCGAGCAGAGCTGGGTGGTGCTGGCCGACCCCGAGGGCAATGAGTTCTGCGTGCTCGCCGAGCGTTGACCCCTCCCCGCCAGGGAAATCAGTTGGCGTGCAGAGCCTCGTTGAGCGCGATACCCTGGCCGTCGCGCGACACCACCTCGACCGCTCCGGTGAGCGAATTGCGCCGGAACAGAAGGTTGTTCGCGCCCGACAGGTCCCGCGCGCGCACCGTGGTACCGTCGGGCGTCTGGATCTTGGTGCCCGCGGTCACGTACAGGCCGGCTTCGACCACGCAGTCGTCCCCAAGCGAGATACCCAGCCCGGCGTTCGCGCCGAGCAGACACCGTCGGCCGATCGAAATCACTTGTGTGCCACCGCCGCTCAGCGTGCCCATGATCGACGCGCCGCCGCCGACATCGGACCCGTCACCGACGACGACGCCCGCCGAGATGCGGCCTTCGACCATCGACGCGCCCAGCGTGCCGGCGTTGAAGTTGACGAAACCCTCGTGCATCACGGTGGTGCCGCTGGCCAGGTGCGCGCCCAGCCGGACCCGGTCCGCGTCGGCGATCCGCACCCCGGCGGGTACCACGTAGTCGACCATGCGGGGGAACTTGTCGACGCCGTACACGGTCACCGGACCGCGCCGGCGCAGGCGCGCGCGCATATGCTCGAAGCCCTCGACGAGGCACGGGCCGTAGTTGGTCCACACCACGTTCGTCAGCACCCCGAAGATGCCGTCGAGGTTCGCGCCGTGCGGCTCGATCAGGCGGTGCGACAGCAGGTGCAGACGCAGATAGGCGTCGTAGGTGTCGGCGGGCTTGTCGTTCAGCGCGCCGATCACGGTGCGCACCAACACGGTGTCGACGCCGCGGTCGTCGTCGCGCCCGGCCAGCGCCGCGAGCTCCTCGGGCACCTCGGCCACCGACAGTCGCGCGGTTCCGCTGGGACCGTAGGAGCCGAGTTCGGGGCCGGGGAACCAGGAGTCGAGCACGGTCCCGTCCGCGGCGACCGTCGCCAACCCGATGCCAGCAGCAGAAGTCACGGCGCTAGACGTTACTGTGCGGCGCTTCCGCGGCCAGCGACCGGCAGGTGGGCGGTCCGTCCGGAAGCCCGGCGAGCCGGTGCAGGATTCCGCCGACGACTGCGATCCGCAGCGTGGTGACGTCCCGGTCGTCCGGCCCGCCGACGTCGTCCACCATGCCATCGATGATGAGCTGATACTCGTCGTCGCCACGGGGGTGCCAGACCAGGGCGACGCCCGGGCGGTCGACGACGTTCGCACGCGTGCGGGGTCCGACGTCGGCGACGAGGCGATCGCCGTCGATGCGGACCATCGCTGTGACGACGTGTGGGCGCGGGCCTTCCGTCACGCTGATCAGCGTCGCGCGCGGGCCGAAATCGCCGATCAGACGGCGGACATCGGCGAACTGCGCCTGGTGCGGCACAACGGCATCGTACGGCTAGCCTTGAGGCCGTGGGGCTGGAGCTGCGGGGCGACCCGATCGCACTGACCGCGGCGCTGGTCGACATTCCAAGCGAGTCGCGGCAGGAGGCCCGCATCGCCGATGAAGTCGAAGCCGCGCTGCGGGCGCAGACCGACGGATTCGAGATCGTCCGGCACGGCAACGCGGTGCTGGCTCGTACAAAGCTGCACCGCCCGACGCGGGTGCTTTTGGCGGGGCACCTCGACACCGTCCCGATTGCCGACAACGTTCCCAGCCGCCTGGCCGACGGCCAGCTCCACGGCTGCGGCAGCGTCGACATGAAGTCCGGTGACGCCGTGTTCCTTCATCTGGCCGCCACGCTCGACGATCCCAGCCGAGACCTGACGCTGGTGCTCTACGACTGCGAGGAGGTCGAAGCCGCATCCAACGGCCTGGGCCGCATCGAACGAGAGTTGCCCGACTGGCTGGACGCCGACGTCGCGATCCTCGGCGAACCCTCCGGCGGCTACATCGAAGCGGGCTGCCAGGGCACACTGCGGGTGGTCCTCACGGCCAGTGGCACGCGGGCTCATTCGGCGCGACCGTGGATGGGGGACAACGCAATTCACAAGCTCGGTGCCGTACTCGAGAGGTTGTCGGCGTATCAGGCGAGGCACGTCGACATCGACGGCTGCACCTACCGCGAAGGCCTGAGCGCGGTCCGCATCGACGGTGGCATCGCCGGCAACGTGATTCCCGACGAGGCGTCCGTGACCGTCAACTTCCGCTTCGCGCCGGACCGCGACGTCGAGCAGGCGCTGGCCCACGTGCACGAGGTGCTCGACGGCCTCGACGTGCGGATCGAGCAGACGGACGCGGCAGCGGGGGCATTGCCGGGACTGTCGCACCCGGCCGCGGCCGCGTTGGTGGTCGCGGCGGGAGGGCGGGTGCGCGCGAAGTTCGGCTGGACCGACGTCGCGCGGTTCGCGGCCCGCGGCATCCCGGCGGTCAACTACGGCCCGGGCGACCCGAGCCTGGCGCACCGCGCCGACGAGCGCGTGCCCGTCGACCAGATCACTGCGGCCGCCGAGTTTCTGCGCGGTTATTTGAGCAGCTAGAACCACAGATTTCGAGCGCGCCACAGCAGTACGCTCATGCCCGTGCCGGAAACCTCGTACGCTCCGTGCGGCGATCTCAGCGTGGCGTATCAGGTGTTCGGCGACGGCCCTATCGACGTGGTCTTCGTGCCGCCATTCGTCAGCCACCTCGAACTGTTCTGGACCGTGCCCGAATACAAGGCATTCTTCGATCAGCTTGCGACCTTCTGCCGCGTCGCGGTGTTCGACAAGGCCGGCGTAGGCCTGTCGGACCCCGTGCCGCAGGTGCGCACTCTCGAAGAGCGAGCCGCCGAGATCGAGGCGGTGATGGACGCCGCTGGATTCCGTGGAGCTGCGCTCATCGGCGGCAGCGACGGCGGGCCACCCGCGATGCTGTTCGCGGCGACCCGGCCCGAGCGCACCCGGGCGCTGATCCTTTGCGGCACATACTCCTTCCACGTCGGCGGGTGGGACACCATGGACCGCGACCCGGCCGAGTTGAGGGCGCAGCACCTTCCCGACTTCGGCGATGACTACATGCCGTCGGTGGAGCAGATCGCCCGGCTTCAGGAGATCAGCCGCGCCGTTCGCTGCGCATGGGGCAGCGGTGCGACGTTCAAAATCGCCATTCCGTACGGGGCCGGTCGGATGCGCCAGCTCGCCATGTCTGAGCGGATGTGTGCTAGCCCGGGGATGGCGCGCGCGTCATACGAAGCGTCCTTCCGGCTCGACGTGCGGCCGATCCTGTCCGCGATCGCCGCGCCGACCCTCGTCGTTCACGCCCGGGACGATCCCGTGATTCCCGTGCAGTGCGGCCGCTACCTCGCCGATCACATTCCCGGCGCGCGGTACCTCGAGGTCGACGGGGTTGACCACCTGCCGTGGTTCACCGAGCCCGACAAGATCTTGGCGGGGATCGAAGAGTTCCTGACCGGCAGCCGTGCGGTCTCGTCGCAGTTGCATCGCGCCCTGCGCACGGTGCTGTTCACCGACATCGTGGCGTCGACGGCACACGCTGCGGCAGCCGGAGACGAGCGCTGGCGGGCGGTGCTGCAGCGGTTCGGTGAGATCACTACGGACCTCGCCCAACGGTTCGGCGGCACAGTGGTCAAGAGCACCGGCGACGGTCATCTGGCAACCTTCGAGGGGCCGACGCAAGCCATCCGCTGCGCCGAAGCCCTGCGCGCTGAGGCCGAGATGTTGGGCATCCAGCTCCGCGCCGGCATTCATACGGGCGAGTGCGAGCTGCTCGATGCCGATATCGGCGGGCTCGCGGTGCACATCGCGGCGCGGATCATTGGCCACGCCGGTGCGGGAGAAATTCTCGTCTCGCGCACCGTGCGCGATTTGGTAGTCGGCTCGGGCACGGGCTTCGAAGACCGCGGCAGCGTCGAACTACGGGGCGTGCCTGGCAGCTGGCAACTGCTGGCGGTCGATCGCGGAGGGGCCAGGGCGGGATCGCCCGAGGGGCAATTGGCGTCGATGCCCACTCCGGGCGCGCGCACGGCGATGCGCCGCTCGGACCGCGCCGTCCAGATGCTGGCCAGGCGGACACCGTGGATACTGCGCGGAATGGCCCACCTCACCCCGGCCCCCGGCCGCCGCACGACCCGTGGGACCACCGACGCGAGGAGGGGATGAGAGCGGCTCAGCCGGTCTCGGCTTGGCGCGCCGCATCGGTGGCCGCCGGACGGAGCCCGACGCCGGACAACTCGTCGGCAATCTCTTTCAGCGCCGTCGCGTCGCCGTCGGTGAATGCCTGCGCATGCGCCAGCGTCATGCGACCCAGCACGCAGTCCACCTCGCCGGCCAGCCGCTGCGCGCGGTAAATCGCGCGGGTGTCGCCCAGCCTGACCGCGTCCTGCAGAGCGCGCAGCGCGACCGCAGACTGCCCGCCCCGCTCCGCGGCCTGCACGGCGTCGCGGGCCGCGTCGATCGCCTCCTGCCTGTCGCCGCGGGCGGCCTTGGACCAGGCCCGGGCCAACGCGAGCTCTGGGGTGAACAGGGCCGACTTCATTCCGTGCCGCGACTCGGCGGCCGTCAGCGCCTTCGCGGCGCCGATCTGGTCGCCCTTCTGCCCGCGGGCCTGGGCCAGCAGCATCAGCGACAGCGGACCCCAGGAGTAGCCGGTCGGCGCCAGCGCCTCGGCGGCCTGTGCCAGCAGCCGCACCGCCGTCTCGAACTCACCGCGAGCGGTCGCGACGTAGCCCACCAGCACCTCTCCGATCGCCGAACCTGGTTGTTGCGAATCGGCGGAGTCGGTGTATCGCTGCGCCAGCAAAAGCGCCTCGTCGAGGCGGCCGCCCATCAGCAACACCGTGATCCGGCCGAATCCACTGGTGAAGCGCAGCAACCCCGGGTGGCCGGCGGACACCGCACGGGCCGCGAGTTCGTCGACGGGGCCGAACCTGCCCGTCCGCGCCGACGACAGCGCCGCCGTCGACGCCGCCCAACCGACCGCGACGTCGTCGGCGTGCGGCGACGCCAGCACGTCCCCCGCGAGCCGCAACGCGCGCAATGGGGTGCCCGCGTTCATCGCGAACGTCGCCGCCAGCGCGTCCAACGTGGCCCGGGCTCCCGGCGCCGAGACCCGGTTGCGCACGGTCTGCAGGAACGCGGCCGCCTTGGTGGGCTCCGAGAGCATCCAGAACTGGTTGGCAGCCCGTGGCAGCGCCCACGCCATCAGGTCGGTCTCCGACAGCCCGTCGGGGTCGACGGCGGCGAGGGTCGCGTCGGCCTCCCGGCCGCGCCCCTGCCACGCCAAGGCCTGCGCCAGGGTCAGCCGCGCGGCCAGCGACTCGGACTCCTGCAGCGCCGACCGCGCGAGCCGCTCGCCTGCCTCCATGTCGCCGAGCCGCAGCGCTTCGGCAGCCTGCTCTTCGCGCGAGCGCTCATCGGCGGCAGCCTGCTCTTCGCGCGAGCGCTCATCGGCGGCAGCCTGCTCTTCGCGCGAGCGCTCATCGGCGGCAGCCTGCTCTTCGCGCGAGTGCTCATCGGCGGCAGCCTGCTCGGCATCGTCGCTCACGTGCCGAATCTTAGGGGCTACGTTGGCGGTGTGTCGGAGTCTGTTGAGCCGGGCCGACGCTGGGCGGTGTGCGTCTATTGCGCGTCCGGCCCGCGCCACCCCGAATTGCTCGCGCTGGCAACCAAACTGGGCGAGGCGATAGCCGACCGCGGCTGGACGCTGGTATCCGGCGGAGGCAATGTCTCGGCGATGGGTGCCCTCGCTGCGGGCACCCGCTCGCATGGTGGCCGCACCGTCGGGGTGATCCCGAAGGCGTTGGTGCACAAGGAGATGGCGGACGTGGAGGCCGACGAGCTCGTCGTCACCGATACGATGCGCGAACGCAAGCAGGTCATGGAGGACCGCTCGGATGCGTTCATCGCGTTGCCGGGCGGCATCGGCACCCTCGAGGAACTGTTCGAAACCTGGACCGCCGGCTACCTGGGCATGCACGACAAGCCGGTGGTGCTGCTCGACCCCGACGGGCACTACGACGGACTGTGGGCATGGCTTCAGAGCCTGGTCCACAAGGACTACGTGCACCCCTTCGCGCTCGACAGGATCATCGTGGTCCGCGACGTCGAGGCGGCTCTGGCCGTGTGCGCGCCCGCTGACTAGGCTTTCGCCAGTTTGCATCCGGCCTGAAGAGGGAAATCCGAGCACATGACGGATAACGGCGCAGACAATTCGCGCGAGGATAACGAGAAGTCGACCGTAGGCCTGCTGGACATCGCCAGCCGGCTGCCCGGTTTCATCATGGACACCCCGGCGATCGTGCAGGGGGTGCTGACCGGGTTCATGGCCCGTCCGTCGGCAAAAACGTCGATCGGGAAGGTCTTCCAGGACCGGGCCAGTCGCTACGGCGACAAAACGTTCATCAAGTTCAACGACGAGACCGTCACCTACCGCGAGGCCAACGAGACAGCCAACAGATATGCCGCCGTGCTGGCGGCGCGTGGCGTCGGCCGTGGCGACGTCGTCGGGATCATGCTGAAGAACTCGCCGCGCGCGGTGCTGCTGATGCTCGCCGTGGTCAAGCTCGGCGCCATCGCCGGCATGCTGAACTACAACCAGCGCGGCAAGGTGCTGGAACACAGCGTCGGTCTGCTCGATTCGGCGCTACTGATCGGCGAGGACGAACTCCTTGAGGCGGTGCAGGAATCCGGCGCCGACGTCGACGACCCGCTCTCCGTCGACGAACTCGAGCGGCTCGCCGCCGACGCGCCCACCGAGAATCCCAGCGTCACGTCGTCGGTGCTGGCCAAGGACAAGGCGTTCTACATCTTCACGTCCGGCACGACGGGGATGCCGAAGGCCAGCGTGATGACGCACTACCGCTGGTTGCGCGCGCTCGGCGGCTTCGGCGGCATCGGGATGCGGCTGAACAGCAACGACGTCCTGTACTGCTGCCTGCCGCTGTACCACAACAACGCGCTGACGGTCGCGGTGTCGTCGGTACTGAGTGCGGGCGCGACGCTGGCGCTGGGCAAGTCGTTCTCGGCGTCGAAGTTCTGGGACGAGGTCATCGGATACGAGGCGACGGCGTTCGTCTACATCGGCGAGATCTGCGGCTACCTGCTCAACCAGCCGGAGAAGGAGACCGATCACCAGCACAAGGTGCGGGTGATCGCAGGCAACGGGCTGCGGCCGGGCATCTGGGACGAGTTCACCGAGCGGTTCAACATTCCGCGGGTCTGCGAGTTCTATTCGGCCAGCGAGTCGAACACCGCGTTCGTCAACGTCCTCAACATCCCGAAGAGCGCCGGGATCTGCCCGACCCCGGTGGCCTTCGTCGAGTACGACCACGAGACCGGCGACCCGGTGCGCGACGAGAACGGCCGGGTCAAGAAGGTGAAGAACGGCGAGCCGGGCCTGCTGCTCTCGAAGGTCAGCAACTTCCAGCCATTCGACGGCTACACCGACAAAGAGGCCACCGAGAAGAAGCTGGTTCGCGACGCGTTCAAGAAGGGCGACGTCTGGTTCAACACCGGCGACCTGATGCGCTCGCAAGGGTTCGGCCACGCGGCGTTCTCCGACCGCCTCGGCGACACCTTCCGGTGGAAGGGCGAGAACGTTGCAACCACCGAGGTCGAGCACGCGGTGAACCAGGACTCCAACGTCGAGGAGGCCACCGTCTACGGCGTCGAGGTGGAAGGCGCCGGCGGCAAGGCCGGGATGGCCGCGATCCAGCTCAAGGAGGGCGCCGAGTTCGACGGCAAGGCGCTGGCCAAGACCGTCTACGAGAACCTGCCGCCGTACGCGATGCCGCTCTTCGTGCGCGTGGTCAAGGAGCTGGAGAAGACCTCGACGCACAAGACCAAGAAGACCGACCTGGCTAAGCAGGCTTATAGCGAGGACGTCGAGGACGCGATCTACGTATTGAAGAGCCGCGACGAGGGCTACGTCGAGTTCTACGACTCGTATCCCGAGGAAGTGAAGGCCGGAAAGGCGCCGAAGAGCAAGTAGCTCCAATCGAAATCAACGCTGTGCAGAAGAACTTCGAGAAGACGCCTGCATAACGTACATTTCGGCGCGGTGAGCGCCGGAACCGGTTCGCCTGGCACCCTTGAAGGGTGCACACGTTCTGCGGCCGTCCGGTGGCCTGCGATCGCGCGATGATCATGGCGATCGTCAACCGCACGCCGGATTCGTTCTACGACCGCGGCGCCACGTTCGAGGACGGCGCCGCCAAGGCGGCCGTGCACCGCGCTATCGAAGACGGCGCCGACGTGATCGACGTCGGCGGGGTGAAGGCAGGGCCCGGGCAGGCGATCGACGGCGACGAGGAGATCGCCCGGGTGGTGCCCTTCATCGAATGGCTGCGCGGCGCTTACCCGCAGCAGCTCATCAGCATCGACACGTGGCGGGCGACGGTGGCCAAGCAGGCCTGCGCCGCCGGCGCCGACCTGATCAACGACACCTGGGGCGGCGCCGACCGAAGCCTGCCCGAGGTAGCCGCCGAGTTCGGGGCCGGGCTGGTGTGCTCGCACACCGGTGGGGCGACCCCTCGCACCCGGCCGTTCCGGGTCAGCTACGGCACCACCGTCCGCGCCGTGGTCGACGACGTCATCGCGGAGGTGGTTGCCGGCGCAGAGCGGGCCGTCGCGGCCGGCGTGGCCCGCGACCGGATCCTGATCGACCCCACCCACGATTTCGGCAAGAACACGTTCCACGGGCTGGCTTTGTTGCGCCATGCGGAAGATTTTGTTAACACCGGGTGGCCCGTGCTGATGGCACTGAGCAACAAGGACTTCATCGGGGAGACTTTGGGGGTGGGTCTGACCGAACGCCTGGAAGGCACGCTGGCAGCCACCGCGCTGGCGGCCGCCGCCGGGGTGCGGATGTTCCGGGTGCATGAGGTCGGACACACTCGCCGCGTGCTGGAGATGGTCGCGGCCATCCGGGGTGGGGGGGGGGGGGGGGGGGGGGGGGGGGGGGGGGGG
>JBLNEK010000127.1:0-8225 GCA_050262635.1 Candidatus Sericytochromatia bacterium | reverse complement strand
CCAGCGGGTCAAATAATGAACCAGCAACTGACACTCGCGCTGTCCAAGGGACGCATATTCGAAGAAACGATGCCGTTGCTGAACGCCGCCGGCATCACGGTGACCGAAGATCCGGAAAAGTCGCGCAAGCTGATCCTGCCGACCAACGATCCGAACGTGCGCGTGATCATCGTGCGCGCGTCCGACGTGCCGACCTATGTGCAGTATGGCGCGGCCGATTTCGGCGTGGCCGGCAAGGACGTGCTGCTCGAGCACGGCGGCGAAGGGCTGTACCAGCCGATCGACCTGAACATCGCGAAATGCCGCCTGTCGGTGGCCGTGCCCGCCGGTTTTGATTACGCCAGCGCCGTGCGCCAGGGCGCGCGCCTGCGGGTCGTGACCAAGTACGTGCAATGCGCGCGCGAGCATTTCGCGGCCAAGGGCGTGCACGTGGACCTGATCAAGCTGTACGGCTCGATGGAGCTGGCGCCGCTGGTGGGCCTGTCGGATGCGATCGTGGACGTGGTGTCCACCGGCGGCACGCTGCGCGCGAACAATCTGAGGATCGAGCGGCAGGATTGGCATGCCCTGCTCACGATGACGCTCGACGGCGACGTCGACCTGCCGGCCAATGCGACTGCAACGATCGGCCAGACCAGCCTCCTCGGTTCACTGCACGTCGAATTGGCGCCACCCGTTGACGTTCGTCCCGAGGGAAAGCTGGTCGATGGGTCGCTCATCCCGTTGTCCTCAGCTGGAACGTATCCGTCGACAGAACAGACGCTGGCCGCAATTTCGCTACTGCTCAATGGTGGTGGGATCGGACAGGTTCAAGACATCACCGCCGCCTTGAGCACAGCCCTGTCCGGTCGTGAGGATGACCTGCGCAGCCTGATCGAGCAGTTGGACGCGTTCACCAGCCGTGTCAATAGTCAGACGGACGACATCATCGCGGCGGCAGAAAGCCTGAACAGTATGGTCGGCCAATACGCCGACCAGAAGCCTGTGGTGGACAAAGCGCTTACGACCATCCCGGGCGCTCTCAAGGTACTCACAGACCAGCGTCAGAACCTGGTGGATGCGCTAGATCTGATCGGACGCTTCAGTGCTCTCGCTGCCGACTCGGCGAATCTGACCAAAGAAAGCCTCGTCAAGGAACTCAAGGATCTCGGGCCCGTCCTTGAATCGCTCGCCAATGCCGGTCCCGCCCTTACTCGCTCCTTGAGCTTGTTCGCCACCTACCCATTTCCGAAGGAGACGATCAGCAAGTGGGCGCGAGGCGACTACGCCAACCTGACCGCGATCATCGACCTCACGTTGAGCCGGCTCGACGCGTCCTTCTTCACCGGCACTCGATGGGAGGGCAACCTGACGGAGTTGGAGTTGCAGTGGGGTCGGACCATCGGCCAGATGCCGAGCCCGTATACAGCCGGAAATCCGCTTGTAGCGCCCTACCGATTCGATCAGGGGCGGTGACGTGCCACCGCTGACGAGACGGGTCCTCATTCAGTTGGCCATTTTCGCGACGGTCGCGCTGATCGGTGGCGCGGTGATGATATTCAGATACATCGAGGTTCCATCCATGCTTGGAATCGGGCGCTACACCGTGACCGTCGAGTTGCCCAGGGCCGCAGGGCTTTATCCCAGTGGCAACGTCACCTACCGCGGCACGGAGGTCGGTCGGGTCGAAAGTGTGCGACTCACCGACACTGGTGTCGAGGCGGTGCTGTCGCTGCAGTCGGGGATAGACATTCCATCCGATGTTGACGCACAGGTGCACAGCCAGTCTGCGGTCGGCGAGCAATACGTCACACTGTTGCCCCGCAACGACTCTCCGCCGCTGAGGAACGGTGATGTCATCCCCGGGAATCGCGTCTCCGTCCCGCCGGACCTCGATGCGCTCTTGGACGCATTGAACCGAGGAACCGCATCGATCCCGCGCGACGATCTGAAAACCGCGCTTGACGAAGCATATACAGCCGTCGGTGGGCTCGGACCGGACATCTCGCGTCTGGTGACCGGGTCAAGCTCGCTGGCTATCGACGCGCGAAAAAACCTCGATCCGCTGCTGACGTTGATCGATCAGTCCAAGCCGGTTCTGGACGCCCAGTCCGATTCTTCGGATGCGGTGCGCGCGTGGGCTGCGCATCTGGCCGGCATTACGCAACAGCTGCAGGAAAACGACAGCGCCGTCGGGGGAATCCTGCAGCAGGGGGGCCCCGCCGCCGAGGAAGTGCGCCAACTGTTCGACCGGCTGCAGCCGACGCTGCCGGTGGTGCTCGCCAATTTGGTGGGCGTTGGCCAAGTCGCCGTCACGTACCGGGCCGGTCTCGAGCAGCTTCTGGTATTGCTGCCGCAGGCTGCGGCAACTGTCCAGGCGGTCGGTGTAGCCAACAGGAACACCATGCAGGACTACCGGGGTGCCTTCCTCAGCTTCAATCTGAGGCTCAACTTGCCCCCGCCATGCACCACTGGTTACCTACCGGCGCAGCAGCAGCGGGCACCGTCGCTGGAAGATTATCCGGATCGGCCGGCCGGCGACTTGTACTGCAGGGTGCCACAGGACTCGGCACAGAACGTCCGCGGTGTCCGGAACACACCGTGCATCGAACGTCCCGGAAAGCGAGCGCCGACGGTCGCCATGTGCGAAAGCGACGAGTATTACATCCCGCTCAACGATGGCTACAACTGGAAGGGCGATCCCAACGCGACCCTGTCCGGCCAGCCGGTCCCGCAGCCGCCGCCGGGCATGCCGGGATCGTCGGCGCCATCGCCGCCGGTTACCGCACCGCTTCCCATCGCAGCAGCCACCTACGACCCAACCACCGGCATGTATGTCGGTCCAGATGGCCAGGTTTACCGACAAGCCGACTTGGCCGGTGAGATATCAGAGGAGCGAACATGGCAGTCTATGCTGTTGCCCCCGTCGGGGAGCTGAGCGAGCCGACCGCGCCGGTCGGCGACGACGGTGAAACCATCGCGGATGTACCCGAAGAGACTGCATCCGGCCCGATGGCCGCGAGAGACGAAATTTCCACATCGGCCGGCACGGACCAGATTTCGGACGAGAACGGCGGCGACACAGCCGATGAAGCCGACTCCCAGCGCCGAACACGTCGAAAGCCGCCATCGCCTGTCGCGCTGGCGAGCATCCTCGGAGCTGTGTTCGTCGCGGTGGTGGTCGGGCTCAGCGGCTACCTGGGTTACCAGGCGTACCAGCTGCAGCAGCAACAGCACCTGCGTGAAATATTCGTACAGGGTGCGCGGCAGGGGGCGCTGAACCTCACCACCATCGACTGGCAGCACGCCGACGCCGATGTGCAACGCATCCTGGATTCGGCAACCGGCACCTTCTACGACGACTTCTCCAACAGGTCACAACCGTTCATCGATGTCGTTCGGCAGACGCAGTCCAGATCGGTTGGCACGATCACCGAGGCCGGTCTCGAGTCGTCGTCGGGCGATGAAGCCCAGGTCTTGGTGGCGGTGACGGTAAAGATCGCGAATGCTGCAGGGCCTGAGCAAGATCCGCGCCGCTGGCGGATGCGGATCACCATGCAGAAGGTGGGCAACGAGGCCAAGGTCTCTAACGTGGCATTCGTACCATGACCCGCTCTACGACGATCGAACGAAGGGACGGTCAACGGTGAAAGTGGACAGCGGCAGCGAGACGATCGGGCCAGAACAATCGACCGCGGCGACGGACGCGGACAAGAGCTCGGTGGACGACGTGGCTTCCGGTAACGACGCGAATGAAGAGCTCCAGGATGCACCGAGGACCGGCGACCGGGAAGTGTCAGCGCACTCCGCTGATCACAAGAGCGGGCCGCGCCGGATCAGCTGGCCGCGTCTGGTTGCGTTCGGCGTCCTGCCTGCCGTGGTTCTGCTGCTTGGCGTCGGTGCGTCGTTCCTCAAATGGAGGGTGTCCTCCATGCGTGATGCCGACACTGCCCGAATCGAATCGGCAGAGGCAGCAAGAAGTTCCACGATTGCAATGCTGTCGTACCGGCCCGACACCGTTGACCAGCAGCTCGGGGCAGCCCGCAATCTGCTCGCTGGGACTTTCAGCGACTCGTACGATGCGCTGGTGCACGATGTCGTCATTCCGGGCGCGAAGCAGAGACAGATTTCGGCGGTGGCCACCGTCCCGGCCGTCGCGTCCGTCTCGGCGAATTCCAACCGCGCGGTGACGCTAGTGTTCGTCAATCAGACGGTGATTGTCGGCAACAGCGCACCGACCAACACCGCATCGACCGTCCGTGTGACCCTGGAAAAGGTCGGAAGCCGTTGGCTTGTATCAGCATTCGATCCGGTATGACGCCGGCATTGGTCGGCCGGTCGAGCATCATGGCCGGTGTGGTGGTTTCGACGGCGCTACTGAGTGCCGCCGCGTTCGTTGGCGCGCCGTCCGCACGCGGAGATGTTGTCGGCTATCTGGTCAACGTGACAGTGCGGCCCGGCTACGGCTTCGCTAACGCCCAAGAGGCGATCGCATACGGCCAAGGGATCTGCGAGAAGGTCGCCCAAGGCCGTACCTATGCGCAGATAATGACCGATGTCAAGACAGATTTCGGCGTGTCCGACGAGTACCAGGCTTCCTATCTGGTGACACAGGCAGTCAACGAGCTGTGCCCGGCGTCGATCTGGCAACTGCGCATGTCGGCCGCCGGCTACCAGCCGCCATCGGCGTAGGAGGTTCGCAACACCATGTCCCGCCGGGTGAGGCGAGCGCTGGCGCTGACGGTCGTCGCGGTTGGCGTGGCGAGCGCCCCATGCGCTCATGCGGACAACAAGCGCCTCAATGATGGTGTCGTCGCCAACATCTACACCATCCAGCACCAAGCGGGCTGCACCAATGTCGTCACGATCAATCCGCAGCTCCAGCTGGCCGCCCAGTGGCACACCCTGGACGTCCTCAACAACCGGAGTCTCGACGGCGACATCGGTTCCGACGGCTCAACACCTCAAGATCGGGCCAATGCGGCAGGGTTTCACGGCAAGGTGGCCGAGACCGTCGCGATCAATCCGGCGCTTGCCATCAGCGGCATCGAGATCCTGAACCAGTGGTATTACAACCCTGCCTACCTGTCGATCATGCGTGACTGTTCCAACACCGCTATCGGAGTGTGGTCGGAGAACAGCCTGGATCGCACCGTGGTGGTAGCCGTGTACGGGCAGCCGCAACAACCGGCCGACGCGAGCAGAAGTAGTGCGGGAACCGGCTTTGACCCAAACCCCGACTACGACGCCAGTGATGAGATCGAATACGCCATCGACTGGTTCCCGTGGATCCTTCGGGGCGTATTCCCGCCACCCGGTTATCCGCCCGCCTGATTACAGCTCGCCTGCCAGTGCTTCGTGCCTGCGAAACAGCTGTTGCGATTCGGATGGCCCGCGGGGGCGGCTAGGGAATTAACGGCGGCGGCGGTGGCACAGGAGCATCCGGCGGCGGCGCGTCCGTGGGCGCGGGGCCGTAAAGCAGATCGGTCGGGACGCCGTTGTGGAACTCATGCCAGATTTCCCGCAAATAGCCGAGCTGGCTCAGCGGCGGCGGTCCATCCCCGGCCACCGGCGGGGCCCCGGTACTGGGACACGACAGCACGGGTTGCGGTGTCATCGCAATGCCGAGGGGGTCGCACGGGGAGGCGTGCGCGCCGGCGGCGAATCCGGTGGTGGCGATCGCGCCGACGAACGCCAGCCCGGCCGCAGCTACCGGCAATCTCCTCATGACCACGCGCTGACCCTCTTTCTCGCACCGGTTTCGGAAAGAGTAGCGCCTGATCGCAATTACGTCGCGGGCTCGCGATCAATACCCGTATGCCGGTGCCGCTTGCAGTTGCGGGGCGGCCGCGGCGAGCCGCGCGGCTCGGTCGCCGGTGAGCGGGGGATAGATCCGTTCGCGATTGATCGCGCGTTTGGTCAGCTTGGCCGCCGCTCCTGTACTGACGACGCGGCGGTCCCAGCCCTCCGTGTACACCGCGCCGGCCGGGCCGAGGTCGAGAACCGTGACATACCAGGGGATTCGCAACGCCAGCATCGGAGCGCCCAGCAGATCGCTGATCACGTTGTAGCCAGCATAGCGGCCCATCGGCCGTCCGTGCTGACACGACATCACGGACAGGTGTTGATCATCCATCTTCGCTGCCGCCACGTCGCCCGCGGCGAACACGCCGGCAGCACCCTCAACCCGCTGATAGTCGTCCACCGGCAGTCGACCCAGGCGGTCGCACGGCACGCCGAGCTGTGCCGTCAACGGGTTCGCCCTCATACCCGCGCACCAGACCACCGTGGCCGCCGGCACGACCTCGCCCGATGACAGCGTCACGCTCCGCTCGTCAACGGCCGTGATGCTGACTCCGGTGCGTGTGTCAACGCCGTTCACGGCCAGCGCCTCCTCGATGACCGGACGCGCCGAGGCGCCCATGTCCGAGCCGACGTGGGGGTTGTGGTCGACGAGGATCACCCGCGGTTGGACCTCGGGACCCAGCGCCTCCGACAGCATCGTCGGCAACTCGCTGGCGGTCTCGATTCCCGTGAGGCCCGCACCGACGACGACCGCCGTTGCGGCGGCGGAATCCGACACCCGTTCGCCCAGGCTGCGGATGTGCGCCTGCAGGTTCGTCGCGGCGTCGAAAGTGTCGACGTCGTAGCCGAACTCCGCGAGACCTGCTACGTCCGGCTTGGCGACCCTGCTGCCGAGCGCCAGCACGAGGCGGTCGTAGCTGTGGGCGGCGCCGTCGGCGGTGCGCACTGTCGCAGCGGCGGCGTCGATTTCGGTCACATCGGCGGTGACGTGGCCCACGCCGACCGGATCGAGCAAGCGCTGCAACGGAATTCGGCATTCGCGCAGGTCAGCCTCGTAGTTGCGGACTCGGATGTCGTGGAATCGCTGCGAACTGATGACAGTGACGTCGACGGTGGCCGGAGGGACGCCGAGTTCGTCGAGCCGTCGGGCCGCACCCAGCGCCGTCCACAGCCCCGCGAAGCCGGACCCGAGGACCAGCACACGCGACGGACGTGCGCTATGGGACGGCATCCTCTTCCCACAGGAGCAGTTGGCGAACGGCAGGACGCGGTCCGTACGGCCGAAGCATCTGGCTGGCGGGGCGCGGCCGCACCCGTAGCGGCCACCAGAACCAGCGCCCGAGAAGCGCTGCGACGGAGGGCGTCATGAACGAGCGAACGATCAGGGTGTCGAACAGCAGACCAAGGCCGATGGTGGTGCCGATCTGGCCGAGCACGCGCAAGTCGCTGAAGATGAACGACGCCATCGTAAATGCGAACACCAGGCCCGCAGCGGTGACGACCCCGCCTGTACCGGCCATTGCCCGGATAATGCCGGTTTTCAACCCGGCCGGGATCTCCTCCTTGAACCGGGAGATCAGCAGCAGGTTGTAGTCCGATCCGACTGCCAGCAGCAGGATGACCGCCAAAGCGAGGACGATCCAATACAACTGGATCCCGAGGAGGTACTGCCAGACAAGCACCGAGAGCCCGAACGAGGCGCCCAGCGACAGCGCGACGGTTCCCACGATGACCACCGCGGCCACCAGGCTGCGGGTGATGATCATCATGATCAGCAGGATCAGGCTGAGCGCGGCGATGGCCACGATCATCAGGTCGTACTTGGCCATCTCCTGGATGTCTTTGTAAGTGGCCGCCATGCCGCCGATGTAGATGTCGGAGCCGGCCAGCGGAGTGCCCTTGACGGCCTCTTGGGCTGCGTGCCGGATCGCGTCGATGTGCGAGATGCCCTCGGGGGTAGCGGGATTGGATTCGTGGGTGATGATCATGCGGGCGGCCTTACCGTCCGGTGAGAGGAAAAGCTTCAGGCCGCGCTGGAATTCGGAGTTACTGAACGCCTCCGGCGGCAGGTAGAAGGAATCGTCGGTCTTGGAAGCGTCAAAAGCTGCACCCAGCGCCGTCGCGTTCTGCAGTGCCGCCGCGGTCTGGTCGTAAATGCCTGACTGGGTGGCGTAGTTCGTCATCACCAGGTCTCGGTTGGTCTCCTGGCTGGCGATCTGCGGCGGGATCAGGTTTATCAGCTGCGGCTGGAGCTCATCGAGCTTCTCCAAACTGGCAGTGACATTGCCCAGCTGGTCCGTGAGGGCGTCGACGCCGTCGACGGCGTCGAATAGGGAACGCAGCGCCCAGCAGAACGGAATGTCGAAACAGTGTGGCTCCCAATAGAAGTAGTTACGCAGCGGCCTGAAGAAGTCGTCGAAGTTGGCGATCTTGGCACGCAG
>JBLNEK010000126.1:0-9731 GCA_050262635.1 Candidatus Sericytochromatia bacterium | reverse complement strand
CGCAGCCAGCCTGACTACTATTCCCCGACCTCGACAAGTCCGACTCATCGGGTCTCGATTCCTCTCATCGCTGAAGTGGCGAGCTCCCGGAAACCGCACCCAACCTCTCAGCAGGTCCGACGCGCAGAGCACGGATCATGTCCCTGCCCGCCGGCCACCCTCGGTTATGAGCGAAGGGCTCCGAAAACTTCCGGCGCTACCCCCCATCTCTACATAGTCAAGCGCGCGGGGTTCGTTACCCATCGAAGTTCACGGCTCGGCGTCGAGCAGCTCCGTGAGGCCGATCTCGAACTTGTCCGCCAGACGCCACACGTCTGGCACGAGGTCGCGGCACGCGATGATCCCGACGTCGAGCTTGCCGCTAACCGACATCGCCGTGATGTTGAGGCCTGTGCCGTGAAAGATCGGCCCAAGGGGATACATCGCGTGCACCCGGCAACCGAGGAAGTACAGGGGTACCTGCGGGCCCGGCACATTCGAGATGACCACGTTGTGGACCGGACGTCGCACCAGTCCAGTGCCGGCATAGATCCGCAACACCGGTGCGACCAAAGCCCGGGCGGCGAACTGCGCCCAATCGAGCAACAGCGTGGCCCCGATTGCCGAGCTGTGCTCCTTGGCGACCGAATTCCCGCGGGCGATGGCACGCAGCCGCTCGGACGGGTCCTCGATCTGCGTTTCCAGCCGGGTGAACAACGCCGATACCTGGTTGCGTCCGGGCCTATCCGATTTGTCGTGGACCGACACCGGAACTGTCGCCACTAGAGAACTGCCGGGAAGTTGATTGCGCTCCATCAGAAAACGGCGAAGCGCATCAGAGCACAATGCCATAACCACGTCGTTCACAGTGACGCCGAAGCGGTTCTTGACGGTCTTGACATCCTCGAGGTCTAGCTCGGTGTATGCGATGGCTCGTCGGCGGGTGACTGTGTCATTGAACGTGGTGCGAGGGGCACGGAACGGAATCGCCATGGTGCGGCCGCTGCGCGCCCGGCCCACGATGTCAACCAGCGTCGACACCGTGGTCGGTACAGCACTTGCCAGCCGAAGTGGGCGAGTCGCCAGATTGGCGAGCCCGCTGACGATGAGTTGAACCGGGCTCGCGTTGCCCGCTCCTTCAACCGGTTCCGGCGGCGGCATCTCGGGCTCGATGCCGCATAGCCGTGCCAAGACGTCCGCACCGGTGACCCCATCAACACTGGCGTGGTGGACTTTGGTCATTATGACGAGCCGGCCGCCGTCCCGTTCCTCGCCGTTGTCGATTCCTTCAATGACCCACATCTCCCACAGAGGAGCATCGCGATCAAGGGGGTCTGAGGCGATCCGCCCGCAGACATCGGATAGTTCGGCGCGACCGCCGGGTGCAGGCACCGCGATGTGATGTAGGTGGCGGTCGATGTCGAAATTGTCGTCATCAATCCACGCCGGATGATCCACGTTCAGTGGATTGTCAGACAACTTCTGCCGAAACTCAGGAATTGCTGCGATGCGGTCATCGAGCTCCGCGCGGAACCGGTCGAAGGTGTAGCCGCCTGGTGCCGTAGAGGTCTCAACCTCCAGAATCGAACAGACATGAAGTGGTTGCGACGGCGTCTCCAGGTACAGAAAACTGGCGTCGAGTCCACTGAGTCGTTGCATCTCGCCCCCTCGCGTGCGACGTCCGAGCGCGACCCTACGCCGGAAAAGTGTGTGACAGCGCCCGTCGCCTGTCGGCGGACCGACGGATCGACGTGCGGCTCCCCCAACCGCCATCCGGCATCGCTTCGATTTCCCAGATCCGGCTCTGATTCAGACTTGCCCATGATCGCTCTGGGTTTTTCAGGTCCCAATCCGGATACCCCCCCGGCATCACGAACATGCGCCCTGGCGGTGTCAATTAATTAGTCGTCCGCATCGCGCCAAGTGCCATCAGCGTCTACCGACGCGTCGGTCGCTTAGCCGACAGAAATAACGGGCCGCGCTACACCCGCCAGCGCACCCGCGTGGACGTTGCGGTGCCGGCGGGCAATTCGGCGCTGCGCCGCGCGGCTCGCGTCGACGTGTCCGAGTAGTGCCGTGGTCTGATCGAAACCGCATCGACCACGACGGCCGTCATGTCGTCGGTGCCGCCCGCACGAATCGCCGCGTCGATCAATGCGTCGACGGCTGCCTGCGGGTCGCGCTGCAGCTGGAGTACCCGGCGAATGCGCTCATCGTCGATAGCCGACGGCAATCCGTCGGAGCACACCAGCATCCTGTCGCCCGCGCGCATGGGCAGCCGCCACACGTCGGGCTTGTGCTCGACGCCGCCAACCAACGCCCGAGTCAAGAGGTTGCGAATCGGCAGAGCCGGCGCCACCTGGGCGGTCACCCCCGCTTCGAGCAGCTTCTGGCCTACCGAGTGGTCGACGCTGATCTGATGCAGCCCGCGGGCATCAAGGCGGTAGGTGCGAGAGTCGCCGAGGTTGACCACCATCCAGTGCGGCACTCCGCCGCACGAGGTGACGATGGCCGCACTGACCGTGGTGCCCGGTCGCCGCTTCGCGTCGCTGCCCGGGATCCGGTCGATGCGTTCCCGCGCATCGGCGAGAGCCCGGTCGAGCATGTCGTCGGTCACCTCCGGTCGTTCCGCGACAGCCAGAAGCGCTTGCACCGCTTCACGACTGGCCAACTCGCCCGCGGAGTGGCCGCCGATTCCGTCGGCCACGACGAATACGGGCGGACGGGCAGCGAAAGTGTCCTGGTTCTGCCCGCGATGGGCGCCGGCACGCGTAGCCGCGCCCCATTCCAGAGTCACCGTTCCGATGACGGCGCGGCGGTCCACTGCGCGCACCCGGATGCGTTGGCCGCCAATGAGAATCGTCGACGTCGGGGGCACAGGTACGGCCATGCCCGGCCTCATCCTGGTTCGGCGTCCGTGCATTTCGATCTCAGAACCGTTGCGCGAGTTGCAGTCCCGGATCCAGAGTCGGCCGGCGTCAGTCCAAAACTCCAGATGCGTGCGCGAGACGAGGCAAGCGTCATCGGCTAGCGAAACGGTGTGGACGGGCTGACCGCCGGATGCCTTCGGGTCGCGTCCGATCAGGCCGCGACCGCGGACGATGAGGAATGATCCGTTGTCGAACTCCAGTGCGCACTGTGGCGGCCGCTGGCGCGACAATTCCGTGGTCGACGCGATACCGCTAAACGGCGTGGGCGGAACAGGAGCAGACGGCGTGGGGCGGTCAATCATGATCGGAGAGGTCATTCCGTCACGCATCGCTCGATCCTCAGTCCTGGCCGAACCTAGTCGACTCTATTGTGACTGTACCCGATCGGGTTGCTCAGCAAACGAACCGAGCGACGCTCGAAAGGCCGCCTGACCAGCCGCTACGCTCTGAAGATCAGCGCCGGCGAACTTCCAGCAAGCCGATCGTTGCTTCCACCAGCCGCGGACGTCCCTCTGCGCTTGTCGGCGTCGCAGCGGCGGACGAAAGAGTCGAGGCCGAGGGCGCCTGCTGCATGCCGGGTCGGCTCGATCCGGGAGCCCATCCCACGTACGTCAGGTACAGCCCGACCAAGCCCGTCACGATCAAGGCGGTGCGCCAGTAAGCAACCGCGTCCATCCCGCTGCCGGCCGCCGAGAGGTAGGTCTGAGGGATGGCCATCAGAAACAGGCCCTTCAGAGCGGTGAGCCACCCGAGAGCTGACACGACGATCGCCGCGGCGCCTCGCCACTTCTGGTGGAGCGCGATCACGACGAGGCCGGCCAGCAGAACGAAACTTCCCACTACCCACGCCCACGCGGAGTTCACGGGAAACTCAGACAGCAGCGTTCGCAGGCGAGAGGTATGCGTTAGAGCCGTAACCGCAACGATGACAAGGTAAGGCCCCATCACCCGAGCGAACAACCGTGTCCTGGCATCGATGTGTTGGGAAGAGAACATCGCATACCTCCATCCGAACTCCCCGAATCCGCGTGAACCCATGACGTCATTTGAATCCTCGGCGGCAGCGGCGCGATAGGGACCGAAGTCCCTGGTGGTCAAGGGCGTTCGGCAGCGGCGCGACCGGCGAACCACGCGCTGGTCACGCTGCGGGTCAGCGGCGGCGGAAACTGCTCGTTGGGTAAGCCGAGTCGTCCGACTTTGACGGTCCACACTGGCGCCGACCGGTCGACGCAGGAACCGGGACCCTGGCTCGGCAGCCACAGCACCGCAAGGTTGGCGCCCGCGCCCCCGCAGCCGTAGACGCCGACGTACCCGTCGTCGCGGCCGCCCCAGGCGCCGCCGTTGCGAAGCTGGCATCGGGTGCCGTCATCGAGAAGCAGCGCGAAGGGATCGGCGATCGCCGTGGGCCGCACGGAGGGCAACGGTCCGTCGTATTGCACACGGTGCAGCTGCTTGGCCCACGGATCGGTCATGCAGAGCAGCGATTCCGCCGTTGAGGGCCAACATGTTCCAGCATCCGCTGCGCTGGGTGAGCAATAGTAGATGTCCTCGGCGACGGCCGAGGGCGACGACGTGGTGCAGTCACTGACGACGCTGACATTGCCCCTGGGCGGCGCCTCTTGATACCCGTTGATCGGTTCGCCGCTCGGCCCGACAGGCACGGCGGTGATTACCTGGGTTGCGGCCGGCACGGCGGCGACCGGTGCCGACGCCCAGAGGAGCCCCGCCGCAACAATCGCGGCCGGCAATGGAACTGCCTTCGACACCATGACTCGCCCTTCGATGGCTCACGTCAAGCGTAAGCCGCAAGAGCTAGGGCGTCACTCGGCCGCGAAGAGCTCCAGTTGGATGTTGTCAGGGTCGCGGAACACCACCGTCGCGAACGCCAACGGCTCGTCCCCGCTCCTGATGCCGGAGTGTTCGATGCCGAGCCGGTCCAACCACGCCGTCCAAGCCTCGAGGTTCGCTCGGGTGCCCGCGTTGAAACCCACATGGTCTAATCCGGTGCGGCCCTCGTCGAACGGCTGTCCGTCATTGGCGGTGTTCGTGTGCAGCCCGATCATCAGGTTCGAGCGGGGCTCGACGAGCAACACACCGTAGCCTGTGTCCTCTCGTTCGTAATGCGGGAACTGCATCGGTATTCGGTTCGCTCCCAGCAGCCGCTCGTACCAGGCCAAGCTGGCTTCCAAGTCTCTGACAGTGAGCGAAAGGTGATGTATCCCTGAAACGGTAGGCGCAAGCTCACTCATGCTCAGCTCCCTCGGTGCAATGACCACGTCCGCGTCGATTGTGCCATCCAGGCAGCGTCTGGGACTCGAACACCGCGGGGTCTCGCCAAACAGGTTCCCGCGCAATGTAATCCAGAATATCGCTACCTATTTGCTAAGGTGGCCGACCATGGGTGCCTTGGACGGCCGTGTCGCGTTGATTACCGGCGCCGCGCGTGGCCAAGGGCGCTCCCATGCCTTGGCACTGGCGGCCGAAGGAGCCGACATCGTCGCTGCGGATGCGCCGGAGCCGATGGCGGACCTCGACTACCCGCTCGGCACCGAGGACGACCTCCGAGGCACCGCTGCGCAGGTGGAAGAGATCGGACGACGCTGCCTGGCCATCGCCGTCGATGTGCGCGACTCGACCCGCGTCGACGCCGCCGTCGAGCAGACTCTCGCAAAGATGGGCCGCCTCGACATCGTGGTGGCCAATGCCGGCATCGTCAGCACCGGGCCGTTGGAGGACGTCAGCGACCAGATGTGGCAGCAGCTTGTGGACACCAATCTGACCGGCGTCTTCCATACCGTGCGCGCGGCCATACCGGTCATGCGCCAGGAGCGCTTCGGCAGGATCGTCGTGACGTCGTCGATGGGAGGCCGGATGGGCATCCCGGAGCTGGCGGCGTACAACGCCACCAAGTGGGGCGTCATCGGGCTGGCGAAATCGGTGGCGCTGGAGGTCGCCAAAGAAGGCATCACGGTCAACGTCATCTGCCCGACCACAGGCCAGACGCCGATGGTGCAACCGCCGGGAAGTGACGACGTCCCAGACGATTTGGTGCGCCGGATGATGAAGGGCAATCCGATACCTCAGCCGTGGCTTGCGCCGGAGGACGTGAGCCGCGGACTGCTCTACCTGGTCACCGACCCAGGAGTGATCACCGGCAGCGTTCTGGAGATCGCACTCGGTGGCAGCGCCCGCATCCACTGAGCCGAAGGGTCAGTACGAGGCGGCCACAAGATGTTCGTTCAACACGTTTCGGTTCGTCTGTGCATGTGACAGCGCCCGAGTAGGCTCGCGGCCATGCCCTCGGTTCTGGTCAGTGGCGCATCTCGGGGCATCGGTGAGTCCATCGCCACCTATCTCGCGGCCAAGGGGTGGGACGTCTTCGCAGGTGTTCGCAGCGACCGTGACGCAGACAAGGTCCGCGGTCACCATCCCCGCATCACGCCCGTGACTCTCGACGTGACAAGCGCAGAACACGTTGCCGCCCTTTATGATTCCCTGCCGGAGCGTCTCGACGCCGTGGTGAACAATGCCGCCGTGGTCGTGACCGGGCCGATGGAGGCAGTCGCACCAGCAGCGCTGCGTCGCCAACTCGAGGTCAACGTGGTTGGTCAGGTGGCGGTGACACAGGCCGTACTGCCTCGGCTGCGTCGATCGCACGGCCGGCTCGTGTTCGTCTCGAGCCTCAACGGCAGAGTGTGCTTTCCTCTGCTTGGCGCCTACTGTGCGTCGAAGTTCGCCCTGGAAGCCGTTGCCGACGCGCTGCGGATCGAGCTGAAGCCCTGGGACATTCCGGTCGTAGTGGTCGAGCCGGCGCAGACCAAGACCGACATGTGGCATACCGCGAACACCTCGACGGAGCAGATGGGTACCACGATGACAGCCGAGATGCGACAACTCTACGCAGGGCATCTACCAGGCTTGAGCAAAGCGATAGCCAGGACGCGAAAGACGGCGGTGCCACCAGAGAAAGTCGCCAACGTCGTCGAAAAGGCGCTGACGGCCCGCCGGCCCCGGGCGCGCTATGTGGTCGGCGCGGCACCGAAGTTAATGCTCGCCGTCGCGACGAACCTCCCGATACCGGTACGTGATCGGCTTCTGCGCGCAGTCTCGGACCAGCCAAACCGGCTCTGACTTTCAGACTTAGCCAAGGGATTCGATGGCGCGGGCTGTCGCTTGGCCGAGGCGAAGAATCCGCAGATCGCCCATTGGTGTGCCGCGCCCGCGGTTGCACACCATCGCCAAAGCCAGGTCGTGGCCGGGATCGGCAAAGCCGCCCGAGCCGCCGAACCCGAAATGGCCGAAGCCCAGAGGCAACTGTTTGTGCAGCAACGGCAGCCGGTGGTAGCCCAGCCGCCACTGCATGGTCATCATCACCACCCGGTCGCGCTGGTCGTTCTGGATCTCGCTGGCCCTGCGAACCGTCTCCTCGGAGAGAATGCGCACGCCGCCGAGCTGGCCTCCACCCGCCAACATCGCGTACATGGCGCCCAGCGACACCGCATCGAAATGGCCATTCATCGCGGGAACAGCAGCGTCGAGAAGTCGCGGGTCGGTGATGACTTCCTCCATACCGCGAGATAGGGCTGCGTTGATCATCCGATGCGGATTGATCGGCGACCTGACGGCACGAAGAGTCCGCGTCAGCATGTCGAAGACGAAGCTGATGACGGGCCGGGACCAACGCTCGAACGGGGGTGACATCGGCGCCAGCGGTGCCACGCGGTGCCGCTGGTCGGACGGGCAGCCGATGTAGAGACCGCGGAGACCGAGCGGTTCGGCGAGTTCCTTCTGGACGAAATCGCCGATCGGTATCCCCGAAACCCGTCGCACCAACTCCCCGACCAGCCACCCGAACGTCAACGCGTGGTAGCCCACGGCGGTCCCCGGCTCGTATGCCGGCTTCGCCCGAGCCAGCGCATCGGTCATGTGCTCCCAATCGAGGATCCTCGACCCATGGTCGATGATCGTGCCGAGGCGGTGCAGGCCCGCGGAATGGCTCAACACCTGCCGAACGGTGATGTCCCCCTTGCCGTTCTGGGCGAACTCGGGCCAGTACGCCGCGACGCGTTCGTCATAATCGAGTTCTTTGCGGTCGGCGAGGATATGGGCGCACGTCGATACGACGCCCTTGGTGGTGCTCCAGCACATCGCAAGGGTGTCGCGTGTCCAGGGGACGCCGTTCAGGCTACGAACTCCGCCCCACAGGTCGACGACAAGTGTGCCGCGGTGGTATACGGCGACCGCGGCGCCGCCGTTCGTGCGAGCTATCTGGGTTCTGAAGACGTCTGCGACTTCGGCGAACTCTTCGTCGTAAGTACCTGTGAGGAGGTCGTTCTCGGCTGCCGTGATGTTCAAGTTTGTGTTTCCTTACCTAGTTGCCTTCACCGAGCGCGATGACGGCGTCGAACCCTTCACGGATGCACCTGGCAAGCATGTCCAGATCAGGCACGGCTGCCGCGTCGACGTTGATCCCGACAAACGCCTTTTTGTCGTAACCCAACAGGCTGCAATTCGCGGCAGTGCCCATGAGTGGCCCGAAGGGGTAGATCGCCGTCACCTCCGCACCGGCGATGTACACCGGCTGATCGCCCGCGGGGATGTTGCTGACGGCGAAGTCGTCGTGTTTCAGCATCATCCCGAACAAGGGGGCCACCGCGGGGCCCGCTGCGCCGAGCACTCCGTCCAGCGCGCCGGTAAAGGGAAGTCTCACTTCCTCTTTCACTGCCAGGAGGAGATCGTGGAACATCGCCAATGCGGCTGCGGGGTCGTTGACGCCGACCGGGATCGCGACCGACTCGCCTCGCACGTGGTTGGCGATGGAAAAATCCCCTGGTCGTCGGATGTTCACGGCGATGGCGACCCGCAATCGGTCGACGGGCTTGCCGTGTCGCAGGTGGTAGAGAGCGAACCCGTGGGCGACCGCGGTAACAAAGGCGTCGTTGACCGTGCAGCCCCGCGGTTTGGCTGCCTCGCGCAGCGTTTGCAGGTCCAGCTCGAGAGCGGCGAAGCGCATCCAGCCTCGCCTTTCGGCCATCAGCGGGGAGAGGCTCTTGAGCGGTGGCGTCATCACCCGCATCAGCGCCCGGACGTTCTTGTTAACGGTCTTGGCGGTGTCAACCGGGCGGGACAACACGCCAGGAACGGCCCGGGCAACCACATTCGCCGACCGGCTGAAGAACCCGACGGTCCGGCGCATCGTGTAGGTGATCGCCTCGGCAGCGAGTGGGAAAGGCGAGTCGTCTTCGGGCTGCGGGACTGCCGGCATGGGCCCGATATCGCGCGGCTCGCGGGTGAAGTCGCCCATTTGGGCGAGAACGGCAAGGCTGCCCACGCCGTCGGTCATGACGTGACTGATGTTCAGGATCAGGGCTGCGCGGTCATGTTGGAGGCCCTCGACCACGGTGACGGTCCACAGCGGACGAGCCTCGTCGAAACCCGACATCGCCGACTGGCGCGCGAATTCGAGCACACCTTCGATGGCTCCGTCGCCGGGTGCACGAATCCACCGAACGTGGTACGAGAGATCGAAATTCGGGTCGACGAGCCAACGGGGCGTCGATAATCGCAATGGTGTCGCGACCAGCTTGTGCCGAAATGGCGGGAGGCTGCGGGTGGCGTGTTCCATCCGGTCAAACAGGATTTGTCTGTCGGGTGATTGGTCGAGCACGAGCACCGCGGTCATCGTCTGCCGCAGCAGCGGATCCTTCTCGATTGCCCACATCGCCGCGTCCATGTCGCCCGCATGCAGCGGGCTGCGCGGTGCCTGTCGGAGCTGCTCGATAGTCGCCATCATCCTCGGTTGCCGTCGAATGGGTAAGTGGA
>JBLNEK010000125.1:0-6326 GCA_050262635.1 Candidatus Sericytochromatia bacterium | reverse complement strand
ACACGCTGGACTTCGTCGACCAGGCTTCGCTGCGCGACGACATCCCGGCCTTCAACCCCGGCGACACCGTCAACGTGCACGTCAAGGTCATCGAGGGCTCCAAGGAACGCATCCAGGTGTTTAAGGGCGTCGTGATCCGACGGCAGGGCGGCGGCATCCGCGAGACCTTCACGGTCCGCAAGGAGAGCTACGGCGTGGGCGTCGAGCGCACGTTCCCGGTTCACTCGCCGAACATCGACCACATCGAGGTCGTCACCCGCGGTGACGTGCGACGCGCCAAGTTGTACTACCTGCGGGAACTGCGGGGCAAGAAGGCCAAGATCAAGGAACGCCGCTGAGGCTGTAGCTTGATCGCGTGACCGACGCTGACCCACCGGCCGACACCGAGACAGCTACCGAGGCCGAGCAGGCCACCGAAGAAGCAGACAAGCCCGAAGGCAAGCCCGAGCCGAAGAAGTCGGCGCTGCGGGAGGCCGTGGTCCTGGTCGTGATCGCGGTGGGCCTCTACTACGTGATGCTGACGTTCGTCGCGCGTCCGTACCTCATCCCGTCGGAGTCCATGGAGCCGACGTTGCACGGATGTGCGGGGTGCACCGGCGATCGCGTGATGGTCGACAAGCTCACGTACCGCTTCGGCGCCCCTGAGCCCGGCGACGTGATCGTCTTCAAGGGGCCGCCCAACTGGAACGTCGGCTACAAGTCGATCCGGTCCGCCAACACCCCGGTGCGGTGGGTGCAGAACGCGCTCTCGTTCATCGGGTTCGTGCCACCCGACGAGAACGATCTGGTCAAGCGCATCATCGCGGTCGGTGGGCAGACGGTCCAATGCCGCAACACCACGGGTTTGACCGTCGACGGCAAGCCGCTCAACCAGCCTTTCCTCAACCCGGCGACGATGGGCGTGGAAAACCTCGACCCGGCCGTCTACCGGTGCCTGGGCCCAGAGTTCGGCCCGGTGAAGGTGCCCGACGGTCGGCTATGGGTGATGGGCGACAACCGCACGCACTCGGCCGACTCGCGTGCGCACTGCACCAGCATCCCGGCCGATCTGCAGCGGGGAATCCTGTGCACCGGCGACCCGATGTCTGGCACGATTCCGGTCGAAAACGTCATCGGCAAGGCGAGATTCATCGCCTGGCCGCCGTCACGGTGGGGTGGGGTCAGTTCGGTGGACATTCAGCAGCGATGAGCGGTTGCGCGAAGAGCAGAAACCAAGGGCAGTAAGTGACTCGGGCGATGAGCCGCTTGGGCGAAGAGCAGCAGATAGCGATGAGCCGGACTCAGCGGGCCTGGCCGCCGCGGGCGGTGATTCGCAAGTCGTCGGGCCTGCGCACTCTGGAGTCGGCCCTGCACAACAGTGGGCTGGGACCGGTGGCCGGTGTCGACGAGGTCGGCCGCGGTGCGTGCGCCGGGCCGCTGGTGGTCGCCGCCTGTGTACTAGGGCCGAACCGGCTCAAGAGCCTGGCCGACCTCGACGACAGCAAGAAGCTGACCGAGAGGTCGCGCGAGACGCTTTATCCGCTGATCTGCCGGTACGCGCTGGCCTATCACGTCGTTTTCGTGCCACCCAGCGAGGTCGACCGCCGCGGCGTGCACGTCGCGAACATCGAGGGCATGCGTCGCGCGGTGGCCGGCCTGCCCGTTCGTCCCGGCTATGTTCTGTCCGACGGCTTCCGGGTTCCGGGGCTGCCGATGCCGTCGCTGCCGGTGATCGGCGGAGACGGTGCGGCCGCGTGCATCGCGGCGGCCAGCGTGCTGGCCAAGGTCAGCAGGGACCGGCTGATGGTCGCTCTGGATGCCGAATACCCCGGCTACGGCTTCGCCGAGCACAAGGGTTATTGCACGTCAGCCCACGCCGCGGCGCTGAACAAGCTGGGCCCGTCAAAGGTGCACCGCTACTCGTTCATCAACGTGCGCCGCTCGGCGGTCGAATTCCTGGTGCCGGAGGAGCGGCTCGAGCAGGCGTGAGGGAAAATAGAGCCATAGTGAGCAAAGGACAGTCGCGTAGATGAGTGCCGAGGATCTCGAAAAGTACGAAACCGAGATGGAGCTCTCGCTCTACCGCGAGTACAAGGACATCGTCGGTCAGTTCAGCTACGTCGTGGAGACCGAACGACGCTTCTACCTGGCCAACAGCGTCGAGTTGATTCCCCGCAACGCCGACGGCGAGGTGTACTTCGAGCTGCGCCTCGCCGACGCGTGGGTATGGGACATGTACCGGCCCGCGCGGTTCGTCAAGCAGGTCCGCGTGATCACGTTCAAGGACGTCAACATCGAAGAGGTGGAGAAGCCCGAGCTGCGGCTGCCCGACTAGCTCTGTCCGAGGCCGTGCTCTGAAAGCCATTGGGCCGCACGGCGTTTCGATGCTCTCGACAGCCACGCGTCCTGGATGAGCTCCGTGAGTTCGTCTTTGGCGATCCGGTGCAACTGCGACGCCCGCACCAGCACCGAGGGATGTCCGTCGAAGTGCGAGGTGGTGAAGAAGGGGCTGTCGGGGTCTTGGACGAGCGCGGTCTTGTCGGCGTCGGATCCGACCCAGATCACGATGACGTCGTCGTACTTCTCACCGGTGACCGGGTCTTTGGCGTCCGGGCGCGGAGTGCGGAAGAACACGAATGACTTGCCGCCGACCTGGTAGACGGCATTCCCCTTGGGGCCCTCGATTCGGGTGGTGTGCGGCATGGCGGCGGCGATCTCGTGTGCGTCGCTAACGGTGGCCCGCCGGTCAGCCATTTGCCGAGTTTAAACAGCAGCGATCTGCGGTACGCAGCCACCAAACCGCAACTGAGAAGGAACAAGTGCCACGGCGGCCGGGCTGGCCAACACCGTCGGCGGCGTGAGCGCCGCGGCGGGGCAGTACCTCGACGCCCACCCCGACGCGAACGACGCGATCACCGGAGCCGGTTCGGAGAGCCCCGAACAGGCGCAGGCGAACCTGCGGGCCTATTTCGCCAGCCACCCGCAGCAGTACGCCGACCTGCGCGGGATCGCCCAGCCGCTGATCGACCTGCGCAACTCGTGCCCGCAGAACGTGTCCGGAGCGCAGCTGGGCGCACTCTTGCAGGCGTTCACCTAGCCGGGCGTGCCGCCTGTGGATGAATCACAGGTTGGGGACAACTGGCGCTGATTCGTGCCTCGGCGGGCGGTTTCGATCCGAGGTTGTCGGAGGTACCGCGCAAGCTCGAGCGCATGACAACGTGGATGACACGCGCGCAGCTCGGCGCGCTCGGTGAGCAGCTGGCCGTCGACCACCTGGTGAACGGCGGCCTGGTGGTCCTCGCGAGAAACTGGCGCTGCCGGTACGGCGAGCTTGACGTGATCGCGGCTGATATGCCAACGCGGACAGCGGTTTTCGTCGAGGTGAAGACCCGCACGACCGACCAGTTCGGCGGACTGGCGCACGCGGTGACCGCCGACAAGGTGCGCCGGCTGCGTCGGCTGGCCGCGTTGTGGCTGGCTCAGCAGGACAGGTCGTGGGCGGCGGTGCGCATCGATGTGATCGGGGTGCGAATCGGCCGTCGTCGCACCCCCGAGATCACGCATCTCGAGGGTGTCGGCTGATGGCCCTCGGGCGGGCGTTCTCGGTCGCGGTGCGTGGTGTCGCGGGGGAGACCGTCGAGATCGAGGCCGACATCACCTCCGGTCTGCCCGGCGTGCATCTAGTCGGTTTGCCGGACGCCGCGTTGTCCGAGTCGCGCGACCGCGTCCGGGCGGCGATCCTCAACTGCGGCAACCGCTGGCCGATGTCGCGGCTGACTCTCGCGCTATCGCCCGCGACGCTGCCGAAGATGGGCTCTGTCTATGACATGGCGCTCGCCGCTGCGGTGTTGTCGGCAGATGGCGTCGTGGAATCCGCCCGGCTGGAGAAGACGGTGCTGCTGGGCGAACTGGCGCTCGACGGGCGAATCCGCCCCGTCCGCGGCGTGCTGCCAGCCGTCATCGCGGCCAAGCAGGAGGGCTGGCCCGGTGTGGTGGTGCCCGTCGAGAACCTCCCGGAGGCAGCGCTTGTCGACGGTATCGAGGTGCACGGGGCGCGCACGCTGGGGCAGGTGCGGTCCTGGCTCAATGGCGCCGGCGAGTTGGAGCAGGCTACCCGGATGGAGCCGGTCGACCAGTTCGACGGGCCCGACCTGGCCGATGTCGTCGGACAACCACAGGCCCGCTACACCGTCGAAGTCGCGGCCGCGGGCGGACACCACCTTATGCTGGTCGGGCCGCCCGGCACCGGCAAAACGATGCTGGCTCAACGGCTTCCGGGTTTGCTTCCGCCGCTGAGCGAGGAGGAGTCGCTCGAAGTCACGGCCGTCCACTCCGTCGCTGGTCTGCTTTCGCCCGAAACGCCGCTGATCTCCCGGCCACCGCTGGTGGCACCGCATCACACCACCTCGGTGGCCGCACTGATTGGCGGCGGCAGCGGCCTGGCCAAGCCCGGAGCGGTCAGTCGGGCGCACCGCGGTGTGCTGTTCCTCGACGAATGTCCGGAAATTGGCAGCCATGCGCTGGAGGCGTTGCGAACCCCACTAGAGGAGGGCCAGGTCCGGCTGGCCCGGCGCGATGGGGTGGCCGTCTACCCGGCCCGCTTCCAGTTGGTGCTGGCCGCCAACCCCTGCCCGTGCGCGCCGGCGGACCCGCGGGAGTGCGTGTGCCCGGGTGCCGCGAGGCGCCGCTATCTCGGCAGGCTGTCCGGCCCGCTTCTCGACCGAGTCGACCTGCGGGTGGACATGCACCGGGCGAGGACGGGCGCGCTGAGCGCCGACGGTGGTGAGCCCACCCGCGTTGTGCGTGAGCGAGTGGCCGTTGCACGCGCAGCCGCCTTGGAGCGCTGGCGGCCGTACGGCGCGCGCACCAACGCCGAAGTGCCGGGTCCTCTTCTGCGACAACGGTTCCGGCTCGACACCCGGACTATGGAACCGCTCCGCAAGGCGCTCGACAAGGGCCTGCTGAGCATCAGGGGAGTGGACCGCATCACTCGCGTCGCCTGGACGATCGCGGATCTCGGCGGACGCGATATCCCGGGCATCATGGACGTGACGACGGCGATGGGGTTTCGCCAGACGGGAGCCGACCGATGAACGATCAGCGACGAGCGTGGGCTTACCTGTCGCGGGTGGTGGAACCGCCGTGCGCGGAGTTGTCGGCTCTCGCCACCCGGGTTGGCCCCGTCGAGGCCGCCGAGCGGCTGCGTTGCGGCGCCGTCTCCGACCGGCTGGCGGGGCTCACTGAGGCGCGGCGCGACATCGACTGCGCGACAGACGATCTAGACCGCGTCGAGCGGATCGGCGGCCGCCTGCTGACTCCGGAGGACGACGAGTGGCCCGTGCTGTCGTTCACGTCGTTCGGCGGTGTCGACGTGCGACGTTTGCGCGACGGCTTCGCCCCGCTCGCCCTGTGGGTGCTCGGCTCGGCAGCAGTCGGCGAGGTCGCATTGCGGGCTGCCGCCGTCATCGGGACACGGGCGGCCACCTCGTACGGCGAACATGTCACGGCGGACATCGCGGAGGGGTTGGCCGAGCACGACGTCACGGTGGTGTCGGGGGCGGCGTTTGGCATCGACGGTGCCGCGCATCGGGCCGCGCTGGCGGCCGAGGGCTGCACCGTCGCGGTGCTGGCGGGCGGTGTGGACGTGCCGTATCCGGCGGGACATTCGGCCTTGCTGCACCGGATCCGGCGCACGGGGCTCGTCGTCAGCGAGTACCCGCCCGGCGTCCGGCCCGCCCGGCATCGCTTCCTGGTCCGCAACCGCCTGGTGGCGGCGCTGTCGGGGGCCACGGTCGTCGTGGAGGCGGGGCTGCGCAGCGGAGCGGCTAACACCGCGGCATGGGCCCGCGCGCTGGGCCGCGTGGTCTGCGCGGTGCCGGGGCCGGTGACCTCGTCGGCGTCGGCCGGATGCCATGTGTTGATCCGCCAGGGCGCCGAATTAATCACGCGGGCCGACGACGTCGTCGAGATCGTCGGCCGCGCAGGCGAATTCGCTGACGAGCCAAAGCACCCGTCATCGCCGCTGGACGGCCTCAGCGATGACGAACGGCGCGTATACGAAGCGCTGCCGGGGCGTGGTGCGCGCTCTGCCGACGAGTTGTCGATCGAGTCAGGGCTGCCGATCGCCACGCTGCAGGGCCAGCTGGCTCTGCTCGAACTCGCTGGCCTGGTGGCCCAGAGCGACGGCCGGTGGCGTCTGTCGAAGACGCCACGGCCGGCGAAGTCAGGTCGCGTCCTGAAACCGGTGTAAATGGAGCCGGGCGTAGGTTCTGCTTCGAGACCTACCAAGTCATCGAAGAAAGGACCTACGCCCGTGCCTGCACGAGTATCCCCGACCGACCGTGTTC
>JBLNEK010000124.1:0-36214 GCA_050262635.1 Candidatus Sericytochromatia bacterium | reverse complement strand
ACGTAGGTCGAGGTGACCGCTTCGAGCTTGGCCATCTCTTCCTTCGGCAGCGGTCCTTCACGACGATGAACTCCCAGTTCTGCCCGTTCGCACCAGTCGGCGCTCGCAGCGCGAGCTCTATGCACTTCAACACCACCGCGTCGTCGACCGGGTCGGGAAGCAAGCGTCGCACCGCTCGCTGAGTCATCACCGCTTCGAGCAGCGGCATGTTGAGGCCGGCAAGTGCCTCGGCAGCGGGCGGCACGGCCGCGGACGCTTCGGAGGTGGGAGACTCTGAGTTCGGTGTGTCGGTCATGTCGGCGAGGCTACAACGCAGGGCACAGCCGATCGGTTCCACATTTGCCAACGTCTACATCCATTGCACGTCGGCGGCTGCAGTCGCGGGCTTCGGCCGCCTCAGTGACAGTTATTTCTGGGTGAGCCACGCGGTGGTGAAGCGCTGCATTACGTGGAGCTGTTCAGCCAACTGCCCACCGATATAGCTCTCGATCTTGCCGCCTACCAACGGGACTTTGACCTCCATAATCGCGGTGAACCTCAGTCGCGAGCCGTCGTGCATCGGTGCTAGCAAAGCGTCGGCACGGCCTGATCCCAGCGCCCCGGGCGCCGACACGGTGACGTCTCCACTTACCCGGCGGCCGCCGATCGGTTTCCACGTCTCCTTGCGCAGAATTTTCAGGTCAGGAGGAAACACCTTCGCGACCATCCTGGGCAGCGCTTGGCGGCGCAGATCCTGTGTGGTCACCACGGTCACTGCGCTGTCGGCGTGAAGGATCAACGAGTCCAGCGTGGTGCTGCCGCCGAAAGCCGCCAACCGGGCCACCCAGTAATGTTCGTCGCGGAAAGCCGAATGGACTTGTTCGACACTGGCAGGAAATTCGACCACCAAGTCGAGTGAACCCGGCATAGCAAGCCAAGCTACCCGTATCGAACGGCGCGTGGGATCGTTTTCTCGGCCCGGGCAACAGGTGTCATGAACACTCAGCAGTCAGTGTGCCCCTGTTGACATTCGCAGGCAGTGCATGCGTGAGGATTCAAAGAACCCCCCCCTCCCCGCCTTGCGGATAAACCGTTTCCTCGCCCTGAATCGCGGCTCCCGCTCCGAATAACCGATCTGCGAGGGCAGTGGCGAACTTTCGAGTTTGCTCCAGCTGCTCCGGCTGGACGTTGGTCGTCGGGATGCGCAAGCCCAGGTACCGGTCGCGGTACTGCCCTGAGCCGAGGAAGCTGCTCAGCGAAAGCAGAGATCTAATCTGTCCGCCGGGATACTCGAAATGGACCCCGCCCACATACCGACCGCCCCGCTTCTCGCCAAGCTTGCGCACTGTCTTGAGGTTGTCGCGCCAATAGCGACGGCAAACGACGAACGCGGCAAAGGGCTTGTCGGCGAGAAGCTTTCGCGCCTCGTCGGACTTCAGGAAGGAGCGTATCGGCATACTGGTAGTGCGCCACCAGGTCGGCGAGCCAATGCAGACCAAATCGTAATCCCCGTTTCGCACCTCGTCAGGGGTTCGGATCTCCCCTCTCGCGCGGAGAGTCTGGGCCGGCAGCACGCTCAGCATGTCGGGCCACACACGTCGCATCGGGAATCGCGAAAACCGCTCGGCAAAGCGCCGATCCGTGAACTCGATCTCCGCCTTCTGGACCTCGAACCCTCGTTCGCGGAACACCTCTCCCGCGGCCTCAAGCACTTTGAGCGACTGCCCTGTATACGTGTAGTAGAGGAGCAACACCCGCGGGCGCCCGTCGCCGCGCTGATCGTTAGCCATGTCGGTCATCAGTGACCTCCTTTCGAGCTTTCTCTGACCTTCCAAAAGATGGTCGACCTTACCCAGTACGAGTATGAGATACGGCCCCTTCTGGGCCGAGTCCCCAACGCGATCTACGCCAGTGATAACCAGGTCACACCTTGTTTAGGCGATCCGCCTGCGATGTCCGTGGTGGATACCTGCGGATGCACCAATTGGTGACGTTACATGCGTTACGTCGCAGGACGGTCTAGTGAAAGAGACCGAGGTTGTGCCGATGAACCGACCGACCGTGGTGGGGTATCGACGCCGCCGCAGCCGCGGCTGCCTAAGTGGCCGGGTGAAGCTCATATAGCGCAACCTCGTCGACGGTCGTCGCGACTTGCCGAGGGATGGCCGGCCCCTGTGCGCGACAGACGCCGGGTCAATCCTTCGCGAAGCAGTACATCCGGTACGAAAGCCGCCCACGTTGCAGTTCGCGGTACATCAGCGAGCCTGGCGCACCGACAAATAGGCGGCCAAAAGGACGGAGCAACGCGGGCAAATGGCGACCGACCAGCTCCAGGTACCGGGGCGCAAGATTTTCCAGTCCGCGCAGAACCTCGGCATTGATGACCCTCTCGGAGAGCAGCCGCATCGGGGCGTCGGCCATCGCTGCCTCCCACTCGGAGAAATCCAGATAACTGCGGAAATCGGCGTAGAGGAAACGCCCACCGGGACGCAGCACCCGCGCCACTTCGGCCAGAAAACGGGAAAAGTTCGGATAACCGTGGGAGGCTTCCACATTGATCACCGCGTCAAAGGACTCATCGGCAAAAGGCAGGCTCTGCGCATCGCCGTGCACGAAATCCAGCCCGGGCAAATTGTGCCTTTTCCGACAGAAGGCGATCGCGTCGACGTTTAAGTCCAGCCCTGTGTAGGACGCCGGGCGCAACGCGCGCACAACGTAGGAGGCGCCACCACCGTGGCCGCAGCTGACCTCCAATACCTGTTTGCCACTGATATCCGCCTGGGTTGCCGTGCAGTGGTAGAGCTGGATGTTGTACCGGTCGCGCTCATCGGACGCCGCCAGCGGCAAGCCCATCGGCGGATCCTCCTCATAGCCATAATTCAGCAACACCACGTCCTCCCCATCCCACCGGCGGGTCAAGAACGGATACCAGTACTTGACCATGATCTTTTGGAACCACGGGGCCGTACCAATGGCCTTTGACGGGTGGGGCCTACGGGTCACGGACATACCCGGGAGTATTCCAGGCGAAATATTCCGCGCGGGCTCATCGCAACCCGCGTGGCGTCCTGCGGGTATGTGTTGGGCGGGTTCGTGCCTGCACGTGCCCTAGGAATCTTCTATCGGAGTCGGCTGAAAACTGACCCGTGTCGACATCGGGGTCAATTTTCAGATGCCGCTGGCATCGAAATTCGAATGCCGTTTCGACACCACACATCGAGGGCCACCAAATCCGCGGTGTCGTGGTAGCCGAGATTCGGTTTCCACCCAATGCGTCTAAACATTGAATCCTGGCTGATGCGCGCCGTCGTTCGGATCAGGGTTATCCCGTCCGATATGGGGCGCGAGGCTGCCTAGTTGAGAATCTCTGCCCGGATCAGCCTGACATCCCATGCGATATACCTCCGTCAGTGCTGGCAGGGAGTCCCGGCGAGGGCTCGTCGAGCAGGACCTTCCGCAGATCCGCCGCAAACCGCGCTGCGCCCTCGGCGTCGAATTGGGCGCGGCGGTAGCGCAGCGTCAGGAAAATCTCACCATTCATCATGGTGACACCCACGCCGGTGCCTTCGGGCATGCAGGCCGGCGGCGAGATCCGCAGCTCGGTGGCCGCACCTGCCCCAGCCCCGAAGTCGAGGGGCTGGGGCAGGGTGCCCAGATTGGACAGCACGCCTGTATGGACCGAGTCGACTGGGAGGCCGCGGGACCAACGAAGGGCCGCATTGCGCACACCCGCTGGCAAGATGCCGACCATGCCGAGGATGTCGACCATCACCCCTGCGAGCCGCTGCTCCTTAAGCTCGGCGGTGCGCTCCGCGACTGCTGCCTGACTCGCGACGAGGTCGGACTGTGCGCACTCGAGAATGCCTACGGGAACCATCGACAAGATGTTGGAGACGAGCTCCTTGCTCCACTCAGCAGGTCGTAGGTTGACCGGCATCAATAACGAGATGCGTCCCGGCGCCAAGCCCCGCTGGTCATTGAAGCGGCGGATCGTGACGGCGAGAGCCGCCAGTAACAGGTCGTTGATCGTCGCCGGCTTCACCCGACGAGCGGCGATGCGTACTGCCTCGTCACGGTCGAACCGGAGCATGTGGAAGCCGTGTCCCTCGACGCCCTCGGAACCGCCGTCGACGGCCAAAGTCACGGGGGGTTCGTTCCGGGCGTCGGAAATGCGCCGCGCGAGATCACGCAGCCGGGTACGGGCATCGGCAAGGTCCCGGCGCCCGACCTGGCTGCGCAAATTGCGTACGTGAGTGAAAGGAAGGACCGGCTGTATGTCCTCGGTTCCCGTGTAGGCGCGGCAGATCGACAACATCAGCCGGTAGGCGCTCATCCCGTCACCTGCCACATGGCTCAGGTTCATGATCAGGTAGTCGCCCTCAGGGTGGTGGGCGAGCGCCAGCGCAAGCGGCGGGGCGACGTGCAAGTCCACCCGCGTGTTAAGCAGGCGGACGCGTGCTGCCTCGACCTCGGCGTCTGTCGTGCAGTCGACGATCTCGAGCGGAACCGCCGCGACCTCATCGTCGATCAACCAATGGAAGGTGCGAGTCATGGAACCGAAGGGTTCCATCCGAGCGCGGCCCATCGGGTGGCGCCGGACCGCCTCGAGCGCGGCAGCGGCGAGGCGGCTTGGGTCCAGTCGTCCTTCCACGCGGACCTCGCAATGGACGTTCCAGAGATCGGCTGTCTGATCGAAATGGAAGATCAGCATGTCGACTCGGTTGAACGGGACTCGCTCGGACATCTTTCTCCTCGGGTGCATGACGACGAACTGATACCGAACTCGGGAAAGGCGAGGTTGTCTCAGTCTTCACATGTGGCGGTCCGCGGCCTGAACCCTACCGAGTGGTGGGTCTCGGGTGAGTGTTCAGGGAAGACACACCAGGAAGAAGACCGCTATAAAGACCGTACCCACTGTTGCGATACTCGGCGCAGGTTCACCCCGTACCCGCTGAGGCCCTACGGGTATGCGTCGGCGGGCGGTGGCGTGGCTGGTCGTCCTCATTGCTCAGCTTAGCTGGCGTGGTCGGCCACCGACACCGACTCAGCGTCGCTCGACGCCTTCACCGTCCGCCGGTGGACCACGGCTAGGCCGCCCCGTCCTGGAACGGTTGCAACACCGCGCCAGCGACGCCGTTCGCCCGGCGCATCGGTTGGCGCGAACCGCAATTCGCGCAGCAGTGTACGCAGCGTGACGTCCATCTCCATGGTGGCCAACGCCGAGCCGATACAGCGGTTTACGCCGCCGCCGAACGGAATCCACGCGAAGGGCTTCGGGGCGCCGGTGCCGACGAATCGGTCTGGGTTGAACGACGCCGCATCCGGAAAGCTCTCTTCTGACGCATGCGCCATTCGGATACTGATTATCACCGCGGTGTTTTCCGGAAGGACCCACTCCCCCAACCGAATTCGCTTCTTCGTGCGGCGCGTAGTGCCCTCGAGAACCGACCGGGTGCGCAGCACTTCCCAGATCGTGGCCTGCCGCAACTCCGATCCGCCCGCGTCGACTTCTTCAGTCAGCCGCGACAGCAGCGAGGGATGGCGGCGCAACCGCTCCACTGCCCAGGCCAACGCCGAGCTGGTTGTCTCATGACCGGAGGCCACCAAGGTCAGCAACTCGTCGGCGATGTGCCGATCCGGGATCGGCTCACCGTTGTCGTAACGGGCCCGCACCAGCAGCGCGAGCACGTCGCTGCGCTCTTCGAGGGCCGGGTCGGCCCGCGCTTCGGCAATGAGGGAGTCGATGACAGTGTCGAACCGGCGCCGGAGCCGCAGATACCGCCCCCCAGGACTCCACCGGCCCAAATCACCCCGCAGTCTGGGCGGCAGCAGCGCGGCGGGAGCGACAAGCGCGACCATGGGCGGCAGCAGGTCGCGAAGTTCGTCCATCGCGGGTCCCTCGGAACCGAACAAGACACGCAAGATCGTGTTGAGGGTGATGCGCATCATCGGCTGCAGCGTTTTGAACTCACGCCCCTCAGGCCAATGTGCGATCTCGCGCATCACCTCGTCTTCGATAATGTGCTCGTAGCCTCTCACCCGCTTCCCGTGAAACGGCGGGACCACCAATTTGCGGCGCGCGAGAAGCTCTTCGCCGGCAAGACTGAACGTCGACCCGGGGCCGAAAGCCTCCCCGAGATGCCCCGCCCCTGTGGGACGTTCGATCAAGTCGGTGCTCGCGGTGAACACATATTTAACCAAGGTCGGGTCGCTGATCACCACCGCCTGGCCGAAGAGCGGCAGATTGACGGTGAACGCATTGCCGTACCGGCGGCCGATAGCAGCAAACATTCCATGCGTTGCAGACAAGAACCCGATGCCCTGCAGGGTCTTCGGTATCCGTGGTCCCGGCGGTAGCCGTACCGCCTCCGTTGTTTCCGTTGCCATATTTTCTCCCCGCGTTTCTTCGCCTCGTCGTTTGCTGGCACCTAAAAAGTATCGGATCTCGCCCCCTCCGGAAGACGTTTAGCCCGCCCGATGAGGCCGGCTACTTGAGCGCGTTGCAGAGATGGGAGGTCAATACACCACGACACTCGGCTCTGTCGACGTCGAAACCCTAACGGGTCCGAACGCGTAGCGGTGGTACTGGAGCGCCTTACGCACGGGCGGCACCACGCGAACCAGGCGCCTCGCCAACCGAAACCCAGCTGATGCGCGGCGGAACGTGCTCGCGTCGAAGAACGAAACGGCGGTCAGTAATCGGACCCCGGGAACTGAGCACAGGATGTCCTCTGGGCCATTGACCGCCCAGTGCAGCGTCGAACCGGACCGCCGCACCAACGTTTGCGCCTTCTGTGATCTGATTCCCAGCCAATTGTAGAAGTCGGTTTGCAGTTCGCCGGATGGGAAGCGGTCAACGACGCGTCTCAGCAGCGCGATGCCCTCGTGCTCCCTGAGGTACATGCTGATACCTTCGGCGAGCAGCAATACCGGGCGGTCCGCGGGAAGTTGGTCGAGCCATGACGGAGACGTCGCAGAAGTCGCAATGAGGTGGTATCTGGGGCGCGCCGGATAAATCTTCTCCCGCAGCGCGATAACGGCGGGATAGTCGACGTCGTACCACTCCACGCATGGGCCAGGGTCTATCCGGAACACTCGGCTGTCCAGACCACAGCCAAGATGCACTACCGTCGCGTGCTCGTGGACGGCCAGGAATTGACGTGCCCAGATGTCATACTGGGCGGTGCGCACGGTGATCAGAGGCGCCCATCTGCCGGTGATGCCGATCTCGCGCCAGTCGTAATCAAGTCGGTCGACCGCCTCCTTCGCGTACCGATCGCCCAGTACTGGGCGCTCAAAGTCGGCATCCAGCGCCTTGAGGTACAGAGTCGTCAGCATGGTCTGCGCGGCGCCGCTGAGGTCGACCGGAACCTTGTTGGTCATCCACACGAGGCTAGTGCGTTGATATCCCCGCGCGATGGTGTCTCGGCGCTTAGCTTAGAGCCGACACCGGTTCTCACGGCGCTAGATGACGCCGGTCGCGGCACGCTGCTCGGCAATGGTGCAGAGCAGTGACCGAATCGCCTCGATAGATTTTTCCGGCGCGGGTGCATGTGAATGGTGCTCTATCCACATTTGATCGGCGAATATTCCGCTGAAGTAGATGTCGATTCCGGCGTTTACGGCGAAGAACATGTCGCTTTGGCAACTAGTCAATTCCAAGTCGGGAGGTGTGCGCACGGGAGGCACCGGCCCGGTGTCGGTCAACATCACGAGATCGGGCAGGCCCGGCGCATTGCCGACATACTGTGGGCTGAAGTGAAGCAGAGACTGCTGGATCACGCCGTCGGACACGTCGGCTTGAAACGTCTCGGCGATATCGCGGGCAAGCTCTACGACGCCGGTATTGTGGTCGATTTCGGCCAGATAGGTGGCCACGCCCAGCGGGTTGGTGCACGCGGTCGCAGACAGCGGTGGTGAGAGGATGTACCGCAGGTCGACGGGATAGATGTAAGGAACCGGGATGTGAGGCGTGTCCCTAAGTCGCCACTCCGCCAGCAAGATGGCCGCAGACAGGACGGCGTTGGAGCGGAGTCGATGCGCACGACAGAATGCGATCAAATTGCGAGTATCCTCCTCGGTGAGCCGGCATCGCGCCACCGGAACATGCTGCGGCAGATCGGGTTTGGCGTCAGTGGTGGCTCGCCGCGAGGGAGGCAGATCGTAGGCGAACATGGCGGGCATAAAGCGCTCGAGTCCCGACCGTTGCTGTTTGTCTATGCGCCGTTCGGCTAGCGCAACCTCTAATGGTTCGGGCGCGGGGTGGACCGTGACTGGGCGTATGCGCCCGGTGCAAACTAGGTCCGTGTAATAGGAAAACAGTTCCTCGACGAGGCTGAACTGGTGGTGACCGTCGGCCAGGCTGTGATGGATGTAGAGGGTTAGCTGCGGCTGCCCGTCGCGCATGGTCAACCGGAGCCGGGCCAGCGACTCTCTCTGGTCGAGGTGTATGGGGGGTTCGGCGATCGCATCGCCGAGATCCATCACTTCTATGCCGGCACGAACCAGGTCGTCGGCTACGAGCTGATGGCGCCCGTCGGGGCCGCGCTCGAGGTGGGCCGCAAGAATCGGGTGCGCCTCGAGCAGCGCATCAAAGGCAGCCGACAAGGCGTCAATGTCGACGTGGCCCTTCAGACGTGCGCCCAGACCGACGAAATTGTGCGTCTCGGCGAACATTTCCTCGCTGCGCGCCAGCTTTCGAATAACCATCGAAGCAAACATTTCAAACTCCCCGGCGGTTGACAGATACGACGACTAGGTGATCATCCGCGCATGCTTGCCCGTCGATACCCGATCGCCAACGGTATCGCGCACGCCATGACGATGCCTGCGGACCAGAGCAGCATTGCGACCATCGGTGCCAACACCGGACCACCGAGCGACAGTCCGCGCATCGCCTCGACAGCGTAGCTCACCGGCTGATGTTGTACGGCCGGCTGAATCCAGCGCGGGAACTGGTCGAGCGGCACGAAGCCGCTGCTGAAGAACATCAGCAGTCCCCAGACGATTTCGGTTGCCTCCACGGGGTGGACGGCCGTATTCACTGCGTACACTGCGATCGTGATGACAAACACCGTGAACGCCAGCCCGAACACGGTGGGGACGAACAGCCACGCCACCGATGCCAGGATTCCCTGCCGGAACCGCAAACCCAACATCAGCCCGGCACAAAGGATGACCGCACTGGTTACCACAATCCGGACCGCATCTGCCGCCAGTCTCGACACCAGGTCCGATGCCCGGTGCACCGGCAGCACCCACAATCGGGACAGCAAGCCGTCTGTGCGTTCACCCATTAGGCCGATCCCGCCGACCATCGACCCGGACATGGCCCCGACCATCGCAATCAGCGGGACGCTGCCGTAGAGAGAGCTGTGCCCGGTGACCCTCGAAATACCGTCCTCGAGAACAATATTCAGTGTCACCAGCAATACAATGGGCATGGCCAGCGACTCGAGCAGGGTCATATGATCGCGGCGCCACCGACGAAGTAATCGCCCGGTGAGCACCCAGGTCTGCGGAGCGAGCCGCAGAGGTGAGTTCTCCGACACGTGACGCCGAGGCGATGGGCCTAAACCGTCGAAGGCGCCGAGTGCGACGGCCGTCTTGCCCTCCGGTGCAACAGACATCACCGCCGCCTAGAAGCAACGACGACGTGCAGCGAAATCGCGATCACCGTCAGGCCCGCTATCCAAGCCAGTGACGGTCCGATGACGGACCATGTCACCTCGCCGGCCGCCGGCGTGCTGTCGCCTGCCAATGCCCGTATCCCGTAAACGAACTGGGATATCGGTTGATCGCGAACGAAGGGTTGGATCCACTCCGGGAACCGTTCGACCGGTTGCACGCCGACCGACAAAAAACCGAAAATTAGTATCGGCAGCATCATCAGGGGCGCGGTGGCGGCCGGATTCTCGATCGCAGCGCCGATCAGGTCTCCGAGTAACGACAGAGTCGCGCCAATCAGAAGCACCAAGAGGCAAAAGCCCGCGGTGTGCGCGATGCCGCCGTAGAACCGGAACCCGATGACATAACCGCACACCAGCGAGAGGGCCAGCGCGATGGAGCAGCGGTACATGCTGGCCGACATGCGTGCGGCCAGCGGCGTCAGCGGGGCAATCGGCATCGCTTTGAATCGCCGGTTGATACCCTGCACGGAGTCGGTCGCCGATCGGAACGCCGCGGATATGGCGGCGAACGCGATCGCGTTTAGCGCGATCAGCGGCATCAGATACTGCGCATAGCTACTCATACCGAGTGCCAAGGCACCCATCATCTGTTTGAGCGGGATGTAGAAACCGACCGTGAACATGATCGACGCGGAGACCAGGATGAGCACCTCCCCGTTGCGCAGCGTTGGCGTGATCATGCGAACCGTCAACACCCACCACTGCCGCGACGTCGAAGGGTTTGGTCTCGCGGCTGCCAACACCGTCATGACATCACGTCCGTAACCCGCAGCGACGCTTGACCGTCCCGTCGGTGCCGCCCGCCGCTGTCGTGGCGGCCCAGGACAGCCGCGTCCACCGGTTCACCGCCCACCGGGAATCCATTAGGTGCCTGCTGCGCAACGGAATTAGTTGTCAGCGCGAGAAACACCTCGTCAAGCGAGGGTCGCCGTAGTGCGACGTCGAGCAACTCGATGTTCGCCGCACCCAGCTGTCGCAGGGCTCGCACCAACGTGTTGGGGCCGTCGGGCGCGGGCATCGCAATGCGGTCGGATGCCGGTGTCAGCGCCGCCCGGTTTTCCTCCGGCAACAGCGAACTGAGCGCCTCGGCCATGGCGGGCAGGTCCTTCAGGTGGCGGGGAACGATTTCGCAGTAGGTGGCTCCGGTGCGCTCCTTGAGTTCGTCGGCTGTTCCCTCGGCAATGATCATGCCGTGATCGATGACGATGATCCGGTCACTGAGAGCGTCGGCCTCTTCGAGGTATTGGGTCGTCAACAGCGTGGCGATGCCCGCCTCTTTGAAGTCGGCCACCAAATCCCAGATACTCTGCCGACTGCGGGGATCCAGGCCGGTCGTGGGTTCATCCAGGAACACCACTTCGGGACGCACCACCAATCCGCACGCGATGTCGATGCGCCGGCGCATTCCACCGGAATACGTGCTGACACACCGGTCAGCCGCATCAACCAGGTCGAACTGGGCGAGAAGCGCTTTCGCTCGCGCGCGGGCCGCCGACTTCTTCAATCCCTGCAGGCGACCGAACATCACCAGGTTCTCGCGACCGGTCAGCATGTCGTCAAGCGCCACGTGCTGGCCTGTGAGCATGATCGACCGCCGAACTCCGGCCGGATCGGAAATGACGTCATGCCCCGCGACCTCCGCGTGGCCGTGATCGGGGCGGGTCAGTGTCGACAAAATGTCCACCATAGTTGTCTTGCCGGCCCCATTGGGGCCCAGCAAGCCGACCACCTCGCCACGGCTGATGTGGAAGCTGATGTCGCGTACCGCGACAACAGGACCGAAGGTCTTTCTGATCCCGTTGACTACTACTGCCTTATCGGTGTCTGTTCTTCCCACGCTCGGCATTCGCGTCACTCCTATGTGCTTTCCATCGACGACAAATCCACCAGGGTCAGATCCTCACTGGCCGACGCCATTTCATCTTCTGCCAGTGCCGCCCTAGTGAGTTCCATCAGCGCGGCCGGGTAATGCCGGGCAAGCGATTCCACGTCTGTCGGCTCGAGCCGGCGGGTGTCGTACCACCAATCCAGATGCAGTGCACCGAAAGTGCGATACACCCGGAGCTCGACGGCGTGCCCAAGGCCGGACATGGCCTCGCGAACCGGCATAGCTATGTCGGCGTCGAACTGTATCGGAGCGTCACCCGCTGCGACCGACGGCAGGTCCGGAATCGAACCCGCATACGAAAAGAAGATGTCGGCCGGGCGCTTGCCGCCGAGGACCCGCGCGGTAGGCCCATATACGTACCGCAAGAGCCCGTACCCGATGCCGCTGTGCGGCACCGCTTTCAGCGTGTCGTGTACGTCCTCCAAGAGTTGTCGGGCGCTCGCCTCCTGGTCCTTCGCACAGTTGAGAACGACGGGATAGACGGTCGTGAACCAGCCAACTGTCCGGCGCAGGTCGACATCGGGTTTGAGAACGGACCGCCCAGGTCCGCCGAGGTCAACGGTGACGCTGCCGTCGCCGACCACGTCGGCGACCGTCCTGCCAAGCGCGGCCAGCAGGATTTCGTCGATCGGCGATCGAAGCCTGCGCCGCGCGTCGTCAATCTCGGCTGTTTCCGAGACGCTCATTGTCGTCGACAATCTCTTGATGTCGTCTGACCCGGGCCGCTCCGAGACGTCCGAACCGCCCACGCGCGAAGTCGATTTCGCGGCGGTCTTCAGCCAGAAATCGCGGCTTTCCACGACCGCCGGATGCGTTGCGAGTTCGGCACAGCGCTGCGACCACTCCGACCAGGGCGTGGTGACCGGTTGCAGGGCAATATCCTCGCCTGCCAGGCGTTGTGCGAATGCGGTGAAGATGTCGGTGAGCAGGATGTCGCGCGAAGCATTGTCAACCACCATCGCATGCATGCTGATCGCGAGGTAGCACGGTCCGCCCGGCAGGCCACGGACATACGTGGCGGTCAGTGCCGGGCTCGACAGTTCCTGAATTCTGATCTGCTCGGCAAGGATGTCGATCACCTCTTGCCGCTCCTGCGGGCTTCCGGGTACCAGACCGTCGGGAAGCGATCGTGTGGCCAGTTCCATGAGTTCCTGCGGTTCACCGACGAGCTGCTCCCAGATTCCCGCCCGCTGCATGATCTGAAGCCGCAGCGCATCGTGATGATTAGTCACGGCGGTGAGCACCACCCGGACGTCCTCCACCCCGACATGGGGACGAAGTTGCAGGAGGACGGGTATACGCCAGCGACCGGCCTCCCGCAGCCCTTGCTCGAGGAAGTGCGCAATGTTCGGCGGAATGGGGGGATGGGCCACGTCGTTCAAAGACATGCGCGTCAGACCGCCAGCGTCGTATCGGTCAGTCAAGGCTTTCGCGAGCGTTGCCACGCTTTGGTTTTCGTAGAGGTCCTGCGGTGTGAGGTCGAGACCTTCGTTCGCGGCGGTCATCGCCACGCTGATGGCGATCAGTGAGTCACCGCCGAGCTCGAAGAAGTTGGCGTTCCGGTCGATTGAGTCCATACCCAGACACTGGCCCCAGATGCGTTGCAACGTCGTTTCCATCTGCGACTTGCCGTTGGTGGCCGCATGGGTTACGCCCGAGACCGCCGGTGTCGGCGCCGTCGCCATACCGTTCGTCGCCGGGGTACTGCCCGGCCAGCCGTGGGTCGCGCTTGGTTCTACCCAGTGCCGTTGGCGCACAAAGGGGTAGCCGGGAAGCGAAACGAGTCTCGGCTGGTGGCTGGCCCATAGGGTGGTCCAGTCCACGTCAATACCCGCTGCCGACAGTTGCCCGAGCGCGACCAGGAAGGTGTCACGATCCTTTCGGTTCTGTGCTTGGTGGCGCATGAGCCGAACGGCACGGTGTTGGCTTGACCATCGGAGGTGACGCATCGCCGATGACGTTAAGTTGCCGCCGGGACCAACCTCGATCAATACGCGGCTTGGATCGGCGAGCAGCACATCAAGCTCGTCGGAGAACCTGACCGTAGCTCGTATTTGACGCGCCCACGTCGTGGGATTAGTCGCTTCGTTCGAGGACATCCACGTCCCGGTGACGTTCGATAGCAGGGGTATCTGTGGTTCACGAAGCATCAGACCCGACATGAAGCCTGTGAACTCGGGTATCACCGGATCCATCATCCGCGAGTGAAAAGCGTGCGATGTGCGGACCCGTCGAGCGACAATTCCCTCTTGGGCGAGGCGGTCGGAAAACTTTCGGATGTTCTCCTCAGATCCGGCAACCACGCAGCTGCCCGGATCATTGATCGTGGCTATGTCGACGTCTGACGAGAGATACTCGGCGACCGCATCGGGACTCAGCGCCACCGCGACCATGACGCCACGCGCTGCGGCGTGCATCAGGCGTGCGCGCACCGACACCGCCTTGACCGCGGTCGGGAGGTCGAAGACGCCGGCCACGGTGGCCGCAACATACTCGCCGATGCTGTGTCCGGCTAACGCCGCCGCGCGCACACCGTAAGACTCGATCAGTTTCGCTAACGCGTACTCCACTGCGAACAGGGCGGGCTGGGCCCTGTGGGTGCGCTCCAGGCTTCGTCCGGCGCCGTTGAACACCTCCGCCCGCAGGTCGATACCCAGCTCATCGACGAAAGCTGCGGCGCACTGATCGAAATACTCGGCGAATACCGGCTCGAACTCGTAGAGGCCGTGCGCCATCCCGGCGTACTGAGCGCCCTGTCCCGGAAAAAGGAAAACGACACGCTGCGAGCTTGATTCGTCAGTGTGCACCGGCTCACCGATGAAAACGTTGTCGTTCTCCGCGGTGCCGAGCACGGCGGCCGCGTGCTGCTGGTTATCGACGACCGCGGCCAACCGGATGTTCTCTTTGCGTCGGCGCGAGAGCGTGTATGCGACGTCGGGTAATCTCAGCTCGTCTGGGCCCGACAACATCGCGGCCAACGCGGAGCGTGACTCCTCAAGGGACTCGGGCGTGCGAGCGGACAACAACAAGACCTGGGGACCGGCCTGGCTAGCGGACGCCGACACTGGCGGCGCCTCCTCCAAGACCACATGCGCGTTGGTGCCGCCCACGCCGAACGAACTCACCCCGGCGCGCCGAACGCCTTCCCAATCCCAGGGGCCGTACTCGCTGCGGACGACGAAGGGCCCTCGGTCAAGATGCAGTTCAGGGTTGGGGCGTGTGAAGTGCAGCGTCGCCGGGATTGCCCGGTGCTTGAGGCAGAGAATCGCCTTGATCAAGCCCGCAACCCCGGACGCTGCCTCCAAGTGCCCGATGTTGGACTTGACCGAACCGACGTAGCACGGACCCGGTCTGGTCGCCGTAGATATCGCGAATGCCTGACGCAGGCCTTCGATTTCGATCGGGTCACCGAGTGGCGTTCCCGTTCCATGAGTCTCAACATAACTCACGGACGACGCGTCAACATCGGCGACGACATGCGCCTCGGCGATTGCCTCGGCTTGGCCGGCGGCGTTGGGCGCCGCATAGTTCATCTTTATCGAGCCGTCATTGTTGATCGCCGATCCTCTGATTACGGCATGGATTTGGTCGCCGTCGTCGAGGGCGGACTGCAGCGATTTGAGAACCACCACGGCGACACCGCTACCGAAGATCGTGCCGTCCGACCGCACATCGAACGGCCGGCAATGGCCGGTGGCCGAGACCATCGATCCGGGTTCGTGCCAGTACCCGACGCGGTGGGGTACCCGTATCGAGGCGCCGCCAGCCAATGCCATGTCGCATTCACCGCTCAGGATGCTCTGACAGGCTAGGTGCACGGCGACGAGCGACGATGAGCACGCCGTCTGCACCGAGAGCGCGGGCCCACGCAGATTGAATTGGTGCGATACCCGGGTGGCCAGGTGGTCCTTGTCGTTCTGCAGCGACAAGTTGACCATTTCGAAGGTGGCTCCCTGACCGATGATCATGCGCGGATCCTGGTGCGACATGAGGTTGTGCAACAGATAACCGCTCGCCGAGCTTGTTCCGTACACCCCGACCGAACCGTCGATATGCTCTGGGTAGTAGCCGGCATCTTCGAGTGCGTGCCACGCACACTGCAAGAACAGCCGGTGTTGCGGATCCATCATCCGTGCCGCCTGCGGGGTGAACCCGAAGAACTCAGCGTCGAATTCGTCGACTCCGTCCATGATGGCCGCACGACGCACATAAGCGTGGTTAGCCAGCGCCTTTTCTCCGACACCGGCGGCGACGAGTTCGCCCTCCGACAAGTCGACGATCGATTCCTTGCCGCGACGCAGATTGTCCCAAAAAGTCCACACCGAATCGGCACCGGGGAATCTGCCAGCCATACCGACGATCGCAATCGCGGTGGGCGGCAGTGAGTTCGTCGCCAATGAGAGCTGGATGTCAGTGGTCACACTCGTTGTCCTCCCCTTCGCCGCATCGACGCTCTTTGGCGTGCTGCGGCGCGTTGATGCGCTCGATCGCGAATCTCGTTCGTCGGTTTGCTGTTGTCGTACCCGTTGAGGCCGAGCTGACCGATCAGATCGGCCGTGACATCCTCCAGTGAGGCACCCTGCAAGAGAAGTGCCACCGGGGGCTCTACACCGAAGTCCCCGCGGACCGTGTTCCTGATCCGCACAGCCATCAGGGAGTCCATTCCGATTCCGGTCAACGGCCGGTCCGTCGCGACGGCCCGGTCATCGGGATAGCCCATGATCGCTGAAACGCGGCTGCGCAGACGCGCCGTGACGATGCGGTTGACCTCGCCGGGATCCATGCCATGCAGCGCGTCAGGGCCCGGCCAGTCGTCTTCGCCTTCAGTTTCCAGTTCCCCGACGAGGTCTGCAAAGTAGCCGAGTTGCTGGATCTCCGGGAATGCGGCAGCTGCGCGATCGAGGCGCAGCCGTGCGACTCCCACCCGCGCGAGGTTGCGGGCGAGCAACGCTTCTAAGGCCTCGATCCCCTCGGGGGGACTTATGGGGTCGAGAACACCAAGGGTCAGGGAGCGCGCGATTCCGACCTCCGCCCACTGGCCCCAGTTGATCGTGATGGCAGGCAGACCCGCCGCTCTTCGCCACGACACCAGAGCGTCGAGCCACGCGTTCGCGCACGCGTAAGACGACTGCCCCGGCGAGCCCAGCAGTGATGCCACCGACGAGAATCCAACCCACCAGTCGAGCGCTCGGTCGGCGGTGGCCTCATGCAGCCGCCATGCACCCACTGCCTTGGGCGCCCACACCCGTTCCAGGCTTTCCCTGCTGAGGGTCGCGACGATCTCGTCGTCAATCACGGCTGCCGAATGCACGACTCCTCGCAACGGCCGTCCGGTTTCTTCGGCGACCGCAACGAGGCGATCGGCCATTCCCGGCGAGGCGATATCCCCTCGTACCGCGACGACCTCGGCGCGTGTCATCAATTCCGCGAGTTCTTTTTGTTGGCTGTCGGAGGGATCGCTTCGACCGTTGAGAACGACGCGTGCGGCACCGCTGTCGATGAGCCAGCGAGCGACGACCATGCCGACCCCGCCGAGACCGCCCGTGATGACGTAGGAGCCCTCCGAGCACACAACCGGGTCCCGTTCGCGGGCACCCAGTGCCGCCCGAGCGAGACGTTCGACATACCTGCACTCACCCCGCCAGGCGATCAAGTCATCGCTTCCCGGCGACTCCAGCTCGGCGGTCAACGTGGCCACGGCGTCGTAGCTCGTGTCCAGGTCGACGAGGGTGGTGCGCAGCTCTGGATGCTCGTAAGCCAGCACCCTAATGAGACCTTTGAGCGCGCCGACCGCCGGATCACCCCAGTCGTCGTCGTGAACCGCAAGACCGTTGCTACTCACCAGCCACATCCGCGGCGACTTTCCGTGCCAGCCGCCGACGACCGCACGCACCGCAGCGGAGATCGCCCAAATTGCATCACGCGCATGCGCCAAGTCGACGTCGGCGTCGGTCCCGTCGAAGTCACGCCGGCCGACAAAGATGACCACCCCGGCCGGCGGAAGGCCGGGATCCGCTGCGGTTTTCGCGAACGCCTCCAGTACCGCGGATTCGTCTGAAAGATCGGCGGTGATCACACGCCGGGTCGGTGAGGCGAATCTGGTTGAGAAATCCTTTGCGAGGTCGTTCGAGTCGGGATCGTGCCGCAACACCAGCCAGCTTCCAGCCGGGAGGGACGCCGGTGCTGCAACAAACTCCGATAAGGTCGATGTCTGCACCCAGACGGTGTCGAAGACCTTTTGCTCCAGCGGTAACGGCAGTGTTCCGCGTTGAATGCGTCGCAGGTATACGCCGGTGATTTGGGCAGTCGGCGTCCCCGTGTCGTCCATCAGGGTGATCCGTCCCACGGCGCCGGCGTCGTCGACATTGATCAATTCGGCCCGGCATCGGGCCCGTCGGCCTACGTCCCCCAGCAAGCGGATCGTTTCTATCGCCACCGGCAGATACGTGACATCCGTTGTTGTTTGCAGCGATTCGGCCGGCATTGCGGCGGCCAATGTTTGCAGCGCCGAGTCGAGCATCACCGGATGAATGCGGAACCCGCGATGCGCAGTCGACTCATCGGGCAGCGCGATCTCAGTCTCCGCGAATCCGTCGGTTGATCGGGTGATCCGGGTCAATGCGGCGAAGGCTCGCCCGTGATGGGCGCCGGTGCGCCGCAAGGCGACGTAAAAGTCGACGGGCGACATGACGATTGCCGTATCGTCGGACGAACCGCGCCGCTGCGTGTCCACATCGCCCTGCGCGACGTCGACGCGAGCAACCGCATGCCGACACCAGTTGCCGCCGGTCGAGCGCGAATAGACCTCGACGCGCACGCTGCTGTCGGCATTTCGGTTGAGGACCGTCGTCAATTGAGTTTGGCTGCCAATAGGCAGCATCTGCTCGACCTCGAGCCGGTTCACCTCCACGGCGGGCGCCGGCAGACCGAAAGCTTCGCTGCCGGCAGCCAGCGCGATCTCGCCGAAAGCCGCGGCAGGCATGACCGGCTGGCCATGGACCTTGTGATCCTCCAGCCACGGCAGAAGATCGGTTCCGACGTCTGCCTGCCAAGCGTGGCCACGGCCCGGGGGCATCTCGATGTGTACGCCGAGCAGAGGGTGGGCCCCTCTCACCTGCTGCCCGTCCGCGCGATTGGTCAGCCAATATTTCGAGTGCATCCAGGGCGTCGGCGGAATATCCACCAGCGCGCCCGTGCTCCCGTCACCTGTCTCCACACCCACCGGCGGCCGTACGGTAGCCAGGTTCGCGTGGAAGCTGAGCGTTTCTGGGTTGTCTCGGTTGAGAGTTGCCGCCACCTGGATGTCGCCGCGGGGGCTCTCGGGCTCCAGGCTTTCGGTGATGGCATGGGTGAGCAGCGGATGCGGGCTGATCTCGACGAAGTTGGCGTGGTTTGCACCGGCTGCGGCCACGGCCTGGCTGAACCGAACCGGCTGGCGAACGTTGGCCACCCAGTAGCCTGCATCAAACACCGGCGCTTGGCCGCCCGCGTTCCCGGTTGTGCTGATCAATGGGATTTGTGGGGTGGTCGGCTCCAAATCCGCAAGCGCGCTGTGCAAGTCGGGCAGGATCGGGTCGATGGTCGGGTGGTGGGAGGCAACGTCCACCTCGATCCGCCGCGCCAGCCTTCCTTGGGCGTCAACCACGGCGATCACCGCATCGACCTGCGCGGGAGGCCCGGCGACCACGGTTTGGCGCGGAGAGGCGTATACCGCCAAAGTGACGTCGGGGTAGCCGGTGATCAGCTCGCCGGTGGCCGACGCGTCCAGTTCCAGGAGCGCCATTGCCCCTTGCCCGGACAGCCGTGACATCAACCGCGACCGGGTAGCGATCACGCGCAGTCCGTCGGCCGGGCTCAGCGCCCCAGCCACCACCGCAGCGGAGACTTCCCCCATCGAATGCCCAATCACCGCATCGGGTTGCACCCCGTAGGAGCGCCACAACTCAGTCAGCGCCAAGTGCATACCGACCAGCACCGGCTGAATGCGCTCGATGCCGACCAGCGGCTCGCCGTCGGCGAGCACTTGCCGCAGCGAAAAGCCAACCTGCTCGACGAAAGCCGGCTCCAGTTCGGCGACCGCCGCAGCGAACGCTGGCTCATCGGCCATCAGCTGCCGCCCCATTCCCGCCCACTGAGAGCCCTGACCCGAAAAAACAAACACCGTGCCCGATCCAGCCGGGCTCTCGCGCGGCAGGACCACGCCCGGCGCCGGTACGCCCGCGGCAACTTTGCGCAACCCTGCGACAGCTTGGACACGACCAACCGCACATACCATGGCAAACTTGCCGTGATTGGGGCGGCGATGAAGCAGCGTGTGGGCCACATCACCCAGTTCAACACCCGTGCTGTCATTCTCCAGCCAGTCGGCCAACACCGACGCATATGAGCTCACCCGCTCGGTCGTCCTACCGGATACAACCAGCGTGCTCACGGAGGAATCCGACGGCCGATCAGATTTGGAAACCGCATCCGGTCCCTGCTCGAGCACCACATGTGCATTGGTCCCGCCCAGGCCGAACGAGGACACCGCCGCCCGCCGGGGACCGGGACAGTCAGGCCACGGCGCCAGGTCGGTGGGCACGAACAGCCGTGTCGTGGATGCGTCGATCGCCGGATTCCATTGTGCGAAGTTCAAGTTCGGCGGAATCTGTGCCTTGTGGACCGCCAAGGCAGCTTTGATGAAGCCTGCAATCCCAGCCGCGCCCTCCAAATGGCCCATGTTGGTTTTCACGGCCCCCAATGCGCATGGACCGTCCCCGCGCCCATAGGTGGCTGATAAGGCATCGAACTCGATCGGGTCGCCGAGAGCGGTGCCGGTGCCGTGAGCCTCAACAAAGTTCACCGAGCCCGCCGCCACATCGGCGCCCCGCAATGCCCGGATGATCACGTCGCGCTGAGCCAGCGCATTAGGAGCGGTCAGGCCGTTGGAGCGGCCATCTTGGTTGACCGCCGAGCCGCGCACCACAGCCAGCACCCGGTCCCCGTCGCACACTGCGTCGGTGAGCCGCTTGAGCACCACCACCCCGGCACCCTCGCCCCGCACGAAACCGTCGGCCCCTGCATCGAAGGCACGACACCGGCCGTGGGGTGACAGCATTCCCCACTTGGACAGCGCGAGTTGAGTTTCTGGGCGCAATATGAGGTTGACGCCACCGGCCAGAGCCAGGTCGCTCTCGCGCATCCGCAGGCTCTGACAGGCTAGATGCACCGCAACCAGCGACGACGAGCAGGCCGTGTCCACCGCCACCGCCGGCCCGCGCAGACCCAACAAATACGCGATCCGTCCCACGGTGATGCTGTGAGCGTTACCAGTTGCGCAATAGGCGTCGATGGTGTCCGGATTTGCGGCCGAATTAGTTTGATACTCGGTGTAATACACCCCCATCATCACCCCGGTTCGGCTCCCGCCCATGCGATCCGGTGCGATCCCGGCGTGCTCCAACGCTTCCCACGCCACTTCCAACAGCAGCCGCTGTTGCGGATCCATCGTCTCGGCCTCGCGCGGAGAGATCCCGAAGAAGTCGGCATCGAAACCGGACACATCGGGCAGGAATCCACCCCATTTCGAGGCCATGCGCCCCGGCGCGAACGGATCTGGGTCGTAGAAGGCCTCAGCATCCCAGCGGTCGGGAGGTATCTCGCTGATTGCATCCCCGCCGCTGGCCAGAAACGCCCAATATGCCTGCGACCCAACCACATCACCGGGGAAGCGGCAACCGATTCCGACCACGGCCACCGGCTCCGCTGCGGCCAGGCGGGACGCGTTGGCGAACTGATCCGCCAGCGCTGCACGCTGGGCGGCCGTCATGCCTGAAATTCTGCTGAAGGTTGTTCTCATCTAATACCGCTCTCACTGCTCGCCTGAGCCGATTCCACACTGTCGAACAATGCATCTAACACGCTGCTCGTGGATGCGAGGGTCAGGTCGACGTCTTCCTCAGGTTCTTCTTGTGGTGCCAGGATCTTCGACACATACCCCGCCAACGATGAGATCGTCGGGTTATCCCACAACATGGTCGCCGACAAGTCGATGCCCACCAGCTGCCGGGCCTCTCGTAGGATCGTCATTGCCATCATCGAGTCCAGCCCCAACTCTGGGAACGGCTGGTCGATATTCACTGCCGATGCCGACATCTGCAATTCGCGGGCCAGAATGACCCGGAGCCTGCTTTCCAGCTCGACGCAAATATCCTCAGCCGACATCTGTGACCAGTTCGGAGCGGGCACGGATTGATACCGATCGTCAACGGTCAATCGCTCACCGTTCTCGAGCGCGTGCCATTCCTCGACGAGGTGTGCAAAGTAGCCAAGTTGGCGAAGTACAGGCGACGTGGTCACTGCTCGATCCAGACGCAACCGGACGACACCTACCCGAGTGAGGTTGCTGGCCAGTACCGATTCCAAGGCCTCGATGCCTTCGGTGGTACTGAGAGGTTCGAGCAGACCTGGCGGCATCGAGCGGGCGGCCCCCATGTCCGACCACTGGCCCCAATTGATCGCGGTGGCGGGCAGACCTGATGCTTTGCGCCACGCGACCAGGCCATCGAGCCACGCGTTCGCGCAGGCGTGCGCCGCCTGCCCGGCCGAGCCCAAAAGGGACGCCGCCGAAGAGAAGCCAACCCACCAGTCGAGCGGTCGGCCCGCCGTGGCTTCGTGCATGCGCAGTGCGCCCACGGCTTTGGGCGTCCACACTCGCTCCAGGCTTTCCCTGCTGAGGTCGACCACGAGATCGTCGTCGATCACGGCCGCCGCATGCACCACTCCTCGCAACGACAGCCCGGTTTCTTCGGCAGCCGCCACGAGTCGCTCAGCCACTCCCGGCGAAGCGACATCGCCCCGCACGGCAACGATTTCGGCGCGGGCTTTAAGGTCAGCAAGGCTGCTGCACTGCTCATCTGACGGATCGGTTCGCCCGTTGAGAACGACACGTCCGGCGCCACCTGCGACCAGCCAGCGAGCGACGACCATGCCGACACCGCCCAGGCCGCCTGTGAGGATGTATGAGCCATCCCGGCGGACGACCGCGTCGCTCCCTTGTGCACCGAGCGTCGCCCGCGAGAGCCGCTGCACATATCTGCGCTCCCCCCGCCATGCGATCACATCGTCGCTACCCGATGACCGCAGTTCTCTGGTCAACCTCGCCACGACGTCGTCCGCTGCATCCATATCGACCAGGGCGGCCCGTAGGTCCGGGTGCTCGTGAGCCAGGACACGGATGAGACCTGTGAGGGCGCCGACTGCGGGATCACCGGACTCACCACCGCCAACTACCAGACCGTTTCGGGTTACCAGCCAGAGCCGCGGGCACTTCCCGTCACAGCTGCCGACAACCGCACGCGCGGTAGCCGAGATCGCCCATATCAACTCTCGCGCACGCGCCAGCGCGCCATCGGCGTCGCTACCCTCGAACAAGCGCTGTCCGACGAAGACGATCACCCCTACCGGCGGAAGCTCAGGCTCCGCCACGGTTTTCGCGAAGGCCTCCAGCACCGCGGACTCATCAAACAGCTCTGCGCTGATCACCCGCCGCGTCGGAGAACCGAAACCGGCAGCGAAGCCCTCTGCGACCGCCGTCGTATCGTCGTCGGCCAACACCAACCAGCTTCCAGTAGCCATAGTCAATGTCTCCGATCGCGTCTCAGACGACGAAGCGGGCACCCAGACGGTGTTGAAGGTCTTCCGCGACAGCGGTATGGGCACCATCGGGCGGTGCACACGCCGCAGATTGACATCGGTGACCTCCGCGGTCACAGTTCCCGCCTCAGCCATCAACGTGACGTTGCCCAGCATGCCCGCACCGTCATCATCGATGCTGACCAACTCGGCGCGGCATTGCACGCGCCGGCCGACATCCCCGAACACACGGATCCTCTTGAAGGACACCGGTGAATAGCTGACCTCGGCTGAATCCGCCAGCGATTCAGCCGGCATCGCGGCAACCAAGCTCTGCAGCGCAGCTTCCAGCATCACCGGATGAACCCGATAACCCCCATGCGGAACAGCGTCGTCGGGCAGCACGATCTCTGTCTCCACACAATCGCCGGGCACGCGAACGATTCGAGTCAACGCGGCAAACGCCTGCCCATGATGCGCGCCGGTGCGCCGCAAGGCAGCGTAGAAGTCCGCGGGTGACACCGGAGTCCCGGCCTGCCCGGACCCGCGGAAACGCTCAACCGCTACATCACGCAGAACATCGACTCCGGCCACCGCATGCCGACACCAATCACCGACGGCTGAGCGCGAATGGATCTCGACACGAATGTTATCGTCCCTGCCTCGAACGAGCTGCGTCGTCAACTCTGTCCGGCCATCCAGGGCAAGCATCTGCTCAACCTCGAGCCGACTCACCCCGACACTCTGCACGGGCAAACCAAGGGCCTCGCTACCCGCAGCCAACACCATCTCAGCGAAAGCCGCTGCAGGCATCACCGGCTGGCCATGCACCTCATGATCCGCCAACCAAGGGATCAGCTCGGTGCCCACCTCCGACCGCCACACATGATCACCGCCCGGTATCTCAACATGCAGTCCAAGCAATGGATGAGCGCCGGTCAACCCCACATTGACGGGTCGATTTGCCATCCAGTACCTCGAATGCAGCCACGGAGTCCGCGGAATATCCACCAGCCGACCTGCGCCGTCCTCCGGCGCCGTCACACCGAGCGCGGCGAGCTGCGAATGAAAGAACAGGGTTTGGTCTTCTGCTTGGTCTGTCGTCGAGGTCACGACGACCCGCCCGGTCAACGTCGCCGACTCAAGGATATAGGCGATCGCTTGGGTGGCTAGGGAACCTTGGCCGATCTCGATGAAGGTGCCGTAGTTTTGCGCTACCTCCGCGATGGCTTGACTGAACCGCACCGGCTGGCGCACAGTGGCCACCCAATGCTCAGCGTCAAGCACCGGTGCAGGCCCATGGGTGGTGGCGACGGCCGAAATGTACGGAATCGTCGGGCTCTGGGGTCTCAGATCAGCCAACGCCGAACGCAAATCAGTGAGGATTGGATCCATCATTGCGGTATGGGAGGCGATCTCCATGCTGACCCGTCGCGCGCGAAGATTCTGGCGCTGCGCCGCGGCGATCAGGGCGTCAACCTGGTCAGGCGGCCCCCCGACCACGGTCTGGCGCGGCGAGGCGTACACCGCAAGGGTGACGTCGGGGTAGTCGGCGACCAAGTCCTCGGTGGCGGCCGCATCCAATTCCAGCACCACCATCCCGCCCTGCCCGGCCAGCCGTGACATTAACCGCGACATGGTGGCGATGACCCGCAGTCCTTCCGCGGCCGTCAGCGCCCCAGCCACCACCGCTGCAGAAATCTCGCCCATCGAATGCCCAACCACCGCATCAGGTTCCACGCCGTAGGAGCGCCACAACTCGGTGAGCGCCAACTGCACTGCCATCGACACCGGCTGAACCTGCGCGTCCGCGCTCACCGAATCACCATCGGCGAGTACCTGCTGCAGCGAAAACCCGACCTGATCGACAAACACCGGCTCTATCCGGGCGATCGCGGCTGCGAATGCCGGTTCGTCGGCCAACAGCTGCCGGCCGATCCCAGCCCACGGCAACCCTTGGCCCGAATAGACAAACACCCGGCCCGATCCAGCCGGCCCCTGATGGGGCCCGACAACACCCACCGTTGTTTGGCCTGCCGCCAAAGCCCGTAGCCCGACCACCGCTTGGGCGCGATCGCGAGCACACACGGTGGCGAAGTGCTTGTGGCGGGCGCGGTGATGATTGAGGGTGTGGGCCACATCGGCCAATCCCACATCCGGCCGGTCGCCGTCCATCCAGTCCGCCAGCACCCCCGCCATCAACGCCACGCGTTCGGGCGTCTTGCCCGAGACCACCAACGTGCTCACCACCGGCGCCGGTGCCGGGGCAACAGGATGGGGAACCGGGGCTTGCTCAACCACCACATGTGCATTGGTGCCACCAAACCCGAACGCCGACACCCCCGCGCGCCTGGGGCGACCTGTCAGTGGCCAATCCGTTGGTGCGGCAACGACTTTTAGCCGCAGACTGTCAAATGGGATGTGCGGGTTGGGATTATCAAAATGCAGGTTGGCCGGAATGTGTCCCTTCTGCACCGCCAGCACAGCCTTGATAAGACCTGCGATTCCCGAAGCCGCCTCTAAGTGACCCAGATTCGACTTGACGACGCCAACCAACAGCGGCGAGTCCTCTGGACGTCCACGACCCAGCACCGTCCCGAGCGCGCGTGCTTCGATGGAATCGCCAAGCAGCGTGCCGATTCCATGAGCTTCTACGTAGTCAACGTCTCGCGGCTCGAGGCCGGCATTGGCGTAAGCGGCACGCAACACCGCCATCTGGGCGGCCGGATTGGGGGCCATCAACCCGTTGGACCGACCGTCCTGATTAACCGCCGAACCCCGCACCACCGCCAGCACCCGGTCCCCGTCGCGCAGCGCATCGGTGAGCCGCTTGAGCACCACGGCCCCACACCCCTCGCCGCGGACAAAACCGTCCGCACTGGCGTCGAAACTGTGACAGCAGCCCGTTGGCGACATCGTGTTGGCCTGATCGAAGCTGCGAGTGACCGCCGGTGACAACAGCAAATTAACCCCTGCGGCAATGGCGAGGTTCGATTCACCCGTTCGCAAGCTCTGGCAGGCTAGATGCACGGCCACCAGCGACGACGAACACGCCGTATCGACCGTCACCGACGGCCCGCGCAGGTCGAGGAAATACGACAACCGGTTGGCGATGATGCTCAACGCACCGCCGGTACCCGACCACGCATCGACCTGACTCAAATCCGTCGATACCAGATACCCGTACTCACTCAGGCACGCACCAGCGAACACCCCGGTCTGCGAATGGCGCAGCGAACTCGGGACAATTCCGGCGTGCTCCAATGCCTCGTAGGCCACTTCGAGCAACAGTCGCTGCTGAGGGTCCATCTTGACCGCTTCGCGCGGCGAGATCTCGAAGAATTCCGCGTCGAAGGCGTCGATGTCGCTCAAGAAAGAACCCCACCGGGTGGTGCCGGACAGCGCCACGGCCGCCTCGGGTGAGCCGTCGTCAAACAGCGCCCACCGATCCGCGGGGACCTCCGCTACAGATGATCGGGCGTCAGACATAAACTGCCACAACGATTCCGGGCCACCTATGGCGCCCGGGAAACGGCATCCCAGACCGATGACCGCGATCGGCTCGTCCATCGACCCTCGATCGCGGCTCACCGTCGCCTCGGCGGCGAAATCAGGTTCAGACCCGCTGAGAAGCTGCGCCAGGGCATTGATCGACGGCTGCTGCCAAAGCTCGACGGGTGAGACGGGCCGGCCTAGTAGCTCGGACAGTTCACCGGAGAGCACGACTGCGTCGGCCGACCCCACCCCCAGATCGTGCAACGACGCGTCGAAATCTATTTCCTCGGGACTGCAGCCGATATTCGTCACCAGGTACTCGACCAGCCAGCGTCGAACGGCGGCCTCGTCAAGAGCCGCCGTCATACCCTCACATCCGTCAGCAACTCCTTGATATGGGAATACTTCTCAAATTGACCCGCCAGCGCTGCATGCCTGGCAATCGAGTCTGGAACCGTGCTGAAGTTTCTTCTCATCAGATACCGCTCTCACTACCAGTCGGAGAAGATTCCACACTGTCGAACAGTGCATCCAACACACTGCCCTCTGCGTCGGCCTTCCCATCGACGTCGTCTACCGATTCGTTCTGGGGGAGGAGCTTTTTGGAAAGGTGCTCGGCCAACATCGCGATCGTTGGATGGTTCCACAACATCGTCGCTGACAGCTCGACACCGACAAGCTGCTCGGCTTCGCGCCGAATGGTCAACGCCATCAAGGAGTTCAAGCCCAGCTCTGCGAACGGCCGGTCAATTTCGAGTTCTGTCTCCGGTAGTCCAAGTTCTCTCGCGATGATGGCGCGCAATCCCTTTGAGAGTTCGGCATGCAAGTCGTCCGAGGACATTTGTGACCATACGTGCATCTGTGTCGAGCGCTGCGCCTCCGATGTGCCCGAGGCGCCTTCACCACCGGATGGCATTGGCACAATGACTGCCTGGGCTATGTCGTAGCGGTCGACGTACTCCCAGGCGGCGAAAGCTTCATTTGGAGTGATCGGACGCGACCCGAGCCGTTCGAGCTCATGAACGACAATCTGCGCCTCCGCGGCGAAACCGAGCCCCTGCCAAGCCGCCCAGTCTAGACTCACAGAGTGGCAACCCTGCCGGTGGCGCGCTCTGGCGAGGCAGTCGAGATAAGCGTTCGCCGCCGCGTAAGCACCCTGTCCGGGTATGCCAAACACCGTCCCGGCTGATGCGGTCAGGTAGAAGAAATCTAGGACGCCTGGGGGGAAGGCGTCATGCAACGTCCGTGCGCCGGCGACCTTTGCCCACATACTGCGCTCTAGCGACTCCGACGCAAGGTCGGTCAGGAGTTCGCTTTCGGTGATTCCCGCGGCGTGTATGACGCCGCGTATGGGCGGTGCCCCGTCAGCGTCGCGCTGGTCGAGCACTGTTTGCACCGCATGTCGCGATCCAATGTCGAGGGACACCGCATCGACTGATACTCCACGTTGCTCCAGAGCACGGATCGCCGCAATTTTGTGGCGAACGACCGTATTGGTTTCGTTATCCCAATCGTGTCTAGGAGGCAACGTCCTCCGGCTAGCAAGCACGAGACGACGTGCGCCACGGTCAGCAAGCCATGAAGCCATCAAAAGACCGAGCTCCCCCATGCCCCCCGTGATGAGATACGCCCCATCCGGGCGACATCGGAACCGGTCTCGCACAGGTTGGCCTGCGACCGGCACCAAGACGGGCGCGAAAAACTTCCCGTCTCGCAGCGCCAGAATAGAATTGACTGGCGTGGACAGCACCCTCGACAGCGCCGATGCGCAAGTGGCTACGTCGTTACCCGATGCGATGTCCACGACGCCGCCCCAAATCTGAGGCTGTTCGGCGTCTATGACATTGGCGAGTCCCCACAGAGGACTCTGCCGTAAGGCCGTGCCGGAGTCTCCCTCGCGCACACCGCGGGTGATGATCCACAGTGTAGCCGGGTCATCCCGCTCGGCCAGTCGGCGGACAAGATCGGCCACCTCCGCCGATAGCCGCACCGCACTGTTGAAGTCGGACTCCTCCGGTTCCGGCTCGGCTAAGTAAACAACACACCGCGCCTCGGCGGCGGCCGCAGGCCGGTAGCCAGCCTCGGCGAGACGTTCCCGTAGAGTGCAAGCGGCATCGCTCGTGCCAAGAATCGCTAACGTAGCCGGGGCAGTTGACGGTCGTTTTCGGTCGGCATCCTGGTCCCAAGCCTTCCACTCAAGGACGTGCGCAAACATCGCTGGATTACTGGCGCGGTGAGCCGTAAGGGTGGAACCTGACTCCACGTCTACGTATCGAAGTGAGCGGATCTCCACACACGTACTGCCGTCGGGCAATTTCACGGTGATGTCGACGATGAACTCGTTGGCGTTTCCGCCACGCCGACGCACCTCGACGGTGCCGCGCGGTCCAGTAGGCACAGCTTTGAGTCGGACGCTTTCGACGGCGGCGGGGAGCATGAGCCGCGGGTTGGAACTGTCCACCAGGCGGGCGACGTGAACGGCAGCGTCGAGCAATGCCACCGTCGAGTCGTGCGGCGACGAAACCTCGGCATACAGTCCACCGGGCGCCAAACCGCACGAGTCGATCGACCACGAAAACGGTTGTCCCTCGATCCCCCATGTGTGTTGAAGTTCCGCGACCGACGAAGACGCATAGCCTGACATTCGCTGATCGTTGCCATACGCACGTTCAGGCTCGTCGTCCTGGGGCCCACGAGAGATTCGAGCGCTGACGTGCCTGACCCACCGATGCGGGGCGGTGTCGGTTGCGGGACTCGATGACACGGTGACGGATTCGTCGTCGGCGACGACCTGGATGGTCCGCGGGCGATCAACAACGATCGGATACTCGAATCGGACGTCACATAGTGTCGATGCACCGTATTCGCTTGCTGTAGCCGAAAGCGTCTGTAGCAGAACGGATATCGGAACCACTTCCGCACCATGGATTCGATGAGAACCGGGGTACGGCAACGCATCCTGCACTAACCGTGCCTGCCACAAATGTACGGGCGGTGCGGTGGCGACCACGATGTGCTCACCGAGCACAGTGCCAGGCTTGGGAGCAGCTCCCGCCGAGTCCACCTTCTTCTTGATGCTGATCCAGTGCTGCGTGTGATGCCACGGCGTGGTGGGAAGGGCCGGATGTGGATCGGGGGGGTGCTCGGTGTGTGGTGGATGCACGGTGTGGGCGGCATTCAAGTTGGTATGGAAGGTCAAGGTTTCCTGTGAGTCTCGCTGTAGGGTTCCGATGCTGTGGTGATGCACCCGTCCCAGGCTGTCGCTGATGGCGTGGGTGAGCAGCGGGTGGGGGCTGATCTCGACGAAGGTGGCGTGGTCGGCGCCCGCCGCGGCGACCGCATGGCTGAACCGTACCGGGTTTCGCAGGTTGGCCGCCCAATAGTCGGCATCGAAAACGGTTGTGCTGCTCTGGTTGTGGTGATAAGTGGTGGTCAGGATGGGGACGGTCGGCTCCCGCGGCGTCAAGCCGGCAAGCGCTGTGCGAAGCTCGGGCAGGATCGGGTCGATAGTGGGGTGGTGGGACGCGACGTCGACCTCGATCCGCCGCGCCAACCGGTCTTGGCCCTGCACGACCGCAATCACCGCATCGACGTGCTCCGGTGGCCCGGCGATCACCGTTTGACGCGGCGAGGCATACACCGCCACGGTCAGGTCGGGATAGTCACCGATCAAGTCTTCGGCGGCCGCCGCATCCAATTCCAGCAGCGCCATCGCGCCCTGACCCGACAGCCGCGACATCAACCGCGACCGGGTGGCGATCACATCCAAACCCTCGGCGGGACTCAGTGCCCCAGCCACCACGGCTGCAGTCACCTCGCCCATTGAATGCCCGATTACCGCATCGGGTTCTACCCCGTAGCTGCGCCACAGCTTTGTCAGCGCCAGCTGAATGCCCACCAGCACTGGCTGAATCCGGGCGATGCCGACCACCGGCTCACCTGTCTCAAGCACCCGCCGCAGCGAAAACCCAACCTTCTCAATGAAAATCGGCTCCAACTCGTCAACGGCCGCGGCAAAGACCGGCTCCTCATCCAGCAACTGCCGACCCATGCCTGGCCATTGCGAACCCTGCCCCGAATAGACAAACACCGTTCCGGGCCGACATGTGCCCTCATGGGGCGCCACCACCCCATCGGCTGACCGGCCTGCGGCGATGGCGCGTAATCCCGCTATCGCTTGGTCACGGTCACGGGCGCACACCGTGGCGAACTTCGCGTGGCGGGTGCGGTGGTGATTGAGGGTGTGAGCCACGTCAGCCAACGCCACATCGGCTCCCTCGCCAGCCATCCAGTCGGCCAACATCCCCGCCATCGAAGCGACCCGCTGGACCGTCTTGCCCGACACCACCAGCGTGTTTACCACCAACGCCGGCGCTACGCCCACACGATCGGAAACCGGGGCTTGTTCCAGCACCATATGCGCATTGGTGCCGCCGAACCCAAACGACGACACCCCCGCCCGCCGCGGATGGTCTACCGAAGGCCAATCAGCCGCGTCGGCGACCACTTTCAGCCGCAGATCGGCAAACGGGATATGCGGATTGGGAACCTCAAACCACAAGTTCGCCGGGATATGGCCCCGCTGCACCGCCAAGACGGCCTTGATGAACCCCGCGATCCCAGCCGCAGCCTCCAAATGCCCCAGATTGGACTTGACCGCACCAATCAGCAGCGGTGAATTCTGCGGCCGCCCGCGCCCCAACACCACGCCCAAGGCCCGCGCTTCTATGGGATCACCCAGCAACGTGCCGGTCCCATGGGCCTCCACATAATCGACCTCACGCGGCGCGATACCGGCATTGGCGTAGGCCGCACGCAACACCGCCATCTGCGCGGCCGGGTTGGGCGCCATCAACCCGTTCGACCGGCCGTCCTGATTGACCGCCGAACCCCTCACCACCGCCAAGACCGGATCCCCGTCACGCAGCGCATCACTAAGCCGCTTGAGCACCGCCACACCGCAACCCTCGCCGCGCACAAACCCGTCCGCGCCCGCATCAAACGCATGACATCGCCCCGTCGGCGACATTGCCTCAGCCTGATCGAAACTGCGAGTCACCGCCGGCGACAACAACAAATTCACCCCAGCCGCCAACGCTAGATTCGAATCGCCCGACCGCAGACTCTGACACGCCAAATGCAGCGCTACCAACGACGACGAACACGCCGTATCCACCGTCACCGACGGCCCGCGTAAATCGAGAAAATACGACACCCGATTGGCGATGATGCTCAACGCACCACCAGTACCCGAATACGCATCAACCTGACTCAAATCGGTCGACGCCAGATACCCATACTCACCCAAACACGCCCCGGCGAACACCCCCGTCTGGGTATGCCGAAGCGAATCAGCCGCGATCCCCGCGTGCTCCAGCGCTTCCCATGTGACTTCCAGCAGCAGCCGCTGCTGGGGGTCCATTTTGGCCGCCTCCCGCGGCGAAATCTCGAAGAACTCCGTATCAAAGCCGTCAACATCATCAAGGAACGAACCCCACCGGGTGGTGTCCGACAACGCCGCACCCACCTCTGGTGACCCGTCATCAAACAGCGCCCACCGCTGCGCAGGCACCTCCCCCACCGCACACCGGCCCGCAGACAAGAACCGCCACAACGACTCTGGACCAGCTATCCCACCCGGGAACCGACAGCCCAACCCAATAACAGCGATCGGCTCATCCACCGCCCCCTTCTCACCACGCACCACCACCTCGACCCCAACCTCGGATTCCGACACGGTCAGAGACTTCGCCAGGGCATTGATGGTCGGGTACTGCCAAAACTCCACCGGCGACACCGGCCGGCCCAACAACTCAGACAGCTCACCGCACAACACAACCGCATCGCCCGACCCGACTCCGAGATCGTGCATTGACGCGTCAAGATCCACATCCTCAAGGCTGCAGCCGACATTTATCACCAGATAGTCGATCAGCCAGCGGCGCAGAGCAGCCTCGTCAAAAGCCGCCGTCATGTCTTGACATCCAAACGGCTGAATTCGTCTTGGCGGTAGCGCTCCACACAGGCCGAACGCCGCACCTTGCCACTGGTCGTGATCGGAATCGAACCCGGCGGCACCAACACCAGATCGGCAACCCGCACACTGTGCGATTTCGAAATAGCCGAAGTCACTTCACGTTTCACCGCAGACAGCCGATGCCGTGCCTCCTCCTCAGAACCCCGATCCTTCACCTCGACAATCGCTATCAAGCGCTCGGTACGATCATCGGGAATTGAAATTGCCGCAACACGGCCGCCGGTGATCTCCTGAACCGTCGCCTCGATGTCATCGGGATAGTGATTACGCCCGTCCACGATCAGTAGATCCTTGATGCGCCCGATAATGAACAGCTCACCCTGTGAGATCACGCCCAAATCCCCGGTGCGCAACCAGGGCCCCTGCGGCGTGCCCGGCGACGGATCAACCAACTCGACGCCAAATGTGCCCTTTGAGAGCTGCGGGTTTCGCCAATAACTGCTCGCCACGTTGTCGCCGTGCACCCAGATCTCGCCCACCTTCCCGGCTGGATTCTCCACGCGGCTTTCCGGATCGACGATGCGCGTCGTCACCGCCCGCGGTGGGCCGTAACTGACCAGCTCCGTGCCGCCTTCAGTGCCGCACCGCTGCGCAAAACCGGACGACAACTTCTCATAGTCGAAACGCACTGTCGCCGGCGCATGGCCCTTCGGCGCTGAGATCACATACAGCGTCGCTTCCGCCAACCCATAGGAGGGCCGCACCGTGTCGGCGGGCAGATTGAACCGCGCAAATCGCTCGGTGAACCGCCGGATCGTCGCGGTGTGGATGCGTTCACTTCCGCTGATGATGCCTAGCACATCACCCAAATCCAGCCCAGCCATATCGTCATCCGACGTACGACGCGCCGCCAACTCGAACGCGAAATTCGGTGCCGCGGACCAGGAGGGGCTATTGGTAGCAAGCAACTGCATCCATCGAGCCGGCTTTTGCAGAAACGCCACCGGATCCATCAATACCGCCGGGCGCCCGACGGTTGTGCCCGCCACGCCCGTTGGGACCAGCAGAGGCGCAAAGACTCCTTCTATCAGCCCCATGTCGTGGTAGAAGGGCAGCCATGACACTAAGGTGATGTCTGGCGGCGGAACTTTCGCACGGTGCTCGAAGTAGTCGGAGAAAATATGGTTCAGGTTGGCCATCACGTTGCGGTGCGTCACCGCCACACCGGCCGGTTGGCGAGTCGAACCTGACGTGTACTGCAGATAAGCCGTCGACGGGTAAGGGCCCATACTCGCGTCAGGCCTCGGCGTCCGGTCGAAGTCCAGCGCATCGATTTCGATCACTCGCGGCGCAGATCCGCCGGGCTGCGCGGCGGCATACGGAATGACGTCTGCCACGACCGCAGACGTCGTCAGCACGACCGCGGGTGAACAGTCACGCAGCGCCCCTGACACACGCTCATCATGGCCGCCGAACATCGGCACTGGAAGCGGCACGGCGATAAAACCGGCCTGCATTGCGCCGAAAAACGCGACGATGTAATCCAGCCCCTGCGGGGCCAGAATCGCCGCCCGGTCGCCAACCGACCCGCATAGCAACAACTCTTGGGCAACGACCTCTGCCCTACGGTACAGCTGCGACCACGTCAAGCTCTCGGCAAATCCCTCCGGAGCTACCTGGTAATCGATGAAGGTATAGGCGAGATCATCAGGCTGCTGCCGCGCACGCTCGGCAAGCACGCCTGGAATAAAGTGCCCATATGCTGGCATAGCAGTACCTCTCAGGATTATCCGGCACGGTTCTGGCTGTCCCCCCGGACCGGGCCGGTCAGACTCTGTACCACGGAACGTGCCCCGCCTCTTGACGGCATAAGGCTAACACTTGAATCTCCGACCCGTCCGGTGTTCCCAGCTAAGTTCCGTAGCTACAGCTAATTTTCACGTGCTTGCCAATATATGGTCCCTGACCGAGGGTATCGGAAGTCTTTCCCGGATTTACTTGCTGGGAATCTGCTCTCTGGGGCGGCACGTCCTGTCCTCCCAAGATCCTATCCTCCCAAGACGCGAAACCGGAATGCCAATACGGAGACCTCCACCGTCCAGAAGGGGCGGGGCTGCCGGCTTGAGTGCCTCGATCTGCGGTAGCGTGAAGATGGTCCGCCCCGACCCGACACCGGCAATCCGCACTCGCACTGATGGAATTGTTCGCCTACGACGGCGAGGGGGCAGCCTAGGCAGGCGTAACCGGGTTCGGTAGGTGTTCACGTTGCGGCTCGCCGCGATAACGCGACGGGCGACCACTGATCTTGCAGATGCGCCACATCAACAGCGCGACGGGGTTCATCAGCCCAAGGTCGCAGCACAGCATTCGTACATCACCGAACATGTCGCGCAGGGCCCGACGAGAGTCGGGCGCGTCAAAAACAGCTCCTTGCGCACCGAGCGCGGGACGCCGAACCCTCTGAAAAAACTGCGCGGCGGCACGATCGCCTGGCACAGCAGTCGAATGATGACCGGCACGTACAGCGACAGCAACAACCGGCTGATCCGGAACATTTTCGGCACACGCTTACGCAAGTATTCGTCAGCGAACGAAATATGGCGCGCCTCCTCGGCGACGTGAATCGCCATGACCTTCTCCATGATCGGATGCAGTGACCTTCCCTCCCGCAACATATTCCTCTGCCGGTGGTCAATGGGCACTTCACCAGCTAAGACTCCAAAGAAGAACACGTTCGGTAGCGGGGCCGCTGCCAGTGGAAGGAGTGGCGATGCCCAGCGCAAGTACCGCGGCATGCCGGGAACATCCACCCCAATGCGGTTCACCATCTCTTGGAACATCATGGAATGGTTGCATTCTTCGACGGATTCATGCAGGCAGTAGCGGTACTCGGGTGACCCGTTCGGTATCCAGAATGTGTAAAAAAGCAGACCGCGGATCAGAATGCTTTCTAAATGCAACGAGACCTTCGCAATGTGGGCCGCCCGCCACATCCCGATCGCGATCTGCTTCTCGAGCGGCTGGGCCCGATACCACGGACGACGACCGAGTGGATCCGACGCGCTCAGCACCCAGCGTGGATCGTTCGCTATGACGGAGAATTCGGATGCATCCCAATCGATGTCGGCGTATGGATTGAAATTTCGGCGTACGGAAGCCTGTGAGAGGGTGGTCAGCGTTTCAGCGTACCCAGCGTCGTCGCTGACATCCATATTGTGAGTCCACCGCTTGACGATACGCCGCCAAGCGAACAGCAACAGGCCGGCGCCCAGCACCATGGCCCCGAGCAGCCAAAAGATCTCGACCAGTACGCCCGTCATCCCTCCCCGGGCATTAAATCGCTGATGGCCGTCAGAACGGTACCGCAGTCTGTCTATACTCAGCTGATAGGCCATGAGCGGTAACTGGGCGGATCCTCTCCTGAGGTCCAGTTCAGAGGAGGCTGCTCATGCCGGTGCTGGGGATTGCGCTTGATCCGTCGACTGTGATCGTTGCGGTGGATCCGGGCAAGGCGTTCAATCGCGTGTGGATTAGCGATGGGTCGGGCAGCTTGGCCGAGCCGATGTCGTTGCC
>JBLNEK010000123.1:0-36043 GCA_050262635.1 Candidatus Sericytochromatia bacterium | reverse complement strand
TGGCGCCAGTCCAGGCCCGCTTCGGCGAGCGCGGCGCGGGCGGCGACCACGCCGTACTCGGTGAAGTCGCGACCCCATTTGCCCCACGGGTGCATGCCCGCGCCGAGTATGTAGAGCGGTTCGGCGGTCATCGAGAGAGACCTTTCGTGCTCCTCGCGTCCGCAATCCTCCACGCGTACACGATGCGCTGGACACCGTCGTCGTCGACGAACAGCGGCATGGTTGTCAGCTCCATGTCCATGCCGACCTTCAGGTCCGCGGCGAGAGTGCCCTCCTCGACCTTGCCCAGTACGATCATGCCTTCGTCGGCAAGCTCCACGGCGGCAATCGCGAACGGCTCGAACGGTTCTCCGGCCGGGTAGGGGGCGGGCGGGGGATACCGGTTCTCGGTGTAACTCCACAGCGTTCCTCGGCGCGACAGGGGTACCGCAGTGAGCTCGTCGCCGTCGCACGATGGGTTGGGGCAGTTGTTGGTGCGCGGCGGAAACACGTAGGTGCCGCACTGATGACACTTGCCGCCGATCAGGTAGGGCGCGCCGGACTCATCGGTCGCGAACCATCCGTCGATCGCCGGCTGCGGGGATGCTGACACGCGTTCAGCGTACCGAGCAGGGCCCGAAAACTGAAACGTGTTCCAGTTCCACGCCGTCGGCCAGCAGTTCGGCAAGTTCCTCGGCTACTGACCGGCCAATCGAGCGGCCCGGCGCAGTGATTCCTGTCCGGACGGGTGCATAGAGTGAGTCCGTGAGCCCAGCCAAGACCGCTCCCGCGCCGTCCGCGCCGACGCCTGAGGCCTCTGAGAAGCCGACTTTGATGCTGCTGGACGGCAATTCGCTGGCATTCCGTGCGTTCTACGCACTGCCGGCCGAGAACTTCAAGACGCAGGGCGGGCTGACCACGAATGCCGTCTACGGGTTCACCGCGATGCTGATCAACCTGCTGCGCGACGAGGCGCCCACCCATATCGCGGCGGCGTTCGACGTGTCGCGCCAGACGTTTCGCGCCGACAAGTTCCCCGAGTACAAGGCCAACCGGACCTCCACCCCGGACGAGTTTCGCGGCCAGATCGAGATCACCAAAGAGGTGCTGCTGGCGCTGGGCATCACCGTGCTCGCTGAGCCGGGATACGAAGCCGACGACCTCATCGCCACCCTCGCGACGCAAGCCGAGAAGGCGGGCTTTCGCGTGCTCGTCGTCACCGGGGACCGGGATTCGCTGCAGTTGGTCAGCGACGACGTGACCGTGCTGTACCCCAGGAAAGGCGTCAGCGAGCTCACCCGGTTCACGCCGGAGGCGGTTCTGGAGAAGTACGGACTGACACCTGCGCAGTATCCGGATTTCGCCGCGCTGCGGGGCGACCCGAGTGACAACCTCCCCGGCATTCCCGGCGTGGGGGAGAAGACGGCGTCGAAGTGGATTGCGGAGTTCGGCTCGCTGCAGGCGCTCGTCGACAATGTGGAGTCGGTTCGGGGCAAGGTGGGAGATGCGTTGCGCGCCAATCTTTCTCATGTCGTGCTCAACCGGGAGCTCACCGAACTCGAGCGCGACGTACCGCTGGCGCAGACCCCCGACATGTTGCGCATGCAGCCGTGGGACCGCGACCACATCCATCGGTTGTTCGACGACCTCGAGTTCCGCGTACTGCGGGACCGGCTGTTCGACACCCTCGCTGCTGTCGAGCCGGAGGTGGACGAGGGGTTCGACGTCCGCGGCGGCGCACTGGCGCCGGGGGAGGTGGCCGACTGGCTGACGACGCACGTGGCCGGCGGGCGCCGGGCCGGCGTGTCGGTGGTCGGCACGCACGTCGTCGCCGACGGCGACGCCACCGCGGTCGCAATTGCTGCCGCGGGCGGGGTCTCGGGCTACATCGACACCGCGACGATGACGGCCGAGGACGAGGCGGCGCTGGAACGCTGGCTCGCTGACGATAACCAGCCGAAAGCTCTGCACGAGGCGAAGTGGGCGATGCACGACCTGGCCGCACGCGGGTGGGAGCTGCGCGCCGTCACGTCCGACACGGCGCTGGCGGCCTATCTCGTGCGCCCGGGCCAGCGCAGCTTCACATTGGAGGACCTGTCGCTGCGCTATCTGCGTCGCGAACTGCGCGCCGACAATCCGGAGCAAGCTCAGCTCTCACTGCTCGACGACAGCGACGGCGTCGACGACCAGGCCGTGCAGGCCCAAATCCTGCGGGCGCAGGCGGTGCTCGACCTGGCCGACGCGTTGGACGCCGAACTGGAGCGGATGGAGTGTTCGTCGCTGCTCGGTGACATGGAGCTACCGGTGCAGCGGGTGCTCGCCGACATGGAAAAGGCCGGTATCGCAGTCGATCTCGCGCAACTGACCGACCTGCAGCACCAGTTCGCCGCCCAGATCCGCGACGCCGCCGAGGCCGCCTACGCCGTGATCGGCAAGCAGATCAACCTGGGTTCGCCAAAACAGTTGCAGGTCGTGCTGTTCGACGAGCTGGAGATGCCGAAGACCAAACGGACCAAGACCGGCTACACCACCGACGCCGACGCGCTGCAATCCCTCTACGAGAAGACCGGGCACCCGTTCCTGCAGCATCTGCTGGCTCATCGCGACGTCACCCGGCTCAAGGTCACGGTCGACGGGCTGCTCAACTCGGTGGCCAGCGACGACCGCATCCACACGACGTTCAACCAGACGATCGCCGCCACGGGCCGGCTGTCGTCCACCGAGCCGAATCTGCAGAACATCCCGATCCGCACTGATGCGGGCCGGTTGATCCGCGACGCGTTCGTAGTCGGTAAGGGCTTCGCGGAGCTGATGACAGCCGACTACAGCCAGATCGAGATGCGCATCATGGCGCACCTGTCGCACGACGACGGGTTGATCGAAGCGTTCCGCACCGGTGAAGACCTTCACTCGTTTGTCGCGTCGCGCGCGTTCGGCGTCCCGATCGACGACGTCACGCCGGAACTGCGGCGCCGCGTCAAGGCCATGTCGTACGGGCTGGCGTACGGTCTGAGCGCGTACGGGCTCGCCCAGCAGCTCAAGATCTCGACCGAAGAAGCCAAAGAGCAGATGGATGCGTACTTCGCGCGGTTCGGCGGAGTGCGGGACTACCTGCACGAAGTCGTCGACCAGGCCCGCAAGGACGGTTATACGTCGACGGTGCTGGGACGTCGTCGCTACCTACCCGAACTGGACAGCAGCAACCGCCAAGTCCGCGAGGCGGCCGAACGGGCAGCGCTCAACGCCCCGATTCAGGGGAGTGCCGCCGACATCATCAAGGTCGCGATGATCCAGGTCGACGAGGCGTTGAAGAAGGCCGGCTTGAAGTCACGAATGTTGTTGCAGGTGCACGACGAGTTGCTGTTCGAAGTGGCGCCGGACGAGCGTGACGCGCTCGAGGCGCTGGTGCGCGACAAGATGGGCAGCGCTTACCCGCTGGACGTGGCGCTTGAGGTCTCCGTGGGATACGGGCGCAGCTGGGATTCGGCAGCACACTAGGTATTTAATCTGCGGCCCGAGCCTGACTGAGGCGAGCCATTCCGCGCAGAATCCACGGTGTCCGTCTGGCCATCACCGCGAGAGCGCGGTCGGAACGGCGCATGGCGGACCGTGGGCCAGGCGTCGGCGTCGACGCCAGTCCCGCCTCGGCCGAACCCTTCCGTGGGCCGCGGCGATCGACCGCCAGGAGCTGCCAGGTGCCCGGCACGCCGCGCAACTCGACGCTGCCGCGGTCCTGAAAGCCCGTGCCCGAGCCGACGACGAGGTCGCGAACCGTCCGCGACACCAGAATTTCACCGGCGCTGGCCTGCGACATGATTCGCGCCGCGATATGGACGGCGAGCCCACCGAGGTCGGCGCCCAACAGCTCGCACTCGCCGGTATGGATGCCAGTGCGGATTTCGATCCCCAATGTTTCGGCGCCTGCACGCAAGGCCTCGGCGCAGCGAATCGCCTGAGTGGGGCCATCAAACGTTACGAGATGTCCGTCGCCGGTGCTCTTCACCACCGTGCCGCCGAATCGTTTCGCGAGGTCGGCGGTCATCTCACCCAAACGGTTCAGCACCGCTCGCCACCGCTCGTCCCCCTTTTCCGCGGCGTGCTGCGTCGACGCGACCATGTCGGTGAATAGCACGGTGCGCAGCGCGCGATGCGACTGCGATGGTGCGCGATGCGCGCCGGTGAGGAATTCCTCGATCTCTATGGTGATCCGGTCGGGATCGGAAATCCAGGGCGCGTGATCCCTGCTATCGATTTCAAGCAAGCGCGCGCCGGGGATGTGGTCCGCCAAGTACCGGCCACCCTGCACCGGAATGAAGTCGCCGCGGGCATGAATGACGAGCGTCGGAGCGGTGATAATCGGGAGAATCGGGCGCACGTCGAGCCGCATCACCGCTTCGAGGGTCGCTCGTGCCATCCCCGGGCTTGCGCTCATCCGCTCCAGCATTGCGAGTTGGCGCATCGAGGCCACCGATGGCACCAAAGCTTCGAGTGCCGCACCGCTGCCCCAACGTGAGCGCGCCGCGCGGGCGAATTTCTGCCAGTGGGCGATCTGCTCCGTCGACGGCGTGTAGTCCTCACCCAGCTCGCGTACCAGGCGCGGTCGCATCTCAGCCGGGTCGCGTTCGATGTCGTCCCACCCGTCGAAGAAGCCAGTGAATGACGTTGTGCCAGTGAGGATCAGCGCCTGCGTTCGCTCCGGCCGTGTTGCTGCGAAAACGATGGCGGCCGGGCCCCCCTCGCTGATGCCGAACAGGACTGCCTTCCTGAAGCCGACAGCGTCCATGACGGCCTCAATCTCGGCCGCTCGATCATCGAGCGTCCGAACCTGCGGGACCGGGTCTGAGAGGCCGACCCCGGCCTTGTCGAACATCAGAACGAGGCAGAACGTGGCTAGCCGTTCCATGAACGCCTCGAACTCGGGCACAGTCCAGAAAAGCTCGATGTGGCTGACGAACGACCCTGCGTATACAAGCTCGACGGGACCGTCGCCAAACACCTGATACGCCAGGCTGAGATCGCCACACGCTGCGTATGACGTTTCCGGCACGGACGTTGAGCCTAGCGACCCGCTGCGCGGTGATATCCGCTTTGGTGCAGTTGCGTGCGGTTATGGCGACGTCGCCCGGTATCCGGCCAGCCAGTGCAGGATCGGCGCCGCTGACCTCGCGGCTGCGACGGCGTACGCCTCCTCGGTCTGCATCGCGTACACCCGCTCGTCGCCGAACCCGCGGTCGATGCGGTCCCGCACGAACGCCAGTTCCACCACCTGGGCGGCGAAGTTCTTGACCGCCCTGCCGGCAGCAGGACCGCCGGCGCGGGTCGCCGCGTCGATCGCGAGCTTTCGCGTGCGGATCGAGCCCAGCCACGTCGACTCGTTCGGCGTCACCAGGTTGGCGGCCACCATGCCAGGTAGCTTGGCGGCGACAACCCGCTGCTCTCTGCGGCGACTGGCGATGGCGAGCCAGATCGCCAGCCCGAAGATCGGCATCATCCACGCGACGTACACCAGCAGGTAAGCGCCGAAGCTCAGCACCGACGATCCATTCCACAACGCGTGCATGAAGACAGCGGCCAAATAGCCCATGACAAGGTAGCTCGCCTTCGCCGCAGCGTTGCGCTGCTGAAGCGCGAAGTACACGCCGATGCCGAACATCGTCGTGAACAGCGAGTGCGCGAACGGCCCCATGATCAGCCGCAGCGCGGCCACACCCAGCGAGCCGCCGATGGACTCCGGGCTGGAGATGTAGAGGATGTCCTCCAACCAGGCGAAACCCGCCCCGACGAGGCCGGCGTACACCAGGCAGTCGGTCAGCGAGTTGAGTTCGTTGCGCCGGCGACCGGTCATCATGAGCAGGAGGAAAAGGCCCTTGGCCGCCTCCTCGATCACCGGCGCGCCGATCGCGACGGACACGACGCTGACCGTCTCGCCCCGGCTGATCAGCGATTCGAAGAACAGTTCGAGCCCTACTGCGATCACGACAGCCACCGACGCTCCCCACAGGAACGACAGCACGAGCAGCCGCGGCGGCTCCGGCTCCCAGCGGTCCAACCACACGTAAGCCAGCACGACCACCGCCATCGCCAGGGTGGACAGCACGAACCCGATCGCTGTGCCCACCGGGTTGACCGCGGTCATCAGGATCACGATGAGCCCGGCGACGGTGCCCAGGATGATCAGCACGCCCAACGGCGCCCCGACTTTGCGGACTCGCCGTTGAAAAGGGGGAGCGGCGTACGACACGTCAGCAGGCTAGCGGGTCGTGACTCCTACGAGGCGGCCGACGAACGTGCGGCGAGGGCGGAATCCGGCCCGTTCTTCGCCGCGCGTGCACGTTCGGTGGGCGCTCAGTGCAATGTCGCCCCCAAGACGGAGTTTGTCCAGCATGTACACAGTCGAGTAGCCTCACAAGTGACTCGCGACCTGATCGCGGGTATCACCATGCAATCGTCCCTACGACCCAACCTGTCCGGAGCAACCCAACAACATGCCAAGTCCCTCCGTCACCTCGCCGCAAGTAGCCGTCAACGACATCGGCTCGAGCGAGGACTTTCTCGCCGCCATCGACAAAACAATCAAATACTTCAACGATGGCGACATCGTGGAAGGGACCATCGTCAAGGTTGACCGCGACGAAGTCCTGCTCGACATCGGCTACAAGACCGAAGGTGTCATCCCGTCCCGCGAGCTGTCGATCAAGCACGACGTCGACCCCAATGAGGTGGTGTCCGTCGGCGACAAGGTCGAGGCTCTCGTCCTCACCAAGGAGGACAAGGAGGGCCGGCTGATCCTGTCCAAGAAGCGCGCGCAGTACGAGCGCGCCTGGGGCACGATCGAGGCGCTCAAGGAGAAGGACGAGGCCGTCAAGGGCACCGTCATCGAGGTCGTCAAGGGCGGCCTGATCCTCGACATCGGCCTGCGCGGCTTCCTGCCCGCCTCGCTGGTCGAGATGCGTCGTGTCCGCGATCTGCAGCCGTACATCGGCAAGGAGATCGAGGCCAAGATCATCGAGCTCGACAAGAACCGCAACAATGTCGTGCTTTCCCGGCGCGCCTGGCTGGAGCAGACGCAGTCCGAGGTCCGCAGCGAATTCCTCAACCAGCTGCAGAAGGGCGCCATCCGCAAGGGCGTGGTCAGCTCCATCGTCAACTTCGGCGCATTCGTCGACCTCGGCGGTGTCGACGGCCTGGTGCACGTGTCCGAGCTGTCCTGGAAGCACATCGACCACCCGTCCGAGGTGGTGCAGGTCGGCGACGAGGTCACCGTCGAGGTGCTCGACGTTGACATGGACCGCGAGCGGGTTTCGTTGTCGCTCAAGGCGACTCAGGAAGATCCGTGGCGCCACTTCGCCAGGACCCATGCCATCGGTCAGATCGTGCCCGGCAAGGTCACCAAGCTGGTGCCGTTCGGCGCGTTCGTGCGCGTCGAGGAGGGCATCGAGGGCCTCGTGCACATCTCCGAGCTGGCCGAGCGCCACGTCGAGGTGCCCGACCAGGTGGTGCAGGTCGGCGACGACGCGATGGTCAAGGTCATCGACATCGACCTGGAGCGCCGCCGCATTTCGCTGAGCCTCAAGCAGGCCAACGAGGACTACACGGAAGAGTTCGACCCCAGCAAGTACGGCATGGCCGACAGCTACGACGAACAGGGCAACTACATCTTCCCCGAGGGCTTCGACGCCGAGACCAACGAGTGGCTCGAGGGTTTCGACAAGCAGCGCGCCGAGTGGGAGTCCCGCTACGCCGAGGCCGAGCGCCGGCACAAGATGCACACCGCGCAGATGGAGAAGTTCGCCGCTGCCGAGGCCGCCGCGGCCGAGAAGCAGCCAGCTGCCAACGGTGCCGCACGCTCGGAGGAAGCGCAGTCCGGCGGGTCGCTGGCCAGTGACGAGCAGTTGGCCGCGCTGCGGGAGAAGCTGGCCGGCAGCGCCTAGCACCCTGTCAACCTTGTCGCCGAAATCGACGTTTTGCAGAAGAAGTTCGAGTAACGCTCTGCAAGACGTGAATCTCGGCGAGAAAGCATGCTGAGAATCGGGCTGACCGGCGGTATTGGCGCCGGAAAGTCAACCGTGTCAAGCACGTTCGCCCAGTGCGGCGGGGTCGTCGTCGACGGTGACGTGATCGCGCGCGAAGTCGTCGAGCCCGGGACCGAAGGCCTCTTCAAGCTCGTCGACACTTTCGGCGAGGACATCCTGCTGCCCGAGGGCGCGCTCAACCGTCCCGCGTTGGCCGCCAAGGCATTTGGCGACGAAGACAAGCGGGCGGCGCTGAACGGCATCGTGCATCCCCTGGTGGCGCGGCGACGGGCCGAGATCATCGCCAGCGTCTCCGAGGACGAGGTGGTGGTCGAAGACATCCCGCTGTTGGTGGAAAGCGGGATGGCGCCGCTGTTCCCGCTCGTCGTCATCGTGCACGCCGACGTCGAGACGCGCGTCGAGCGATTGATCAAGCGGGGGATGACCGAGGATGACGCCCGCGCCCGGATCGCCGCTCAGGCCAGCGAGGAGCAACGACGAGCGGTCGCCGACGTGTGGCTTGACAACTCCGGTTCGGAGGGGCAGTTGGTCGAAGCTGCCCGTGACCTGTGGTACCAGCGGATCCTGCCGTTCGCGCACAACCTGAGGGAGCATCGGACCGTGCCGGTGCCGACCGAGACCGTGCCGTTCGACCCGACGTGGCCCGCGCAGGCCACCCGGATAGTCGGCCGGCTCAAGACGGCATGCGGCCACCACGCGCTACGCGTCGACCACATCGGCTCCACCGCTGTGGCCGGCATGGACGCCAAGGACGTGATCGACGTGCAAGTCACCGTCGCGTCGCTTCAGGTGGCCGACGAGATCGCCGAAGCGCTGACGCACGCCGGCTACCCCCGCATCGACCGGATCACCGCCGATGTACCGCACACTGCTGATAAAGGTTTGTGGCGCAAGCGATTTCACGCGTCCGCTGATCCCGGCCGGCCCAGCCACGTCCACGTGCGGGTCGACGGCTGGCCGAACCAGCAGTTCGCTCTGCTGTTCACCGACTGGCTGGCTGCGCACCCTGCCGTCCAGGCGGACTATCTCGCCGCCAAACGGGCCGCCCTGACGTCGCCGCAGTACGCCGAAGCGAAGGAGCCATGGTTCCTCGACGCGTATCGCCGTGCATGGACCTGGGCCGAGTCCGTGAACTGGCGGCCGTAGCTTCTAGGTCGGCGGCGTGTCCGGGGCCGATGGCGCCGGGCCGGCGGGCGCGCTGGCCGAAGGGGTGTTCGCGGCGTTGATTGCGGCGGCGTTGGCCAGTTCACTGCCGCACGGCATGACGCCGTAGCCGGGGTCGCTGCTCTGGGGCAGAAACCTCGGGGCGATGAAGTCTTCGGCCTGAGCGACGACGGCGTCATCGACGAGAATCTCGCAGTACAAGTTCGCCGTGTAGGGCCATCTGATCGAGATCTCCATGCCCGCCTTCTGGGGATCGGCCAGCACGGCGTTCGCCTCGAACGTCTGGCCCGGCAGGACCGTGGGAGTGGCGGTCTCGACCTCGGTGTCGCTGATGTTGTAGGTGATCGTCAGACCACGCGAGACGCCGTCGACGCGGGCCCGGTAGGTGACGTTGTGCTGCTGCTGTTCGGCCTCGTCGGCGACTGCGATCGCCGGACTCACCTGGCCGAACGCGACCGTCGCCGCCAGGCACGCGGAGACCAGCCCGACATGATTAGTCACGCTCATGACCGTCGAGATTACGCCCCACCCCAGGTCAGCTGTATGCCATGGCCCTCAAGCCAGCGGTCGAGGCGATGCTCGTGCTCCGACAGCCCCTGGACGGCGTGGACCGCCCGCCGGATAGCGCGCTCGGCTGTCTGCGATGACAGCAGGCCCAGACGGTGGGCGTCGAGCAGTTCGTCGACGTCGACCAGCTCCGCGCCCTGACCGGTGCGGTGCACCAGGTCCAGGTAGTGGTCTTCGGTTCGCCAGACGTCCTCGCCGGGAGCGATGTCACAAACGTCGAGGTAGTAATCCTCATCGCGCTCGTGGCCGGCGTTGAAGTGGAACACATTGACCCGCAGGCCGAGCGCAGGCAGCAGCCAGGACTCCAGGTAGTGAAACTGCGCGCGTCCCGGTGTCGGCCGGGCCATGTAGAGGCCCCACGCCTCGAGCCTGTACAGGTCGACCGCGCGCACGATGCCCTTCGGATCGGTGTTGGTGCGCGCGAGCAGGTCGAAGGTCTCGCGTTTGGGCGGATGGATGGGGTCAGCATAAGCCGCAACCGGTGTTGATTCTCTTCGCGCGAGCGCTCATCGGTGTCTGATTCTCTTCGCGCGAGCGCTCATCGGTGGGAACAGCGCCTGTCGGTGGCTGGTTCTAGGGTGGTGGAATGGCTTTCGCGACCGAACACCCTGTGCTGGCGCACTCGGAGTACCGCGCCGTCGAAGAGGTGGTGCGCACCGGCGGGCGCTTCGAGGTGGTCAGTCAGTACGAGCCGGCGGGGGACCAGCCTGCCGCCATCGACGAGCTGGAGCGTCGGATCAAGTCCGGCGAGCGCGACGTGGTGCTGCTGGGGGCCACTGGTACCGGCAAGTCGGCCACCACCGCGTGGCTGATCGAACGGGTGCAGCGGCCCACACTGGTGATGGAGCCGAACAAGACGCTCGCGGCGCAGATGGCGAACGAGCTGCGGGAGATGTTGCCGCACAACGCGGTCGAGTACTTCGTGTCGTACTACGACTATTACCAGCCCGAGGCGTACATCGCGCAGACAGACACCTACATCGAGAAGGACAGCTCCATCAACGACGACGTCGAGCGCCTGCGGCACTCGGCCACGTCGAGCCTGCTGTCGCGGCGCGACGTCGTGGTGGTGGCGTCGGTGTCGTGTATCTACGGCCTGGGGACACCGCAGTCCTATCTGGACCGGTCCGTCGAGGTGCAGGTCGGCATGGAGGTACCGCGCGATGCGCTGCTGCGGCTTCTCGTCGACGTCCAGTACACCCGCAACGACCTCTCGTTCACCCGCGGTTCGTTCCGGGTGCGCGGCGACACCGTCGAGATCATCCCGTCGTATGAGGAACTCGCAGTGCGCATCGAGTTCTTCGGTGACGAGGTCGAGGCGCTGTATTACTTGCACCCCCTGACCGGCGAGGTGATCCGCCAGGTCGACTCGCTGCGGATCTTTCCGGCCACCCATTACGTCGCCGGCCCGGAGCGGATGGCGCACGCCATCTCCACGATCGAGCAGGAGCTGGCCGAGCGGCTGGCGGAGCTGGAACGCCAAGGCAAGCTGCTCGAGGCGCAGCGGCTGCGGATGCGCACCAACTACGACGTCGAGATGATGCGCCAAGTCGGCTTCTGCTCCGGGATCGAGAACTACTCACGGCACATCGACGGCCGGCCGGCCGGTTCGGCGCCGGCGACGCTACTGGATTACTTCCCGGAGGACTTCCTGCTCGTCATCGACGAGTCGCACGTGACCGTGCCGCAGATCGGCGGCATGTACGAGGGGGACATCTCCCGCAAGCGCAACCTCGTCGACTACGGCTTCCGGCTGCCGTCGGCCATCGACAACCGGCCGCTGACGTGGGAGGAGTTCGCGGACCGGATCGGGCAGACGGTGTATCTGTCGGCCACGCCGGGGCCGTACGAACTCAGCCAGTCCGGCGGCGAATTCGTCGAGCAGGTGATCCGCCCGACCGGGCTGGTGGACCCGCAAGTCGTGGTGAAGCCGACGAAGGGCCAGATCGACGACCTCATCGGTGAGATTCGCAAACGCGCCGAGGCCGACGAGCGGGTACTGGTCACCACGCTGACCAAGAAGATGGCGGAGGACCTCACCGACTACCTCCTCGAGATGGGTATCCGGGTGCGCTACCTGCACTCGGAGGTCGACACGCTGCGGCGGGTGGAGCTGCTCAGGCAGCTGCGGTTGGGTGATTTCGACGTGCTCGTCGGCATCAACCTGCTGCGCGAGGGCCTGGATCTGCCGGAGGTGTCGCTGGTCGCCATCCTCGACGCGGACAAGGAAGGCTTCCTGCGATCGACCCGCAGTCTCATCCAGACCATTGGCCGCGCGGCCCGCAACGTTTCGGGCGAGGTCCACATGTACGCCGACAACATCACCGAGTCGATGCAGGAGGCCATCGACGAGACCGAGCGCCGGCGCGCCAAGCAGATCGCCTACAACAAGGAGCACGGCATCGATCCGAAGCCGCTGCGCAAGAAGATCGCCGACATCCTCGACCAGGTGTACCGCGAGGCCGACGACAGCGACAAAGTCGAGATCGGTTCGGGGCGCAACGTGTCGCGCGGGCGGCGGGCCCAGGGTGAGCCGGGCCGGGCCGTCAGCGCCGGCATCATCGAGGGCCGCGACACGTCGAACATGCCGCGCGCGGAGCTGGCCGACCTGATCAAGGATCTGACTGGCCAGATGATGGCCGCGGCCCGCGACTTGCAGTTCGAGTTGGCCGCCAGGATTCGCGACGAGATCGCCGACCTCAAGAAGGAGCTGCGGGGGATGGACGCGGCGGGCCTGAAATAGGCCTGCCCCTCTCGTTGCGACCAATTTGATCTCACCCACGGTTGAGGCTTTAGCGTTGCGGGCGTGAGCGAAGCGACCGCGGCGCCGGGCAGCTGGCGGGAGCTGCTGGGCCGCGAGCGGTTCCGCACCTCGACTCTGCTGGCCGGCGGTGTCGCCCTGTACGCGACGAACGAGTTCCTCACCATCAGCCTTCTGCCCAGCACGGTCGCCGACATCGGCGGGCAGAAGTTCTACGCGTGGGTCGTCACCGTGTACCTGGTCGGGTCGGTGGTCGCGGCGACCGCTGTCAACCCGCTGCTGATGCGGTGCGGCCCGCGCGCCTCGTATCTGAGCACGCTCGCAGTGTTTGGCCTGGGCACCGTCGGCTGCGCCGTCGCACCGACGATGGAACTGCTGCTCGTCGCGCGCACTGTCCAGGGCGCCGCCGGCGGGATGCTCGCCGGTCTGGGCTATGCGGTGATCAACGCCGCACTGCCGAGCTGGCTGTGGACGCGCGCGTCTGCCCTCGTGTCGGCGATGTGGGGTGTCAGCGTCATCGTCGGGCCGGCGATGGGCGGCGTATTCGCCCAATTCGGCATCTGGCGTTGGGCTTTCGGCTCTCTGGCGATCGCCACCGCGGCGATGGCGGCGTTGGTGCCGGGCGCGCTGCCGTCGCGCGACCGAAGCGAGCTGATGCCCGTGACGCTCACCCGCATTCCGGTCTGGTCGCTTCTACTGCTGGGCTCGGCGGCACTGGCCATCAGTTTCGCAGGCGTGCAGCGCGCTGCGTCGGTCATGGTCTGTCTGCTGACGCTGGGGGTCGTGCTGATCGGCTGCTTCCTGTTCGTCGAGCGCCGGGCGCAATCAGCGGTCCTGCCCCGAGCGGCCTTCGGTGCTGGGCCGCTGAAGTGGATGTACGTGAGCATCGGCCTGCTGATGGCGGCCACGATGGTCGACATGTATGTGCCGCTGTTCGGTCAGCACCTCGCCCGGATGACCCCGCTGGCGGCGGGCTTCCTCGGCGCCGTGCTGGCCGTCGGCTGGACGCTGTCCGAGATCGCCAGCGCCTCGGTGAACCGCGCGCGCGCGATTGTCCGGATGGTGGCGCTGTCACCGCTGATCATGGCGACCGGTCTGGGGCTGGCCGCCCTCATCGTCGACAATCGGCCCTCGTGGCCGGTGGTCGTCGGCTGGGTGGCCGCACTGTTCATCGCTGGCACCGGCGTAGGCACCGCATGGCCGCACCTGTCGGCCTGGATCATGGGCGCGGTCGACGATCCGGTCGAAGGGGGCGCCGCCGCCGCGGCGATCAACACCGTCCAGTTGATCTCCGGCGCGTTCGGAGCGGGGCTGGCCGGAGTGGTGGTCAACACCGTCGCTGGCGACGAGTTGACAACTGCCCGTTGGCTTTTCGGCTTGTTCGCCGGGCTCGCGGCGATCGGTGTCATTGCCACCTGCCGGTCCGGCCGCGGCGCGAAGTAGAGTCGCCGCCGTGGACGCATTCTCGGCGGGTCGGCTCACCCGCACGCTCGACCCGTTCCATTCGATCGCTTACTTCCTGCCCGACGTCGCCGAACAGTTCGGCGCGCTCGGAATGCGCGGGCGCACACCGTATTTCGCGACGCGCTCGGCACCGATGGGTGCTGTCAGTGCGGGCGTCGTCGCTGCCACGTTCTACAACTTCAGCCCCGCGCTGGTTGCCGCCTCGATCCCTGAGGCGTGGGAGAAGGCGCCACCGCAAACCGTGAACGAGATGCGCTACGCGATCGTGGAGCAGGCGCTGCCGCGGGTACTCGGTGCGATCACCACGTCGGCGGACCTCGCTCGCGCGGCTGACGTGCTTCACGGTGTGGCCGAAGCGATTCCGAACGCCGACGGTCGGCCGCTCTATGCGGGCCACACGGAACTGCCGTGGCCGCAATCACCGCATTTGATGCTATGGCACGCCATCACGCTGCTGCGCGAGTACCGCGGAGACGGGCACATCGCGGCGCTGATCACTTACGGACTCAGCGGATTGGAGGCGCTGATCACCCACACCGCAAGCGAGATGGGCTTCACTCCGCAGTTCGCCCAGCGGTTGAGAGGCTGGAGCGACGAACAGTGGGCGGGCGGGACGGAGCGGCTGAGACAGCGCGGCCTGCTCGACGAATCCGGTGCCCTCACCACCGCCGGTCTCCAATTGCGAACGGAGATCGAGGACCTCACCGACGCGCTGGCTTTCGAGCCGTGGCGGACGCTTGCCGACGACGATGCGGCCGACCTCGAGCGGTTTGCGACGTCAATCCGTGAGGTGGTGCTGGGCGCCGGCGTGTTCCCGCAAGGCGCGTTCGGCGCGCGGTACGGCCAGCACCGCTGACTACTCGACTTCGTCGTCGAGTTGCCTGACCGAACTGACGCCGTCAACCGTCGCCAGCACCCGTGTCGCCCGCAGAACACCGGTGCCGGCAAGTGTCATCGCCACCGCGACGTCGCCTGACTCCGGTGGTGGCGCCTCCAGCAATCCGCCTGATGCCCGCTCGGTGACCACCGAGCTGACCTGCCAGCCATGCCGTTCACACGCGCCGAGGAGCTGGCGTAAGACGCCCCGCTGGTCCCGGTAGGTGACATGCAGGTGGATGCTTCCGCTCAGCCGGTTCGTCAGCCGCCGCGCCAAGGGGCTGAAACCGAAGATGATGACGAAGTGCAGCGCCGTCGCCGTCACCGCCAGCAGCAACAGTCCCGCGCCGGCCGCCATGCCGATCGCCGCGCATTCCCAGATCGCTGCGGCTGTCGTCAACCTGTGCACCGCGCCGCGGCGAGTGATGATCAGGCCCGCGCCCAGGAACCCGATGCCCGAGACGTCTGGGCCGCGACCCGCGACGGGTCGACCACGACAGTGCCCGCATTGAGGACGTCGCCGAATCCGTATTTGCTGATGATCAGGATCAGCGCGGCCGATGTGCCGACGATGGTCTGCGTGCGAAGGCCCGCGCTCTTGCCCTGAATCTCGCGCTCCAAGCCGATCAGCGCCGTCAGGCCGAACGCGACTACCAGTTCGACCAGTTGGCGCGCGCCCTGGCCATAGCCGTGGAAGAATTCCGGGTCGGCCGCGAGCCACATCTGCATGCGGCCTACTTTGCCAGGCAAGGGACTGAATCAGCATGAGGGAAACGCTGGATCATGTCCCGCTGACAATGCATTCTCGACAGCGATGCGGGTGTGGCTGAGCGGTTAGGCACCGCCCTGCAAAGCCGTTGACGCGGGTTCGAATCCCGCCACTCGCTCTTACCAGACGCGGATGTAGTCGACGAGCATGTCCGCGGGATACTGGCCCAGATTGGGGTCGCCGCCGCCCGGCCCGCCGACCGCGATGTTGAAGATCGGGAACAGGGTGTAACCGGGAGCGTTGAACGGCCACCGTCCCTTGATCGGGACGTTCGGCACGTGGAGGTAAGGCCGCGCGCCCTCCACGGGGTCCCGCCAGAAGCGGAAGCCGTCGTCGCTCCATTGGACTCGCCATGTGTGCCACGCGCCGTCGACCAATTCGGGGATGTCCCGGCCGGCCCACGTTTTGCCGTTCGACGCTGCATGGACAGTGGACCCCGGCGCCCACCTGTTGTTGCCGTACCACTCGACCACGTCGATCTCGCCGTCGGGAAGAGGGTCCTCGTTCAGCAGCCAGAACGCAGGCCAGCAGCCGGGGGTCAAGCAGTTGAAGAGAATCCGCGCCTCGAACGTGTGGCCGATACCTATCCTCGCCAGGCTCTGAATCTTGCCGCTGAAGAACTCATCGCCCTCGCGGGTAGCACGGATGACCAGGTTGGAGTTGCCGTCGACGAACACGTTGCGGCTCGTGTAATGGCCTTCGATGGGCGGTGTGACCGGCGTGTCCCAGTTCACCACCAGCCACTTCGACGGGTCGGGGCCTGAGCCGGCCGGGCCGTCGAACTCGTCCTGGAAGATGTAGGTCGGCGTCGCAGCATCCGGGGGGGCGGCGGGAGCCGGTTGCGACGGGACGGCCCGTGCTTGTGGGGCGGAGATCGCGGCTGCCAGCACGCCCATCCCCGTCATCGTCATCATGCTGCGGCGATCCATTTCAGGCACAGCTAACCATGTAAGCAGGAACGCCAGACCCGACGCAACAGAACGGGAAATCGTGTCGCCAGCAAATGACTCAATACGGTAAAGGCCCGTTTCGATGCAGGTTCGGTGCGGACGTCGCCGCTACCATCCGGACATGGGGCTCGTGAAAGACACCCGCGCAGCGGTGCTTCGCATCGAGGCCGAACGTGCGCTGCAGCAAGGGCGCTGGATATTCACGCCGAGGCTCACGACGAACTCCGGCTATGAAACGTCGGGATCCATCACGGGCTGGGCCGAGATGATCGAAGCGGTCGAGGACGCGGGCTGGACGCTGTACCACTGGTCGGCGTCGCTGGACATTCACGGAAACCCGCAGGCTTACCCCCTGTTTCGCAGGCGCACCTAGCTCAGCAGCCCCGCCGCGAACCGCAGATCCGCGACGAGCGCGCCGAACGCCGCGTCGCGATCCTCGGGTGGGCCGCGCAGCACCGACGACGGGTGCACGGTTGCCACCACGTTGGGTTCGAAGCCGAGTTGGATCGCGTTGCCGTCGGCCGGCAGCCTCAGCGCCTCACTGCGATGAGCGGTAATCCGAAAGTCGTTGCCCAGCAATGACTTCGCCGCAGTCGCACCAAGGAGCACGACCACCTCGGGCTGTACCGCGGTCAACTCGGCGATCAGCCATGGCCGGCACGCCACCACCTCGGTCCTGGTCGGAGTCTTGTGGATTCGGCGCTTTCCGACCCGGGTGAACTTGAAGTGCTTGACGGCGTTGGTGACGTAGACACGGTCCCGGTCGATGCCCGCCGCGACCAGCGTCTTATCGAGCAACTTGCCCGCCGGGCCGACGAACGGCCGACCCGCCCGGTCCTCCTGGTCACCGGGCACCTCGCCGACCAGCATCACCTGCGCAGACGCCGAGCCGGCGCCGAACACCGCCTGGTCGGCGTCCTGATACAGGTCGCAGCCGCGGCATCCCTGAGCCGCGTCGGCCAGATCCCTGAGATCGCTGGTCTGCGGTACGAACTCTTGTGCCCCGGGCACAGGCATCGGATCACCCCGGAATTATCGAGCCGACTTCGTCACTTGCGCGAAATTGAATTGCCACCGTTCGACAACCCGGAAACCCATCCGGTGCGGAATCTGGTACGCGGGTACCCGGCTGAGCCGGCGCCCCGGCGGCACCGCGTCGCCTCGCTCGTAGTCGGGGCGAGTCTTGTCACGGTCGGTGACGGTCCAGATGACACGGCAACCGGCGAGCCGTTTCGCGATCACCTCGACGGCAAGGTTGTAGTCCCACAAGAAGTGCCGTTGGACGGCGGTCGCTCCCCGGCCGGGGTCGGTCAGACGTTGGTACACCGCGGGCCGTGCCGCCGTGAGCGGCCGGATCGGACCCGGCGCCCACGCCGTCGTCGGGTCCAGCACCAGGCAGTCGCCGTCGGCTGCGTGGGCGTCGATGAGGTCCGCGATCTGGCTGTAGTCCATTCCCTCCTTGGCGTACGGGCCGCGCTGTACGAAGAGGTAGTTCGGTATTCCTGCAGCAGCCAACGCGATCACCAAGCCGGCAATCATCGCCGGCCTGGCCGCAATCGTGGTGATGCACGACGCCAGCACGATCGCCGCCGCCGGTGCGGTGAAATACAGGTACCGCGGATAGTAGATCGGCTCGAACAATGCAGAATATACGAGCAGCACCGCGGTAGGGATGACGATCCACGACATCGCGATCGTCAACAGCTGCAACGTATTACGGTCCGGACGCCGGACACCATAGCACCAGAACACGGCCGCGGCGGCGATCACCGAGCCGGCGGCGAGCGCGAACCACAGGCTGTCGTCGAAGTACTGCTGGACCAGCACGTCGCCGAAAGTCCTTGTGCCGAGGCGGAATATCCATCCGACCTGACGGATCTGCCCGTGCGCGAATGCGACAAACGGAACGACGGCACCAGCAACGATTGCCGTCGTCGCGGCCCACCAGATCACCTGCCGCTTAGGGGGTTTGCGCAACGCCACGACAGCGGCGTAGACGGGAATGAGCAGTACCAGGTTGAGGTTGAGCAGTACCGATAGCAGCAGCCCCAGGCCGTACCCGAGCCACAGCCGCTTGCTGCTGCGACGCAGAGTCTCGAGGAGCAGGATAGTCAGCCACACCGCCGCCACCGCGGAGAACGCATAGGAGCGTGCCTCGATGCCCGCCCACGTGGTGCGAGGCAGTATCGCGAACACAATCCCGGCACACAGCGCCACCGAACGGGTCGAGAACCGCTCCGTGAGCACCACCACGCCGGCGGCCGCGGCGCCCACGGCCAGCCCGCTGGGCACCCGGCACCAGAACTCGGTTTCGGGGAAGAGGGCGAACCAGCCGTGCATCAGCAGGTAGTAGAGGCCGTGGACGGCGTCGACTTTTCCGAGCATGTGCCACAGCTCGGGCACCGACCGCGTCGAGGCCGAGATTGTGGCCGCCTCGTCGAACCACAGCGACGGTCGTGCGGCTCCCGCGAGCGACAGCGCCACCGTGAACACCGCGACGAGCGCCACATCGAACGACGGCCGACGCCGGGCGGGCGGATCGGGCTCGTCGGGCACATTGGTGATTCGCTGCGGCGTCAGCGAAATGCTCACGGCATCACCTGTTCCCATATCCAGCGTGGAGCCAAACCGCGACCTGCTGTGAGCGAAGTGTCTGTGCAGTCGAATCGTGCTGATGCGCAACCCCGTTCGGGGAGCACCGCCGCTCGTCGAAGTGTGCTGTAGGCAAGCTCACGAGCGGCACGAAGAAGCCCCATTCTGGCCGGTAGAAGCTCGATATTGACACATGAGAAGCTCAACTGTGTCGCCAATCGCTCCCGTTACCGCAGGCCATGCGGCTAATGTCTGTGGTTGGCCGAGCAACCGAGGACTGGGAGGGTAAATGAGCGCCTATCGAACCGTGGTGGTCGGGACCGACGGCTCGGATTCGTCGCTGCGTGCAGTTGACCGGGCAGGCGCCATCGCCGCGCAATCGGGCGCCAAAGTGTACGTCGCGTCGGCGTACTTCCCTCAGCACGAGGATCCCCGGTCGGCCGACGTCCTCAAGGACGAGGGATACAAGACCACGGGTGCGGCTCCCATCTACGCGATCTTGAAGGAAGCGCACGAGCGGGCCACCGCCGCGGGCGCCAAGGACGTCGAGGAGCGGCCGATCGTCGGCGCGCCGGTTGACGCGTTGGTGGAACTGGCCGAAGAGGTCAACGCCGACCTGCTGGTGGTCGGCAACGTCGGGCTCAGCACGATCACCGGCCGCCTGCTCGGGTCGGTGCCGGCCAACGTGTCGCGGAAGGCCAAGACCGACGTGCTGATCGTGCACACCACCAACTGAGTCGGCCGCGGCGCCTCGTTTACGGCGTAGCATCGGCGCCGTCGAGTGAAGGGCGCGATCATGACCAGCACACTGTCCACTGAGGTCGTCGGACGCAGTGACGACATTGACGCTTACGTCGAAAGGGCCGCGGAGGCCGCGCGCGAGTTCCGAAAGCTCGACCAGCAACAGGTCGACGCCATCGTCGAGGCGATGGTGCGGGCCGGAATCCGCGCGGCCGCCGAGTTGGCCGCCGTCGCGATCGAGGAAACGGGCTTCGGCGTCTTCGAGGACAAGGTCGTCAAGGACTACGTCGCGACCGAGTTCCTCCACGACTACCTGAGGGACAAGAAGTCCGTCGGCGTCATCGACGAGGACGTCGAGAACAACATCGTCTACGTCGCCGAGCCGATCGGGGTGGTGTTGGCCATCACCCCGGTGACCAACCCGACGTCGACGGTACTGTTCAAGGCCATCGTCGCCGCGAAGACGCGCAACGCGGTGCTGTTCCGCCCGTCGCCGTACGCGGTGCGGTGTTGCGAACGCAGTGTGGAGATCCTGCGCGAAGCCGCCGAAGCGGCAGGCATGCCGCCCGGCGCGCTGCAGGTGATTCCGGACGCCGCCCATGAGGTGACCCACTACCTGTTCAAGCACCCCAAAGTGGACTTCATCTGGGTCACCGGCGGACCCAAGATCGTCAAGCTGGCCAACGCGTCCGGAAAACCCGGTGTGAGCGTCGGTCCCGGCAACGCGCCGATCTACATTCACAAAACCGCGGACATCAGGGGTGCCGTCGTCGACATCCTGATCTCGAAAACCTTTGACTCCTCGGTGATTTGCCCTGCCGAGCAGACCTGCATCATCGACGACGAAATCTACGATGCGATGATCGCCGAGTTCGAGCGGATGGGCGCGCGGCTGCTCACCGATGACGAGGCGGCCAAGATCGCCGAGTTCGCGTTTGGCTGCGGCGACAAGATCTCGATGGAAGCCGTCGGCCAGCGGGCGTCGGAGTTGGCGGCCCGGGCGGGCTTCACCGTCCCGCCCACCGTGAAGGTGTTGCTGGCGCCGCTGCCGTCCGACCTTGACGAGCTTGCCGCGCACCCGCTCGTCGAAGAGAAACTGATGCCGGTGCTGGGCCTGGTGCGTGCGCACAGTGTGCAGCATGGCATCGACGCCGCGGTGCTGGTCACCGAGCACGGGGGATTGGGCCACACCTCGGCGATCTACGCCAACGACGAGGCCGTCGTCAACGCGTACGGACTCGCGGTGCGCACCGGCCGCATCCTGGTCAACGCACCCACCGCGGTGGGTGCGCTCGGCGGCATTTACAACAACCTGACCCCGACGTTCTCGCTGGGCTGCGGCACCTGGGGCGGGTCGAGCACCACCGAGAACGTCAACTACCGCCAGCTTCTCAACATCAAGACCGTGGCGCACCGCCGCACGCCGCCGCAGTGGTTCCGGGTGCCGTCGAACACGTACTTCAACGAAGGCGCGCTGGACAATCTGCGCGATCTCGACTGCGAGACAGTCGTGGTGGTCACCGACGCGCTCACCGACGAACGCGGAGTCGTCGACCAAGTGCGCAGCAAGCTGCCCGGCCGTCACGTCCAGGTGTTCAGCGAGGTGACGCCCGAGCCCGACGAGGCGACGATCCGGCGCGGGGTCGAGCTGATCGAGCGCACCGAGCCCGAGGTGCTGATCGCCGTGGGCGGCGGGTCCGTGCTCGACGCGGCCAAGGCGATGCGGCTGTTCTACGAGCACCCGGAGAAGAGTCTCGACGAGCTGACGATGCCGTTCCTCGACCCGCGCAAGCGAGTTGCCGACTATCCCACCGACCGGCACCGTCTCCAATTAGTCGCCGTACCAACGACTTCCGGCACAGGCTCGGAGGTGTCGCCAGCGGCCGTGCTGACCGTCAACCGGCGCAAGGAGACGCTTGTCGACTACAGCCTGGTGCCGGACCTGGCGATCATCGATCCGGTCCTCACGTCGTCGATGCCGCCCACGCTGACCGCCGACACCGGCATCGACGCGCTGACCCACGCGTTGGAGGCGGCGATCTCGATCTTCGCGTCGTCGTACACCGACGCGTTGTGCGCCCAAGCTGCCCATCTGATCTTCAACGCGCTGCCGAGGGCCTACTCCGATCCAGACGACCTACCCGCACGCACCGACATGGCCAACGCAGCAACGCTGGCCGGACTGGCGTTCTCGAACGCATTCGTCGGCACCAACCACGCGCTGGCGCATGCGGTCGGAGCGAAGTTCAACATCGCGCACGGGCGCGCCAACGCGATCTTCCTGCCGCACGTGCTGCGCTACAACTCAAGCCTGCCAAGCAAATTCATGCCTGCTCCCGGGTATTCGGCATATGTGGTTCCGGAGAAGTACGCGCAACTCGGGCGGCTGCTGTTCGGAGGCCACGACGACGAGGACAGCCGGCAGCGCTTGTTCGATGCGGTGGACGAGTTGCTGCGCCGACTCGGCATGCCCAGCTCGCTGCAGCAGTACGGCGTGCCGGAGGATGAATTCGTCGCTGCGCTACCGGAACTCGCGATGAACGCGTTCGAGGACCTCAGCAACCGGACCAATCCGCGGATGCCGCTGGTCACCGAGATCACCGATCTGCTGAAGCTCGGTTACTACGGCAGCGACGCCGGTAAGCGCTGACGCCGGCGCCGAGCAGGATCGAAAACGTAAGGGCCAGAACCCAATCACCGAGGCGCTGGTACACAGTGGTGCCCGTCGCCAGCGGAACATCGACCACAATCGCACCGCGGTAATCCGCGGATGCCCAGGCGAGCCGGCGCCCACGGCAGTCGAACGCCGAGCTCACGCCTGACGTCGCCGCCTGGACCGCGGGACGGCCCACCTCGACGGCGTGGACAGCCGCCTGGCTCGCCAGTTGCGGTTGCGCCCAGCTGCCCTGGAACGTCGACGTCGAGCTCTGGTACGTGAGCATCTCCGCGCCCTGCTGCACTGCCCGCCGCGGCAGGTCGGAGAACGTCGCCTCATAGCTGATCAGGGGCGCGACGGCCAGCGAACCGGCGTGCAGCACTACTGGCCCGCTGCCGCGGCGACGGTCTTCTGCCGCGGCTTTGGTGTGTCGTGAAATGGGGCCGAGCAGCTGCCGCAGCGGGACATACTCGCCGAAGGGCACGAGCCGCGTCTTACGGTACGTGCCCAGCTCTCCGTCCGCGTCGATCAGCACCGACGATTTGTAAATGCCTCCAGTGGGCGCGCGGGCGTCGACGTTCACGAGCAGGTAGGCGTCGAGCCGGCGGGACAGCTCCGTCAAGTTCTCGAGGATGTCCGGACGGCCCGCTAGGTCGACGCCGACGCTGCTTTCGCCCCACACCACGAGATCGAGGTGCTGGTCCTGGAGTTCCTCAGTGATCAGTTCGCCCTGCTGTCGACGGGCGTCGGAGGCCTTGATGTCGCCGGGCTGCACCAGCGCCACTCGTACCGTCGGCCCGGCGGCGGGGGAAGGACCCCACACGAACACTGCGGGACCGGCCGCCGCGCACCCCACCGCTAGTGCAACCGCAGCGAGACGGCCCCGTACGCTCGTGTGCAGGATCGCCACGCAGACAGCCGTATTGGTGATGGCGATGAGCAGACTCGTGAGCCACACACCGCCGAGCGAGGCCGACGCCAGCGTGACGGGCTGGTTCCACTGCGACGCACCCAGCAGTGCCCACGGGCCGCCGAGACTCTGCCACGACCGTGCCGCCTCGGCGAGCACCCAGAGGCTCGGCAACACCAGCGCGGCAGCGAGCATGCGAGAGCGGGTGACCGGGCCGGCCAGCAGCCGTTGCGTCGCCCACCCCCACGGCACCCACAACACGCCGATGATCGCGGCCATGCCGGCCAGTAGCGGACCGGCACTGGGCAGCAGCCAGTACTGGGTGGCCAGAACGAAGCCGCCGCCGCCGCACCATGCCCGCGCCCCGCCCTGCCAGCCCGCCGGCGCGGCGCGGACGACCAGCATCAGCGGAACCACGGCCACCCACGCCAGCCACCACCAGGACGGCGCGGGAAACGCGAGCGCGGGCAGCGCGCCGCAAAGCAGTGCGGCCAACAGTGCGAGCGCGCGTCGTTCCACGGCCCGCTACCAGGCCATGGACCCTGGGACGCCCTTGAACGGACCGACGACGCGGCTCGTGATCCAGCCGCCGTAGAAGCCACCGGGCTGCGGGACGACGTCCTCGCCGTCGACTGTGCAGCGGTCGACCAGTGCCGGCATCACCGCGACGGCGCCGGCGATCGGCTCGAAGCCCGCGGTCGGATGCAGGTAGCTCCATGCGGCCTTCGGCGCTACGCGGCCATCAGTGAGCAGGTCGTAGTAGGAGGCCTGGCCCTTCCATTCACACCACGACGAGCCGGCACTCTCACGTAACACGCCGTCCGCGAACGCATCCCGAGGCAGGTAGTAGGTCGGCGGATGGCTGGTTTCCAGCACGCGCCACGATCGGTTGGTAGAGGCGACGACTCGGCCCCCGAGTTCGACAGCGATTGCGCCGGCGAACGGCTCCAGCCGCGGTGGGCGCGGATAGTCCCAGACCGACTCTTGGCCGGGGCCTGGTTTTATGGGTTGCGGCCGCGCCACGTCCACCTCCTCCTGATACGTCCCAAGAGTATGGACGCAGCGATCTTTCCTCACGCGTTATGCGCCAGGATCGCGCAGAATCAACCTTGATGGGCGCCGCGCAAGTCATCGCACTGTGCATCGCAGCGACAATTCTCGCCGCGATTCTGTGTGCGCTCGCCGTCGGTGTCGCGCTGCGATGGACCCGGCGCCATCCCCACCCCGGCAGGCGGGGCCGCTCGCTGTGAGCGAGGCCCACCTTGCCGCCGACCGGAGAGGGCTGACATCGGCCGAGGTCGCCGAGCGATTGGCCGCTCACGGTCCCAATGTGCTTCCTGTGCAACGAAAAACGCCGGCGTGGCGGCTCCTCGCCGCCGAGATGGTGCACTTCTTCGCGTTGCTGTTCTGGGTGGCCGGCGCGCTGGCCTTCGTCGCCGGTATGCCGCAGCTGGGGGTCGCCGTGTTCGTGGTGATCGTGCTCAACGGGCTGTTCGCGTTCGCCCAGGAGCAGCGCGCCGAACACGCCGCCGAGCGGCTGCGCGGGCTTCTTCCCCGTCAGGTCACCGTGGTGCGCGACGGGACGACGCTGCAGGTGTCAGCCGACGAACTCGTCGTCGACGATCTCGTGTTGTTGGCCGAGGGCGACCGCATCTCGGCCGATTTGCGACTGGACCGGGTGCACGCGCTCGCGGTCGACACCTCGGCGCTGACCGGTGAGAGCGTGCCGGATCATCCGGCGGAGGGAGATGACGTCTTCGCGGGATGTTTCGTTGTCGAAGGCGAGGCGCAAGCATCCGTCACGGCGACCGGGGATCGCACCCGGCTCGCCGACATCGCGAATCTCACCCAGTCGCAACGGCCGGCGCCGACTCCACTCAGACGTGAGCTCGACCGACTGTCCCGCATGATCGCGGCCGTGGCTATCGCGGTGGGAGTGGCGTTCTTCTCGGTCGCGCTCTTGCTCGGCACACCTGCTTCCGCGGGTTTCCTCTTCGCCGTCGGCGTCGTCGTGGCCGTCGTTCCCTGCGGCTTGCTGCCAACCGTCACGCTCTCGCTCGCGATGGGCGCGCAGCGGATGGCCGAGCTTAGCGCGCTCGTGCGGCATCTCGAGGCGGTCGAGACGCTCGGCTCGACGACGTTCATCTGCACGGACAAGACGGGCACCCTCACCCAGAACGAGATGTCGGTGGTCGAGGTCTGGATGCCCGACGGGTCGGCGACCGTGCGCGGCGCCGGCTATGACCCCACCGCCGAAATCGCCTGCACACCAACTAATTGCGCGGATGCGCTGAGAAATCTCGCACTGGTGGCCCAGCGCTGCTCGTCCGGCCGGGCAGTGGTCAAGGACGGCCAGTGGGCCGCTCGCGGCGATCCGATGGAAGCCGCGCTCGACGCGTTGGCCCGGCGTACGGGTGTCGACGTGGCCGCTGACGTTCGAGCGGCGCCCGAGCGTGCTCGGTATCCGTTTGACGGCCGGCGGCGACGGATGTCGGTGGTCGCCGGCGAGCGGCTGCTCGTCAAGGGTGCACCGGACGCCATCCTGTCGCACTGCCGCGTCCAACCCGCGGGCGCGACCGATGCGCTGCAGCGGCTTGCCGGTCGCGGCTTGCGGGTGATCGCCGTTGCCGTTCGCGCCCTGGCCGGGGAGGGACCCGCGACGCCCGACGAGGCGGAACGAGATCTGACTCTGCTGGGACTGGTCGCCCTGGAAGATCCTCCCCGGCCCGGCGCCGCGGCAGCTTTGGCGGCGTGCCGGCGCGCCGGGATCAAGGTCGCCATGATCACCGGAGACCACCCCGAGACCGCGCTCGCGATCGCCCGCGAAGTCGGGCTCACCGGTGAAGGGCTGGTCCTCACGGGCCGCGACCTGCCCGCAGACCAGGTTGAGCTTGGGCAACTGCTGGACCGCGACGCGACCGTCGTTGCCCGGGTAACCCCCGAGCAGAAGCTGCGCATAGCACAAGCGCTACAGGCCCGCGGTCACGTCGTCGCCATGACCGGCGACGGCGTCAACGATGCACCGGCCTTGCAGGAGGCAGCGATCGGCGTCGCGATGGGCAAATCCGGCACGGACGTCGCTCGTGAGGCTGCCGATCTGGTACTCCTCGACGACGACTTCAGCACCATCGTGGCGGCCGTCGAGCAGGGCCGGTCGACGTTCGCCAACATCCGCCGCTTCCTCACCTACCACCTCACCGACAACGTCGCCGAGTTGGCGCCGTTCGTGGTCTGGGCGCTCTCGGGCGGCGCGTTCCCGCTTGCCATAGGCGTGCTGCAGGTGCTGGCCCTGGACATCGGCACCGACGTGCTGCCCGCGCTGGCGCTCGGCGGCGAACCGCCCGCTCGCCATGTGCTGGACCGTCCACCAGCCCACGGGCATCTGATCGACCGCAAGCTCTTCGCCAGATCGTTCGGAATCCTCGGCCCTGCCGAAGCGGTGGTGAGCCTTGCGGCGTTCGTCGTCTCGTTCGTCGCCGTCGGCTGGTCCTTCGGCGAAGCATTCCCCACTGGGACCGCGATGCTCGCCGCCTCGGGTGCCGCGTTCTCGGCCGTGGTGTTCGGTCAGGTGGCCAACGTGTTCGCCTGTCGGAGCACGATTCGGTTCGCCTGGCAGATTCCGCTGCGGATCAACCGGTTGCTGATCGTCGCGGTCCTCGCCGAACTCGGAATGTTGGCCGCGTTCCTGTACATCCCGCCGCTCGCGCATCTTCTCGGGCAGTCGCCACCCAGCCCGGTCGGCCTTCTCGCCGCGGCGCTGGCGATTCCGGCGGTGTTGGCTGTGGATACGGTGCAGAAGATGGTGGTGCGATCGAAGCCCGCGGCATCCTCCGGCGACAGGCCGGCCACGTAGCGCACGCGGAGGGGACGACGCCTGGAGAGCCCGCGCGCTCAGTGAGACTGAGCTGCCGCACTACCGTGACGCGCCAGCCGGAACGTCCTCGTCAGCCCCGCGGGCCGCGCCGTCAGCGTCACCTCCACCCCGCCGCCGGGGGTCACGACGTAGCGTTCTTCGACCGCGGGCCCGTCGTCGCGGCGGGCGACCGGCCGGCGCCCGAGGTCGTCCGCGTCGTGCAAGGCTGGGTCGAACGGGAACAACACATGGTCGTACGGCGTCACGTCACCGTCGGGCCGGCCGTCGCGTAGCCGGCTGCACTCGACGAACCGGAAGTGCCCGATGTTGTGCGCGGCCCGGTAGGTGCGCGTGACGACGAGCGGTGGTTTGCCCTCCGCGGGGAGCGCAATGTCTTTCGGCAGGATGGGGTCGAACACGACGTCCTCACCGCGGTGTGCCTCGCGGAAGACGCCGAAATGCCGCGAAAGTCGTTCGGACAGCGCAAAACCCGCCTCTGTGTCGAGAAAGATCGCAAGGCCGATGGCGGTGGCCGCAAACGGGTGCGGCGAGCGCTTCACGCGCTTGTCCCCGAAGGCCTTTCGCAGCATGCGGCCGACGAGCGGGAAGTTTGCGGCACCGCCAACCGCGTAGATGCCCGCTACTTCGGACAAGTCCACGTCGTCGTCGCGGGTCGGGTCGCGCAGGACGCCCGAGAGCAGTTGAATCGTCTTCTCGACGAACGGCGCACAGGCTGCGTAGACGTCGTCGATCTCGCAGCTGAACGGTGGGCGGTCGGCGGTCGACAGGTCGACGAGGAAGCGCCGGGTGTTTGGTCCGACCGCCTCCTTCCTGATGGCGCACTCCTCGTGCAAGAGGTCGCGGGTGGCGGCGTCGAGGTCACCAAGCTTCGACTCATCGAGGACGAGGTGCAGTATCGCGTCGTCGAAGTCGTCGCCGCCGAGGCGCCGGATGCCCTCGCTGGTGACGACCTCGTTCAGGTGTCCGGTCATCTTCAGAAGCGATGCATCAAATGTGCCGCCCCCGAGGTCGTAGATCAGGACGTACTCGCGCCTGGCGGTCAGTGTCGAGCGGAATCGGTGCGCGTACTCGAAGCCCGCGGCGGACGGCTCGTTCAGTAGCGCGACGACCTCGAACCCCGCCTTCTCGAATGCGTCCAGCGTCAGGAAGCGCTGGGCGCTCGATGCGTTGGCGGGCACACTGATCGCCGCCTCGATGCGCTCACCCTCAGGGAGGCCGGCGTTCGACCGGTGCACGAGGTCGCTCTGCAGCTGCTCGAGGAAGCCGACGAGGAGGTCCATCAGCGGGAAGACCCGCCCCCCGAGAATGACCTCGGTCGTGGGTCCGGCGTCGTTGAGCAGCCGCTTGACGGACCTCAGCATGGACCAACCGGGCTCGTGGCGGACAGTGGCGGCATCGAGGCCGAAGCGCAGGTCGCCCTCGGCGTTCGCGGCGATGAGCGACGGCCAGGCGTCCACGCCGTCGAAGGACGCGACCGGATAGTTACCTCTGTCGACGACTGCGGTCACCGTGTGCGTGGTGCCGAAGTCGATGCCCACTCTCATCCTGCCGAAGTCTAGGCACCGCGGGCGGCCGGGGCCCACCGGCATTAGCTCGGCGTGTCTCGTCGGTCACACTGGGTGGCCGTGATGAACATCGTGCCTTGGTTCGCCGTTATATCGATCAGGAGACTTTTCTTCGAGAAAGACGAACGGCCGTGAGCGCCATAATGTTTGCCCTGCTGTCGCTGTGTATGCCCTTCGCTGCTGTCGGTTGCTACGAGATCCAGAAGTCGCTCGAGCGCCGGGAGCAGGAGCGCCACGCCAACGATTGAGTACCCGGTCCTTTCGAACTCATGGCATCGCCTCGGCCCATTGCATATGCCCCTCGAAGCCAAGGGCCTTCCCCAACTCGCGGGGTGCGGCCGCGGAGGTCGCGGTAGCCGGCGTCTCCACGTGCCCGCGCCAGCATTGTGCGCAGCCGCAGCACCCAGATGTCGCGCACGACCGATCCGTCGGTGGGTGCGGCGGCCAGCTGCGTGATCAGCTCTTCGGCCTCGGCGACGTCGCCGTCGGCGTTGCGCTCCAGCAGTGCTTCGATCAGCATTCCGAATGCAGGGACGTAGTAGCCGACCTGCCCACGGGCGAGCAGGTCCGCTACGGACCTCCGCATCACGGCGACGCCGGCGTCACGGTCGCCGTCTCTGACGTGTTCGCGCGCCTCGTACATCTCGATGAGGGAGAGTTCCGACCCAAGAGACTGCCTTCGTGTGGCGACGTCTCGCACGCACACCAGTAGCTCGCGCCCACGGAAGCGATCTTCCTCGGTGCCGCGGAGCAAAAGTATGCAGCTCAGCAACCACTCGACCATGACCACGGCGTAGTTGTCGCCGGCTGCCTGGACGGTCTGCAGTGCGTCTTCAATCCCACGCACCACAGCGTCGTCGACACCAAGAGCTCCGTACCAAATCGCCATCCCAAATCTCCACGAGAGGACCATCGCAAGTATTAGTGGTTCGGCGCTTTGTTCGGCCAGCGCGCCGGCCCGGTCCAGATCCTCCCGCCACCCACTGAGCCCGAGCCAGCACCGAGCGATTCCGCGGTACCCCAGCGCCACGGCCAGCGGCGAGCCGATGACGAGGTTGCCCTTGGCGCCGTCGCCCCCTGTCCATTCGATGGTGGCCTGCGCCCACCGCAGCACCTCGTTCATCTCACCGGCGATCATTTTGATGCCTATAGCGCCGAATCCCGCCTGCGCGGTCAGCGACAGATCGCCGATCGAGTCAAGCATCGCCAGCAATTCCGACGACAACTGCTGCGCTTCCCGCACCTGCCCGCGCTGCGCGCGCCACCCCAACGGACCGAGCATGCCCAACGCGAGCGAGGTCTTGTCCCCGGCAAGTGCGCACAGCTCACGCAGTTCCTCGAATCCGGCACCGGAATCGTCGGCATGTACTCGCCAGTCGGTTGCCCGCAGAACGGTTCGCGGTGCAATGCGCTTTGCGAGCCGGTCAGCGTCGTCGTCAGGCAGCGCATCGGCGACTTTGCAGGCGCGCTCCCAACTGAGGCGCGCCGCCGCGACGTCACGGTTGTTCGACCAAGCCCCCGCGCGCATGTGCCAGTCGAACGCCGCCCGAAGGTCTCCAGCCGCCTCCAGGTGCTCCGCTATTAGTGCCGCTTTCTCGTCGAGCGATCCGGCGCTCTGTTCTTCGATGGCGGCGGCCACCAGCCGGTGCAGTTCGGCACGATCCGACTTGAGTTGCGCTTCGTATGCCACCGCGCGGATCAGCGGATGGTGGAACACGAATTCGGGTTTTGCAGTGAACGTCACCTGGTCGACGAGTTGGGCGGCCACCAGGCTGGTCATCTCCGGTTCGATGCCGAGTCGCGTCAGCAGATCCAGGCCGAATCGCGATCCGACGACCGAGGCGGCGCTCAACGTCCGTTTCGCTCTCGGGTCGAGCCGGTCGATGCGGGCGGCGATCGCGGCCTGCAGCGTGGCGGGCACGCTCACCTCGGCTGCCTGCGCCGTCGACACGTAAGCACCCGGATTTCCTTGCAGCACACCGCGTTCGGCAAGCTCCCGCACGATCTCCTCGGCGAAGAACGGCGTACCTGCGGCCCGTTCGGCGATAGTCGCACCGAGCGCGAAAACGGAGGGGTCGCCTCCGAGCAGCTGTCCCACCAACGCCCCGGTCTCGGGGCCGCGCAGCGGCGCGAGGGCTATCGTCTGCGCGCCCGGCACTTGTGTCAGCGCTCCTCGATACTCGGGCCGGTAGGTGATCAACGTCAGCAGGGGCGTTTGCGGGACCACAGTCAGGAACTCGGCGAGCATCGACTCGCTGACCTCGTCGATCCAGTGGGCGTCCTCGACGACGTACACGGCAGGGGTGGTGTTGGCCAGCGTGGCGGTATTGACCAACGCCGTCAGCCGCCGGCGACGCGCGTCAGGGTCGATCTGGGGAAGCTCCGCGTCGGGATCCCGGACGCCCAAGAGGTCCTCGAAGAGCAGGACGTCTTCGGAGTCCGCGGCGGCGAACTGCGCTTCGACCAGAGCCCGGGCGGCCGGCGCGTCGAGCCCGTCGACGCCGGTGGCCGCACGCAGCAGCCGAGTAATGACCTGGAACGGCACCTGGCTCGCATGGGACTCGCAGACGGCGGTGAAGACGTTCACGCCGCGGCGGGCAGCCATCGCCGCAACCTCACGCGCCAGCCGGCTCTTACCGATGCCCGCGGGGCCGACCACGCTCACCACGGCGCCATAGCCGTCAATTGCCCTGTCCAGCAAGCCTTCAACAGCTGACATCTCCCAGTGCCTGCCGACCAGGCTGGTCTCGGCACGTCCAACCGAGCGCTGTACACCTACGCTCAGCAGCTGCCGGGCCGATACCGGTTGGCCGGCGCCCTTGATCGTCACCAACTGCGGCTCACCGAGAGCTGCGACACCGTCCACCAGTCGCGCCGTCGCGGCGCTGAGCATCACCCCACCCGCCGGCGCCGCCGCCTCCATACGCTGCGCCATCCCGACGTGCTCGCCCACGGTTGTGTAACCCAAAGCGCCGGAACCGATTTCACCCGCGATGACCTGCCCGGAATTCAGCCCTATCCGCAGCCGCATATCCACGCCGTCACGCCGCTTGACCGCCGCGGCGAGGTCTTCTACGTGGTGCTGAATTCCCAACGCCGCCAAGCAGGCCCGAACGGCGTGGTCCTCCAACGCAATCGGTGCGCCGAATACTGATACTGACTTGTGACACCCATACTTGCTACCATGACGGTATGGCGACACGAAAGAAAAGCAGCAAGTCAGCGGCCATATATGTCCGCATCAGCCAGGACCGGGCAGGCAAGAGTCTCGGCGTGCAACGCCAGGAGAAGGACTGCCGCGCGCTGGCTGACCGCCTGGGCTGGGCCGTGGCCGACGTGTGCTGCGACAACGACCTGAGCGCGTTCTCCGGTCGCCGCCGTCCCGACTATGAACGCATGTTGTCCGACATCAAGGCTGGGAAGGTCAACGCGGTGATCGCGTGGCACCCGGACCGCTTACATCGTCGAGCGTCTGAGCTTGAGCGCTACATCGGCATATGCGACAAGCACGGCGTGGAGAACCAGACCGTGACCGCGGGTCATTGGGATTTGTCCACGGCGACCGGCAAGATGGTGGCCCGCCAGATCGGCAACGTGGCGGTGTATGAGAGCGAGCACAAGAGCGAGCGGATCAAGGCGGCTCGGGTGCAGCACGCCAAGCAGGGCAAGCATCATGGCGGGATGCGCTGCTACGGGTATGAGAAGGACGGCGTCACGGTGCGTCCCGATGAGGCAGCCGAGATCGCGTCAGCGTGCAAGGCCGTCGCCGGGGGCGCATCGCTGCGGGCCATCGTGCGCGACATGAACATTCGCAAGGTGCCGACCACCACCGGCAAGATCGCCGGAACCAAACATCGGGTGAAAGACGAGCAAGGCAAGGTCAAGGTCCACACCGATGTCGGCTGGACCTCACAGCAGTTGCGCCAGACGTTGCTCAGCCCTCGGATCGCGGGCTACTCCACCCACAAGGGCATCATCGTCGGGACGGCCGCATGGCCTGCCATCGTGGACGATGCCACCTGGCGCACCGTCGAGTCGATCCTGTCCAACCCTGCTCGCCGCACCGTTCATGGTGTGACGGGTGCCGTCAAGTGGCTCGGCTCCGGTCTCTACATCTGCGCCGGGTGCGGGAAACGTGCTCTGCGGGTGAGCATGTCGGGCGGTTCGAAGCGCTACGTGTACCGCTGCGCCAACCCCGACCGCGACGTCAGGCACGTCACCCGTGACGCGCACGCACTCGATGCGTTCGTGGAGAACCTGATCGTGGAGCGGCTGTCACGGCCGGGCACCGTGGAGAAGCTGCTACACCGCGACGACACCGCCGACGTGACGGCACTGCGCGTCGAGCAAGTGCAGATCGGAGCCCGCAAGGACGAGCTGGCGGTCCTGTTCGCGGACGGGAAGATCGACGCGGTGCAGTTCGCGACGGCAACCAAGCGCATCGATGAGAAAGCCACCGAGATCGCCGCCACACTGGCGAAGGTGGGCTGGCGCTCACCGCTGGAACCGTTGGCCAACGGCGACATTCGTGCCGCCTGGGACAAACTGCCGCTGATGGGCAAGCGGGCCATCCTCGACGCCGTAGCCGACGTGACGGTGCTGCCCGCTAAGCCCACCACGCGGGGCTTCGATCCAGATGGTGTGCGGATCGAGTGGAAGGTCTCAGATCGCTTCTAAGCCACGATCAGGACCGGGGTGGGTGTGATCGTGTAGGCGGGTCACCCGGGGGGTTCTGGCGCGGGCCCGCGGGTCAACCCCCGCGCCCCGGCGCGGCTACGTTCCTGCGGGTAACACACCCTCGCCTCGAACCGCGCCGGGGTGCCGAGTGGCTACCCCAGTCCGGCGAACCGGAAACGCCTTGTCAAACGGCGCTGGTGTGACCCGGCCACCTGACCCCAGGAGTCGCCTAAGGGCTGGGGCCACCCAGCAGCGCGCAACCCTTGGGGCAGCCAACCCAGAGGCGCGGCGCGCCTAAAGAGGACTTTCGCCGCCTCTAACGGGGCCTTTCGCCGCCTCTCGTTGGGCGTTCGCTGGGGCGTACCGTCGAAAGTAGGGGGTTGCACCGAAGGGGGCAAATGATGAGTTTCAAGAAGATTATTGCCGCAACCGCTATCACCGGTTCGCTAGGCGCTGCCGTCCTCGGACTCGGAGCCGGCACGGCGCAGGCCGATCCTGATTGGGGCCCGGACCCGAACATTCCATGGATTCCGGGGCCCGGAGATTGGGTTCCGGACGTGAACCTGTGGCCGGGGCCCGGAGACATCAAGCAGTTCTGCCCGTGGCACTCTCCGCCTGGTCACTGGATCGGGGGTCCACACGGTATTCCCTGCAGCAATATCTAAGCCCACCCAAATGGGTGTTTAGGTTGTTACAGCGAATTACCGAAGTTCATTTCGGAGTTGGTTACGCGAAGACGCCGTTCTTTCAGGACGCAGGACTTTTAGAGTTCACGATGTTCGCCAGCCACGACATCGCCAAGCTCGTCGGCACAGCGATAGCGGTAGCCGCCCTGAGTCTGGGGGCTCCCGGCAGCGCGGCCGCCGACGCAAAAGACGACGCATTCCTCCGCACACTCAATACCGACGCCCTCCTTTTCGACAACGCACCAATCATCATCCAAAAGGCGCAACTGGTGTGCGAGGCGTTCTCCGCAGGCACATCGCCGGAAAAGACCAACGAGCAAATGCTGCACGGCCTCCCAATGTCGCCGCGCCAGGTCGCGATATTCATGGGCAGGGCGGTGCAGTTCTACTGCCCCCAGTACGCCGACCAGTTCATCAGATAAAGCGGTAATCGTTGAGGGCGTGAGTCAGGTCCAAATCTTCTTTCGAGATGGGCGCGGATGTCTCGCCACATGCAACGCCTATGACGGGGTGACACATGCTGACGCTGTTGACGTCTGCGTGAACTGCTGCGTACTGACTGCGTACTGGAAGGAGGGCCCGAGGCGGCTGGCCCGAAGGTTGTCGGGGTTTCCAGGGCCACCCCGAGCGGCGCGCCGCAACTTTACGGAGCCTTACCGCAGCAGCACCGCTGGGTCCCTGCGACACCCGCCGCACCGACCGCCGAAACGACCAGGAGGTATGGGGCGACACGCGCCGATCCGGCCGCCAACAGACTGCGCCGGCCCCACGGTCACCGTCCACAGCCTGCTTGGCCTGCTGTGGTCGGCGTCGTGCTTGTCCCGCAGGTCACCGCAACTGTTGACCAGCACGGGGTTGGGAGGTTTGGCATGAGACCGGCCGACGTGTCGGCGGTGATCGCGATGACCTCGATGATCTGCTGCGCTGCGGCTGCCAGCCGACGTGTGACCGCTGCTTGTCCCCCTATCTGGCTGTGATCGGCGCTGTGATGATGGGTATAGCGGGTTTCGAAAATAGAAGAATGCCGCCCGCATTCCTGTGGAATCCGGGCGGCACTTGCCCTACAAGCGACCTAGGCGAACCTATCGACCGTCACTTAGCCGGTTGGAGAAGTGATCGGCGCTAGGATCTGGTCGGCCTGCGGGAGGATGCCCTGGATGATGCCATTGATGTCAAAAGGGTTCTGAGAAGTGACCGGCGCTAGGATCTGGTCGGCCTGCGGGAGAGCACCCTGGGTGATGCCACTGCCACTAGTGGTGTCACCGGAGCTCTGCGAAGTGACCGGCGCAGGGATCTGGTCGGTCAGGGAGTTACCCTGGGCGATGCCACTGATGATGTCACCAGGGCTCTGGTAGCCGTTTTCGCGCAGCCACTGCGGCAATGGCAGGGTCGTGTTTTGCCTAAGCTGCCCCAGCCACTGACCTGGTGGAACCGGCGCTGACAGGCCGTATTGGCTCTGGATGCTGCCTGGGATGCCACCATTGCTATTGGTGTTGGTGTTGGTGTTGGTGTTGCCATTACCGTTGCCGTGGCCGTTGTTTCCGTGATCGGCCAACGCGACCCCGGCGAACGGCAGAGACATTGCTCCCGCGGCAACGGCACCAACCACAAACTTCTTCAGCATTAACTAACTCCTCACCGTAACGGATTGCCCCCGATGGGGTTGACCCCTGATGGTGGACACCTGATTGGTGGGACCGCTGGTCCTGCGGGAAGGTTGTCCATATGTCGGGCAAGCGTCGCAAGTACACCCCGGAGTTTCGGGAGCAGGCTGCCCGC
>JBLNEK010000122.1:0-44544 GCA_050262635.1 Candidatus Sericytochromatia bacterium | reverse complement strand
CAAAGAGCTCAACATCTTCTACGGCTCGTTCCACGCCGTGGCCGACGTCGCCCTGTCGGTTCCGCCCCGCAGCGTGACGGCATTCATCGGCCCGTCCGGCTGCGGCAAGTCGACGGTGCTGCGCACGCTCAACCGGATGCACGAGGTCATCCCGGGCGCGCGTGTGGAAGGGTCGGTGCTTCTCGACGGCGACGACATCTATGGTCCCGGTGTGGATCCAGTCGGCGTGCGCAAGACGATCGGGATGGTGTTCCAGCGTCCAAATCCGTTCCCCACCATGTCAGTTCGCGACAACGTGGTGGCAGGCTTAAAGCTGCAGGGCGTGCGCAACCGCAAGGTGCTCGACGAGATCGCGGAGCGCTCGTTAAAGGGCGCGAATCTGTGGAACGAGGTGAAAGACCGGCTCGACAAGCCAGGCGGCGGGCTGTCCGGCGGTCAACAGCAGCGGCTGTGCATCGCCCGCGCCATCGCGGTGCAACCCGACGTGCTGCTGATGGACGAGCCCTGCTCGGCCCTTGACCCGATCTCCACGTTGGCCATCGAGGACTTGATCGCCGAGCTGAAGATGGACTTCACGATCGTTATCGTCACGCACAACATGCAGCAGGCAGCGCGGGTGAGCGATCAGACGGCCTTCTTCAACTTGGAGAGTGCCGGCAAGCCAGGTCGGCTCGTCGAAATTGACGACACGGAGAAGATCTTCTCCAACCCCAGTCAGAAGGCGACGGAAGACTACATCTCCGGCCGCTTCGGTTAGGCGCCTGAGGCAGACGGCATCCCGACGTCCTCGGGCTCCGGAAGTTTGCCTGTGGCCTGGAAGATGACGCGGCGACCGATCTCGACGGCGTGGTCGGCAAACCGCTCATAGAAGCGGCCCAGCAAAGTGATGTCGACTGCCGCTGCCACCCCGTGCTTCCACTCGCGGTCCATCAGCACGCTGAACAGGTGACGGTGCAGGTCATCCATCGCGTCGTCTTCTTCACGCAGTCGAGCCGCCTTCTCCGGATCGTGAGACACCACCACCTCCTGGGCGGCGTTACCCAATTCGACTGCAACTCGGCCCATTTCGGCGAAGTACCCGTTGACCTCTTCGGGCAGCGCGTGCTGGGGGTGCCGACGGCGGGCGATCTTGGCGACGTGCAGCGCCAGCGCGCCCATCCGGTCGACGTCGGCGACGATCTGGATAGAGCTGACGATCGCCCGAAGGTCGCCTGCCACCGGAGCTTGCAGCGCCAGCAACACGAACGCAGACTCCTCGGCCCGCAGGCTCATCGCCGTGATCTGGTCATGGTCGGTGATCACCTGCTCGGCGAGAACCAGGTCGGCTTGCAGAAGCGCCTGCGTCGCGCGTTCCATCGCCATCCCGGCCATGCCGCACATGTCGCCCAGCTGGGCGCTCAGCGCGTCAAGCTGCTCGTGGTAAGCGGTCCGCATGTTTCCACCCTACGGTCTGACAAGGATCGAGGTCACGAGCCACGAGTGAACTCGCGGTGAACGCGCAGGGATTTACTCGCAGCGGACATCCGCGGCGTTGGTGACGCTGAGGTCCTCCGGCAGCGGTGTGGGAGTGGTGTGGGTGTCGTGGCTCAGGTGCACCTGCACCGGGGAACCGCTCGGCGGCGGTGCGGTGACGGAGTTGAAGTCCTTGCCGAGCACCACCTGGACGGCGTCGCCCATCCCCGACACCCGCTCGATCTGGGCATGCGGGAACGCCGACGCCACCGTCGCCGCGGCCTGCTCGTTTCCGGACGAGAAGAACACGGTCGTCGACCGCAGCGAGCTCGGATAGTCGTCGGGCGTGGTGACGACGAACCCGACCTGCTGTAGCTCCTGAGCCGCGCTCGCGCCGAGGCCGTCCTGCCCGGTGGAGTTGGATACGCGCACGGTGATGGTTGCCGGCTCGGTGGTCACGGCGTCGACCATTTCGTTGGTGTTGCGGGCGATGTTGCCGCGAGTCGGGGCGCTGGTGCTGGCCAGCGGCGAGTTGGCTGTCGTTGTGGGAGTGGTGGTTTCGTTCTGGTTGTTCTCGCCCGGCAGCGGGTCGTCGTTGATGATCGCGTCGAACAGCGCCCGGTTGTCTTCGGTGCGCAGCGGCTCGTTGCCTTCGGAGTTCGTCTCTCCCGTCGGGACAGTCAGGAACGTGATCCGCCCGGCGGTTATCCCCTGGATCGACTGGCCGAGGTCCACCAGGTCCTTGGTTTGGACGTTGTCGACGGTGCTGTCGCTGATGAACGTGTTGACCACTTCGTTGAGCTTCTTGATGCTGAAGAACACCTCGTTGGAGATCAGCGAACGCAGCAAGGATGACAAGAACAACTGCTGGCGTTTGATGCGGCCGTAGTCGCCGTTGGTCTCGGTGGTGACCTGCCGGGCGCGCACGTAGTTGAGCGCGGTGCGGCCGTCGATCGTCTGCCAACCGGCCTGCGGCAGCACCGTTCCCAGTTCGTAGTCCTCAAGTGCAGTGGTGCTGCAGACCTTCACGCCGCCGAGCGTGTCGACCATCTTCGCGAACCCCGCGAAGTCGATCGCCATGAACCGGTTGATCGACAGGCCGGACAACTTCTGGATCACCTTCACCAGGCACTTGGGCCCGCCGAACGAATACGCAGAATTGAGCTTGGTCTCGGTGTAGACCTGCTCGGGCCCGTAGGTGCCGGTCTCCTCGTCGTACACCGGCCCGTACTTGCCGGTCTGCGGATCCCACGCGTCGCAGAGCATCGGCTTGATGGCGAGGTCACGCGGAAACGACACGGCGACGACGCGTTCGCGGTTCGCGGGGATGTTGACCAGCATCACCGTGTCCGAACGGGCACCGCCGGCCTCTTCGGTGTCACCGGCGCCCATGCCGGCGTTCTCACCGAACCGGCTGTCGACGCCGACGATCAGGAAGTTCTCGTCACCGAACTGGGCGTTCGGGTCGAGGATGTCGCGCGAGTCGGGATCGAGCGCCGAGACGAACTTCAGCCGGTTGTCCTTGGACGTGCTCCACTGCCAGGCCGCACCCGTCAGCACGAGCGCCAGGACCGACAGCATGGCTGCCGCGGCGCGGCCCGCCACAGCGACCTGCCGGCGCCGCCTGCGTCGCGGCCTGGGTTCCATCTCCCGGGGTTTCTCGACACTTGGCAACAGGCTCGGCTGCCCGTTTGGTTGGCCGTGCAGCAGGGCATAGGCCTTGCGACGACGGACCGCGGCGAGGTCCGGAATCTCCGACATGGTGACGGTCGGGATACGCGTCGTGACGGCGTCTGCGTCCGTATCGGCCGACGGGCCTGGCTCGTCTGGCTGGTCTGGCTCGTCGTGAGCGCGGTGCCGCGAGCGCCGTCCGTTGCGGACCGCGCCGATCTTGGCGATGAGATCGGCGACCGGCACGCCGTCGGTGTGGCTGCCGTCGGCGGCGTCGGCGTCGTCACCCGGCGCCGGGTCCGGCGTCTTCGGCGAAACTGGCAGCCGCTCCCACGGCGCGGCAATCGCTCGCGGCCGCGGGCTTCGGGTAAGCCACTGGTTGGGCTCGGGGCCAGACGTCTCGTCGCCGGGGTCGCGGTGGTGACGAGGGGTGGCATCACGCAGCCCCCTGTCGCCATCGCTCATGTCCTACCGGCCTCCGACTCGAAAGTGGTACAGCCCGTCACGGCGCTGCGCGCAGCACCGTGCGCTATGTGTCGCGCTGCCTGTCTACATGCCGCACTATGTCTTTTAACAGGGCTAGGCCTGCATCCGCTACTCGAGGGAGATGCAGCCAGGGCCTTATCGTACTTAGGCATCTGATGACCGTTGTCTCGGAACCGTTTCGGTTCAGCCTCCGGAGTGCATAACGTCCGCGCCGACGGGCACCGCGCAGTCGTCAGGATCTGACAGCCAGCCCTCGGGCAGGGCAACCGGCGCCGCGGACCCCTGCCGTCCCCGCGGACCCATCGCCGCCTGCGGAAACGGCACGTCGGGAGCCAACCGGTCGAGCAGGTTGGACAGTTCCGGCAGCGACTTGACCAGCGCCAACGCCCGCCGGACGTCGGCCCCGGCCGGAAAACCGTGGAGGTACCAGGCGATGTGCTTGCGGATGTCGCGCATGCCTTTGTCCTCGCCGAAGTGAGCCGCCAGCAGCTCGCCGTGGCGCCGGATGATCTGCGCGACCTCGCCCAAGGTCGGTGGCTCCGCGATCGGTGCGCCCGTCAGCACGGCGGAGAGCTCGGCGAACAGCCACGGCCGGCCCAGGCAGCCGCGGCCGATGACGACGCCGTCGCACCCGGTGGCGGCCATCATCGCGACGGCGTCCTCGGCGTCGAAGATGTCGCCGTTGCCGAGCACCGGAATCGACCGGACGTGCTGCTTGAGTGCGGTGATTTGGGTCCAATCTGCGCTACCCGAGTACCGCTGAGCAGCGGTGCGCGCGTGCAGGGCCACCGCCGCGGCACCTTCCTCCTCGGCGATTCGTCCGGCGTCGAGGTGGGTGTGGTGCACGTCGTCAATCCCGATTCGGAACTTGACCGTTACCGGTATGCCGGTGCCCTCGGTGGCGCGCACGGCGGCGGCGACGATGCGGCCGAACAACCGGCGCTTGAACGGAAGTGCTGCGCCGCCTCCGCGCTTTGTGACCTTGGGCACAGGGCAGCCGAAGTTCATGTCGATGTGGTCCGCCATGCCTTCGTCCGCGATCATCCGCGCCGCCGCGTAGGTGTTGTCCGGATCGACCGAATACAACTGCAGGGAGCGCGGCTGCTCGTCGGGAGCGAACGTGACCATGTGCATGGTGGCCGGGTGCCGCTCGACCAGGGCCCGGGCGGTCACCATCTCGCAGACGTAGAGTCCGCTGACCGTTCCCGCGCGGGCCACCTCCAACTCGCGGCACAGCGTCCGAAACGCGACGTTGGTGACGCCGGCCATCGGCGCGAGGACCACCGGGCTGCGTAGCGTGTACGGCCCGATGCGCAGGCTCATCGGCGCTTTCTGCTCTTCGCGCAAGCGGCTCATCGCCGTTTTCTGCTCTTCGCGCAAGCGGCTCATCGCCGCGGCCGGCGGTGCGGCCGCCTGCATTACGCCCTGGCTGATGCCAGAACCCGCTTAGCCGTCAGCTTCTCGGCTCTGCGGGCCTCGCGCTCGAGGCGCCGGCGCTTGGACTCCTCGAACTTCTCGCAGGCCTCTTCGAGCTCCTCGACCAGCAGTGCGAGATCGTCCCGCATCCTGGCGGCCTCGCCGCTGAAGTCATCACGCTCGAAAATGCGCCACTTCTTGAGCACCGGCATCACGACGTCGTCGAGGTGCACGCGCGGGTCGTAGACACCGCCGACGGCGATGATGACGGCCTTGCGCCGGAACTCCGGAACGGTGTAGCCGGGCATCTTGAAGTTGCGCAACACGCGGTGCAGCGACTTCATCGCCTGGTTCGGCGCGATCTCCAGGCCCGCCTCGGACACGTCGCGGTAGAAGATCATGTGCAGGTTCTCGTCGGCTGAGACCCGGGCCAGCAGCTGATCGGCGACGGTTTCGTTGCAGGCTTTGCCGGTATTGCGATGCGAGATGCGCGTGGCCAACTCCTGGAACGTCACGTAGATGACGGAGTCGAACAAGCTTTCCGCGAACAGGTCGCCCTGCTGGTTCTGGCCCGGGCTGAAACCGCGGGTCATCTGCTCCATACGCAGCTTCTCGAGCTCGATCGGGTCGACCGCGCGGGTGACCACCAGGTAGTCGCGCAGCGAGATGCCGTGCCGGTTCTCCTCGGCCGTCCAGCGGTTCACCCAGGTTCCCCATGCGCCGTCCATGCCGAAGTTCATCGCGATCTCGCGGTGATATGACGGCAGGTTGTCCTCAGTCAGGAGGTTCTGCACCATTGCGACCTGGGCGACGTCCGAAAGCTTCGACTCCTCGGGATCCCAGTCCTGGCCACCGAGCGCGTAGAAATTCTTGCCGTCGGACCACGGGATGTAGTCGTGCGGATTCCACTCCTTGGTCATGGACATGTGCCGGTTGAGGCACTTCTCGACCACGGGTTCGAGCTCGTGTAGCAGGTGCAAATCGGTCAGGTTTTCCGACACGGCCCCTCCAATTATCTGTACCTGATGGTTGCATGCAATATATCTGTGTATGCCGGTGACATTCAAGTTGGCACGCCATCGACGTGATGCGCGGGCACTGGGTCGGATACTATTCGCGTAAGGATTTGCCATGCTGAAAACCGGAATTGTCCGCGCAGCCACAAGATGGAGGTCGCCAGACGTGAGGAAGCTCATCGCTGTCGGTGCGGGTGTCGCGCTGACGTTCGTCGGGCATGGTGTGGCAAGTGCCGACGCATTGAGCGACGTCACCGGCAAGTACTACGGGCAGGCCAAGGACGTGTTGTCGAAGGCGGGCCTCACGCCGATCGTCGCGACCCGCGTGGGTGACCAAGAGCCCGACGGCCAGTGCGTCATCGACCGGATCCAGCACGCCGAGTTCATCACCGGTGCCGGCGCTCCTGGCAAAGGTGGAACCGTCTACGTGTACCTGAACTGCTACGCCAACGTAGCATCGCCCCAGCAGGCTGGGTATTCGCGCCAGTCTCAACTCGGCCGGGCCGCTTACGAGGCGCAGCAGCAGGCCGAAGCCGAAGCTGCGGCACAGCAGGGCGCTCAGTCCGAAGAGAATGTCACGGCCGAGAACCAGCGCTAGGTCGCGGCCGGATAGCTCGCCCTGCTCAACAGCAGCGTCACGCAGTAGTCGATGAACTGTTCGCGGGTCGCTGCCAGCCGGCGGTCCAAATAAGCGGTGAACAGCGCCGTCAGTGCGCCGATCAGGCCGGTGGCCACCATGTTCTGGAGGGCCGGATCGCTGATGGTGGTCAGTTGCCTCTGCAGCAGCTTGATGAAGCTGGGCATCCATTCCGCGCCGGAGCGCACGAGGACGGGTTCCACCTCAGGCGCCAGTAGCAGCACGCGTCCGCGCACAGGGTCGTCGACCATCAGCGCCACGAACCGCTCGACCGCCTCACGAGCCGTCGTCGCCGACATCAACGTCGCCATCGCGCGGGCACAGACATCGTCGTACACGGCGCGCACGAATTCGTCTCTGTCCGAGAAACTTTCGTAGAAGTAGCGCTCGGTCAACCCGGCTTCTCGACATACCGCCCGCACAGTGAGCGCGGGTCCGTCCTCGCTCCCGAGCAGGGTGACGCCGGCGGCCAGTAGGTCGCCTCGGCGCAATGCCTGGCGGTCCTGGAGTGGAACGCCCGACCAGCGACCGGGTCTGCTCTGCCGTTGACCGGTCGACACGGCTCTCCTAAACTGAATGTGACAACGCACGTAGTCAGAAATCTGACGCTGTGCTGATGGGACCGTAACCAGTGACTCAACATACGTCCGGGGCTGGGCCGTTGACGAGCGAAGGCGTGTCGGGCGGCTGCCCGGTGTCGGCCGGCGGCTACGACGCACCGCCGACGCCGCTCGGCCCGGATTCGCTGACATGGAAGTACTTCGGCGACTGGCGCGGCATGCTGCAGGGGCCGTGGGCCGGAACCATGCAGAACATGCATCCTCAGTTGGGTGCGGCCGTCGAGCAGCATTCGACCTTCCCGCGCGAGCCGTGGCCGCGAGTGCTGCGGTCGCTGTACCCGATCGGTGGTGTGGTGTTCGACGGGGACCGGGCGCCGGTCACCGGTGCGCAGGTGCGCGACTACCACATCGACATCAAGGGCACCGACGCGAAGGGCCGTCGTTACCACGCGCTGAACCCCGACGTCTTCTACTGGGCGCATTCAACGTTCTTCATGGGGACGATTCACGTCGCCGAGCGGTTCTGCGGCGGGATCACCGAGGCGGAGAAGCGCCGGCTGTTCGAGGAGCACATCACGTGGTACCGGATGTATGGCATGAGCATGCGCCCGGTGCCGCAGACGTGGGAGGAGTTCCAGGAGTACTGGGACCGGATGTGCCGCGAGGTGCTTGAGGACAACAAGGCGACACGTGACGTGCTGGACCTCGCGCACTACCCCAAACCTTGGTTCGCGCAACGGATTCCGGAGTTCTTGTGGCGGCCGTTGCAGCAGCGGGTGCTTGCGCCGTTGGCGGTGTGGATATGCGTGGGGCTGTACGACGAGCCGGTGCGGGAACTGCTCGGCTATACGTGGTCGCCCCGCGACGAATGGCTGCACCGGCGGTTCGGCGACGTGGTTCGATTCGTGTTCTCCCTGGTGCCTTCTCGGTATCGCAAGCATCCGCGTGCGCGTGCCGGGCTGGACCGAGCGAGCGGGCGGTTGCCGCTCGACGCCCCGCTGCCCGAGACACCGACCCACAATCTGCCGCCGCTCGATGAACGGCACAAGCCCACGCACTACTGCCCGGTCGCAGGTGTTTAGCCGAGCAGCGTGCGGCTAACGTAGGCAGGGTGAAGGCCCCCGACCTGCTCGGTGGCCGCTACGAGCTTCGTGGCGTGTTGGGTCGTGGCGGTATGGCTGAGGTCCGCGACGGCTGGGACACCCGTCTGGGCCGCCCTGTCGCAATCAAAATCCTGCACCCGGGCATCGGTACCGAACCTGACAACCGCAGGCGCTTCGAGGCAGAGGCGCGCGCCGCGGCGGCGCTGGACACTTCGCACATCGTTGCCGTGCATGACAGCGGCGAGCACAACGGGGTGCCGTACATCGTGATGGAGCGGCTCTCCGGTGAGTCACTGCACGACAAGATCGTGCGTGGGCCGCTCCCGGTGCCCCTGGTGCGGGCGGTGCTTGACGACGTGCTTGCCGCTTTGGCCGCAGCCCACGACGCTGGGATTCTGCATCGCGACATCAAGCCGGCCAACATCCTGTTCACCACCTCCGGGGACGCGAAGATCAGCGACTTCGGGCTGGCGAAGACCGCGCAGAGCAACATGACGGCGGCCGGGCAGGTGTTCGGGACGATGGCGTACCTCAGTCCGGACCGGGTGCTCGGCAAGCCCGCGACCGCGGCCGACGACCTGTACTCGTTGGGCGTGGTGGGATACGAAGCCCTGACGGGGCGCCGACCCTTCCTGCAGGACAACATCGCCGCGCTGGGGCAGGCCATCCTGCACGAGCAGCCGCCGCCTGTCCCGATGCTGCGGCCCGACGTTGATCCAGCGTTGGCGGCCGTCGTCGAACGGGCGATGGCTCGCGATCCGGCGTTGCGGTTTCCGGACGCACGGGCAATGCGTGCGGCTCTTGGCACCCCTGCGCCGCCTGCGGTGCGGCCGCCCGGTACGCGAGTGCTGCCCGCGCCGGTGGTTGCACCGCCGATGTCACCGACGCCCACCGCGGTGGATACGAGCGGTCGGAACACCTTGTTCGTACTGGGCGTGGTGTTTGCAGCGTTGCTGCTGGGTGTGATTCTGCTCGCGCTCAGTTCGTCGGACTCCGGTCCCGCCAAGACGGTGACCACCAGCACGACGGTGCCACCACCAGTGACGACCACCGAGAGCCTGCCGGCGTCGATGTCGCCGACCGGCGGTGTGGTGCCGCCTGCCGAGCCACCCGTTGAGCCGCCGCGTGGGCACAAGCCGAACAAGAAGGGCGACAACGGAAACGGGAACGACGGATAGACGACGGCCCCTCTGAGTCAGCGCCGTTGCGAAGTGGCCGGGCCGCTCAGATCAACCGCTGGCAAGGCCAATGATGTTCTGCCACTGGCCATTTCCGAGATTGCCCAGATCTCCGAGGTTGGTGTAATTGGCGACTTCCGGTGGCACGCCCAACTTCTGGAGGTCGACGAAGTCACCGATGCTGCCGAGCAGTGGGAGGTACGACTGCCAGCTGCTTGCCGTTCCTCCCGGCAGAAGCGGGGCCCCTGGGTCGTCGTCCGCGTTCGCGGTCCCCGAGCCCAGCCCGAGTGCAGCCAGCCCGAGTGCGCTCGAAAGCGCACCTGCAGCGACGATTCTCTTCAGATTGAGTGACGTCATTGCGTCGCCTCCTGTTTGGTCCGATCGGATACGGTGCTCGTCCCGAATCCTCGACTATCCGAAGGCGATGCAATAACCAACGTAGTACGGCAGAGGAGTCGCGGCCACAAAATCCGCCACTCAAGGCCCGCGGCCGGAAGATGCGCGCCCGCGGGGCATCCCAAGCATGAAGACGCGATTGCGGATTTAAGCCGCAGGCCACCAGGCAAGCAATCGCGTTCGACGAAGAACTGGGCAGCGGCCCGAGGAGTTCGATGCTCAGGCGATAGCGCACACCCTCGCTCGCTATCCGCGACTTGGTTTCGGCGCGGTTCACGGCCGATTTCCAAGACCAGGCGACGTGCAAACCGGCAATTGCGGCCGCGGTCTCGATGGCTAACGAGGGCGCCGGGGCGCATCGCCGCGAAACTAACACGGACTCGGGAGCACGCAAATAAAGGTAAGGTCGGCGGCCGTGTGCTACATCCGGGCCCGAAGCCGTGGCTCGGCGGCCTGGGCCTCGTCAACGCGCCGATCAACACCGGCGTGCTGGGCCACATGCAACCGACGACGCAGGAGTTGCTAGGCGCGTGCCTGCTCATAGGTCGCTCGCTCGCGCTGGTGGGCTCGTGCCTGGGCCCCGGCGGCATCTGGCCCGTCAGGCGCCTGGCTTGGCACTTCGAGGTGCGCAACGCTTACCTGATTCCTGCCGGTGGAATGTTCGCCATCGAGGCGGCGCTGACGCCAGTTCGGCTGTCTACCGGGGTTTCGATACTTACGACACGACTCGGCATTTGAGGGGGTGACGGGACCCCATGAAGTGATGCAGGAGATGTGAGCGTCGGTCTGTGGGTGTAGGCCGCAGCATAGCTCGCTCGGCTACCAACGCCGAGCGCTGAGTGCGGCCGGGTGGGAGTTGTACTCCTGTTTCCGTTGCTGATGACCCCCGATTGTGGGTCGGGGACCACAGAGGTTGCGCCTGATATAACCATCGCTGCTTGGGCTATGCGTCGCCCTCAGGTGCGCTGATCAGCGCGCTGGCGCCGATTCTGTCGGTCCCGTATTGCGGTAGCCAGTCCGCGTCGCCTGCCGTTGTCGTCGCCCATGCCTAAGAGGTGCGATTGTTTCGCGATATTGCGGAATCTGTCTTCCGACGCAGTCTCGGGTGCGTCATCGGAGGTGGCGGCGAGGAACCGATCCGGAAGCGCCAGCTTGAAAATGGTGCGCAACGTGAGCAGGTACTGGCGAGCCAGCGGACCGGTCGTATAGGGCAGGTCATAGGTGGCGCATACGGCCTGAACCCGTTGGGCGATCTGCGCGTAGCGGTTACTCGGCAGGTCAGGGTAGAGGTGGTGTTCGATCTGGTAGCAGAGGTTTCCACTGAGAAACGCCATGATCGGCCCGGCGCGAAAGTTCGCGGTGCCCAGCATTTGTCGCAGATACCATTCGGGCTTCGTCTCACTGTCGAGTGCGGCAGGGGTGAACTTCTCCGCGCCGTCCGCGAAGTGCCCGCAGCAGATCACCACGTACGCCCACACATTGCGTAGCAGGTTGGCGGCCACGTTGGCCGTGAGCGTGCGGCGCCATCGTAGAAGGCTGAGCGCGGGAAAGAACACGTAGTCCTTGCCGGCCTGCCGGGCAATCTTGCGGATCAGCGCTCGGGTGTGGGCGGATTTCTCGGCGTCGGTCGCTGCGCGATGATGTTGCGAGTGCAGGCCCTGCGATGCGATGCCCCATTCGAACATGATGGCCAACAACACGTTTCGCACAGGCTGGAGCAGATTACTCAGCCGCCACTGTTGGTCGCGGGTGACCCGCATGACGCCGTATCCGAGGTCGTGGTCCATGCCGATGACGTTGGTGAACACGTGGTGGCGGTAGTTGTGGGCGTACCGCCACTGCGACGAGACACCCGCCATGTCCCACTCCCAGGTGCTGGAGTGGATTTCCGGGTCGTTCATCCAATCCCATTGGCCGTGGCAGATGTTATGGCCGAGTTCCATATTTTCGATGCTCTTGGCCACCGCGAGCGCGGTAGTGCCGAGCGCCCATCCGGCCTTGCCGCGGCTCCCGGCGATAACCAGCCGGCCGGCGACGTCGAGGAGTCGCTGAAAGGCGATGGCGCGCCGGATGTATGCCATGTCGGTTTCGCCGCGCGACTCCTCGATGTCGCGGCGGATCTGCTCCAACGCGAGTCCTAGCCCCTCGAGGTCCGCGTCGCTGAGATGGGCGTATTCGGCTACGTCTGCTATTGCCATCGACGCCTCACCGACATTCCGGCGAGGTGGCGCGTGACCTAATGGCGGGCCGACGGACCATGCTGGGGAGAATCGAGTGCGGCAGCATCGTGGTCACATCCGTTCTTGGTGGTGTGGTTACGTCGACCCAGGTGTGGGCGCCTGCGCCCGCGTGCCGTCGGGTAAGCCGAGTTGGACGGTCAACCCGCTGAGCAGAATGTCGAGTCCGCGATCGAGTTCCGCCAACCCGTCGTAGGAGGCCCAGGTTGGCGCGAGGTCACGTAAGTGGGGGAATTCGGTGATCGGCAGCCGGTGCAGTCCGAGCCGCAACACGTGGTCGGTTTCTTCGGGGCGTTCGACGATCTCCTGCAGTTCGGTCAGCACATGGCCGTAGAGGAACCCGAACAACGCCCGGTACACGTGCACCGCGTCGGCGCCGGTGAAGCCAGCCCCGGTCAGCAGCGCGAGGACATCTTCGAGGTGCCGCAGGATCCCCGGCGGCCGCATCCCCAGTGGCGTCGCGAGCGGCCGGGTGACCAGCAGCGACACCAGGTTTGGGTGGGCGCGCGCTACATCGCGGAAGTCGTGGGCGAGATTCCGCAGCGCAGCGGACCAGTCCGCCATGGTGGTGTCCAGCGACAGCTGCTCGAAGGCCATCTCGACCACCCCGTCCAGCACGGCGGCCTTGCTCGGCACATGCCGATACAGCACCATCGGATCACGGCCGACGGCCTCGCCGAGGCGGCGCATCGACAGCCCGTCGACGCCATCACGGTCGATGATCTCGAGTGCACTCACCAGGACCGCTGCGCGGGTGATCGGGCCGCTCTCGCCGTCCTCCTCGGTGGAGTCCGGCGTCTGGGCGGCCTGCCCGGAACGTGATGGTCCCGGCGGCGGCTGGGTCATCGGTTAAGCACCTAATCCTGCGTCGAAGTTCGATGTTTGATGTCTTCATCGTAGGCCTACAATGTTGACAATGCAATCTCGAGTCCTTCCCAGCAACATCGCCTTACGCCGTAGGTCTATAGCGTTGACAGCACTGCGGAGCGGGTGTGTACTGAAGTTCGGTAACAGGATTAGAGGCATCCCATGATCGTCATCGTTGGACTAGTTGTTCTTCTCGTCGCGGTGATCGTGGGGTTCACCGGGGTGTTGGCGAATGCGGGGGCCGCGCATCCGTTGACCGAGAATTTCTCCGTGTTCGGTTATCACGTCACCGGGTCGACCGGCACCTTGTTCCTGTTCGGGATCGTGGTCGGGGCGGTGGCGATGCTGGGGTTGAGCGTGTTGCTGGCCGGTGCCCGGCGCACCGCCGGCCGCGGGCGCAACGCCCGACGCGAACTCAAGAGCTCCCAACAAGAGACCGCGTTGTTGAATCACGACCGCGACCGACTGCTCGAGAACCAGCGCCACGTCGGCGCCGCCACCGGCTCAACGATGGCCGCGACCCCCCGTCGCCGAAGTCCGCTGCTCGGTCGCTTCTCGCGAAATCGACAACCGGTCAGCACCACCCACGTCGACACCACTCAGTAGTCACCGAGCCCGTCGATACTGTCAGCCCGCAGCCGCGGTCTGTGACCTGCCGAAAGAAGGACACCGCAATGAGCATCGGTAAGAAGATCGCCCATAAAGCCGAAGCCACCAAGGGCGCCACCAAGAAATTGTTCGGGCGCGCCACCGGGAACACCCGCCTGCGCACCGAGGGACGCGCCGATCAAATCAAGGGCAACACCAAACAGGCAGCAGCCAAACTAAAAGACGCGTTCAAGCACTAACCCCCACTTTCCAAGTATTTGTGCAAATTCTGCACAAATACTTGGAAGTATCGACATCGAAACGAGGTAAACGACGTAAACGTCATGATCGTTCTCGGAAATCCTTATTGTCCTCGGACTGCTGCTCCCTACCCTCGTCCCTACCTTCGCCTACGCCCATATTTGCCTGATCATCGGGATCATCCTCCTCGTCGTCGGCCTGCTACTGATGCTGATGGGACGGATGGGACACGCCGTCGGCGGCCGGCGCCACTACTACTAAACCGACGCCTCTGGTTGAACCATCGACCATCCTCAACCAACCCAAGGAGCCAACATGACTACCAGCACTATCGTTTTGATCGTCGTCGTCGCCGTCGCGGCAATTGTGCTCATCGGAGCGCTTGGGTGGGTGGCGCGCAACAAACGCAACCAACGCCGCCACGTCGAAGCCGGCAATATCCGCGACCAGGCCAGGGAGGAAACACGCCACGTCAGGCAGCGCGAAGCACTCGCCGACGAGACCGCCGCCAGGGCCCGCGCCGCCCAGGCCGAAGCCGACGTGAAGTCGGCCCAAGCCTCCGGTTTGCAACAGCAAGCCGCCGCGCACCGCGGCGAGGCAGTGACCTCCCGCGATGAGCTGAACCAGCAGTTCGCGCGGGCGGACAAGATGGATCCACATTCGCAAACCAGCGACACAGCGCACGAAGACTCCAAGGACACGCGTTCGGGGCCCTCGGCGAGCAATCAACGGCCACCAGCGACGCCCGGATCGGGGTGAGATGCGAGAGCACCTCACGCGCGACACCTCGCACGGCAGCACCGCCCGGACCATTGATCCAGGCGGTTAGGAGCGCGTCCGCAATGTCTGCGCACGCCTCCTCCTTCACCGCGACACAGCTGGCCCAAAACAGCTTCTTCGAACGACTGGCCCGCGCCGGGTATGTCGTGAGCGGTCTGCTGCACCTGACGATCGGCTACCTCGCCGTCCGCATCGCTTTGGGCAGCGGCGCCGGCACCGCTGACCAATCGGGGGCGCTAGCGGCAGTGGCAGGCAAACCGGGCGGCATCGTCGCGCTCTGGGTCGCCGTGTTCGCGTTTTTGGTGCTGGCGCTGTGGCGGCTGGTCGAAACGTGCCTCGGTCGTTCGACCGACCCGAAATCCCAGGGGGCACCGGCGGAAGTCCTGGATCGGGCGAAGGCCTTTGCCTTGGCGGTAGTTTATTTCGCGCTCGCATACTCCGCGATCGGATTCGCCCGGGGCGCCGGCAAGTCCACCGGTGACCAGAATGCGGGGATGAGCGCACGCCTGATGCAGACCGGCGCCGGCACCATCGGACTCATCGCCGCCGGCATCATCATCGTCGCGGTGGGCGGGTATCACGTCTACAAGGGAGCCAGCTGGAACTTTCTTGACGATCTCAAAGGCAACTCCAGCAACCTGGTGCGACGACTGGGCATGGTCGGCTATATTGCCAAAGGCCTGGTCATCGCCACCGCCGGGGTGCTGGTCGTCGTCGCGGCGAGCCGCGGGGAACCGAACACGACCACCGGACTCGACGGGGCCCTCAAAACACTCGGGACCCAACCCTACGGAGCCGCGCTCCTGATCACTGCGGCCTGGGAATCATCACTTATGGCCTGTACAGCTTCGCCATGGCCCTACACACCAAAATGTAAGGCGCAGCGTGACACCATCTAGCAGCTGCTCTGACACCACCTGTGACACCAGTAGCTTGTCGAGCCGGCCTAGATAGCGGCCTGAACTCGGCGTATCGGTGCCCCCACTAGGACTCGAACCTAGGACCTGCGGATTAAAAGTCCGTAGCTCTACCAACTGAGCTATAGGGGCGCGACGAATCAGGATATCGCTTAGCCGCTTGGCGCTCGTTTGAGGATTGGACTCGCGGTGGCCTAAGCTGACGAGGCTCCCAACGAGCGTTGCGAGTCCCCCGGAGAGATTCGGCAGGCCCCCTTCGTCTAGCGGCCTAGGACGCCGCCCTTTCAAGGCGGTAGCGCGGGTTCGAATCCCGTAGGGGGTACACGTGGCGATCGTAAGATGGAGCCACACAAGGCCCTGTGGCGCAGTTGGTTAGCGCGCCGCCCTGTCACGGCGGAGGTCGCGGGTTCAAGTCCCGTCAGGGTCGCGATCGCAGCGAGGCACGCGCGTCGATGCCTTCCGGCCAGGTAGCTCAGTCGGTATGAGCGTCCGCCTGAAAAGCGGAAGGTCGCCGGTTCGATCCCGGCCCTGGCCACCAAGACAACTCCCCTCGATGTCTGTCCTCATATTTGCTCGGTCGCTTTGCCATAGGCAGGGGTCGAATTGTCGCAAAGCGGCGTTCAATCCGAGCACTTGCAGCCCTCGACGTCGTTCTCGTTGCGCGACAATAATTTGCTGAATTGCAGCCATCCGTTAGCTGGAGTGCTAAGCTTTGCTGGTCTCCGGCATTCCGGCGTCGGCGCCGGTTGTTCGAAATCCCGAGAATTGAAGGAGCCGGCGCACATGGCCGCTAAGCACCGGAAACCCCGTCGGCGTCGGTCTTCGGCAAAGCGTGGTGTGGTTCCAAGCTTGGCCGCAGCTGCCATCACCGCCACAGGCCTGACGACTGCCCTGACGACGGGCACGACGGTAACTGTCTCGCCTGCCGTCGAACTGATGGCGACGATCACCCCGGCCAGTTCGACAGCTCAGGTCATTGCCAGCCCCACCTTCTACGGGTGGGACTACACCCGAACATACGGCGAACAGCAGACCGTTCCGTTCTTCCTCGGCCCCCAGGGCATCGTCGATGCGATTCGCGCGAGCAACGACCCAAGTGCTGTGCTGTCCTCCGGCTGGGGGGCAGGGCAGACCGGCACCGCTTTGGGCCAGTTGAGCGGCGACCCGGCGCTGAAGAATGTCAAGCTCGTGATCCTCGACAACAACACCAATCGGGCCGGTGGCGGCTTCTGGACTACCTATGCGATTTTCGCGCCGCTCTTGCTGACCTCGTCGCAGCCGACACCAAACAATCCGGGCGTGCCGGTGCTCGATGTGGGCTACGACTACAACATCAACGGCAACGCGCCCACCTATCCGGTCAATCTCCTTGCCGACCTGAACAGCCTTGTCGCGTACGCCTATGGCTACGCGGACCAATCGAGCGTTCAACTGCCGAACGAGGTCGCAAAGAATCTCCCCGCAAACGGTGGCGATCCGAAAAACCTGAAGCCCGGAACGCACTACGTTGTGGACTCGAACGGCACGGTAATCCACGAGTATGACAACCTGAACACAAAAATCACCTACGTGACCTTCAAGTCCGACCGCCTGCCCCTCGTCAAGCCGCTGCTGCTCATACCGGGCGGAAACATCGTCGCCGATGGCATCGAGCCGGTTCTGACGGTCCTCGTCAACGCGGGATACAAAGACAATCAACCAATTCCGGCCGATCCGAGCGTGCCGCGGCCGATGGGGGTCGTCCCGGTTAAGGAATCAGTCACGGCGCTGCAGCAACTCCCTGGCGCCGTGGTGCAGGGTGTGCACAACGTGCAACATGATCTCTCGTCTGGCGACGTCTTCTCGACGTCGAACCAACCGAACGCCAGCACGACAACGGTCAACACCTTGGCAAGCAAGCCGTCGGCCAGCTCATCGTCGCCGGCACCAAAGCCCGGCGGACAAATCAACCCGTTCTCGATACGAGCGGGATCAAAGCTAGGCGTTGACGAGAACAAGCCAAGCACTCCGTCATCGGACAACAACAATCCGGGGCAGCAGGTGATCGGCGGCCTGAAGTCGGCGTTGAACGGACTCAACAGCACCCTTGGCATCGGCCCCAAGAAGCCGTCGGACAGCGAAACGTCGTTGAATCCAAGTAAACCGTCCGGCCCGTCCGCGGGATCTGCGCCCAAAAACTAGGACAGAAAGCGGTCGACGTACGGGCGGAATCGCTCGCGCACCGCTTCTTCGTCGAGGCCGAACATCTCGCACGAGGTCGCGACCCGGCCAAGTCGGCCCCGTTGATGGCCGGTCAGGTATTCGCTTATCGCAGAACGCGTTTGGTCAGTCACCGGCTCACCGGCCAACACGTACACCTGCCCGGCGATACCGAGTTCGTCGGCCATGTAATCGTCGAACCGGACGTCGATCGAGCGATCCGACCCAATGGCGTCCCGATCGTGCATAAGCGCGCCGAGCATCAACTCCAGTCGGTCTACCCAATAGTCAGCGATCTCCCGCGCTGGCACACGACTACGGTGCATACGCGCTGAGTACGCGATCATCGCGATCATCGACAGCACGATCGGGACCGGATCACGGTGTGTGACAACCACAATGACGCCCGGGAAGACGCGGTTGAGCACCGGCAGCTGCTCGAGATGTTGCGGCGACTTCAGCAGCCAGCGGCGGCCGCCGCGCAAGAACTGCAGTGCTTTGAGCTGGACCGCGAGATGCGCGTAGTGCGGCGTCTGATCGTGCGACAGATAGTAGTCGCGCCATCGCGGCGTATGTCCGAGCGTCTCGAAGAACATCGTCGAGAAGTCGTTGGCCAGCAGTTGGATTTCCTCGTGCACGTGATCGGTTGTCATCTCGTGCATCAGCCGGAAATGCGGCATCACGACGTCCATGAACCCGACCGCGGCGTCCATTCGCACCCGGCGCGGGTCCGGCTCGATGCCGACCTCATTCGGCAGCGGGAACGGCTCGACACTCTCCCAATACGGCAGCGTGCGGAACGTTGGTGCGGCCGCGAGCAGATTGTGCAGATGGGTGGTGCCACTGCGCGGCAGGCCCGCGATGACGACCGGCGGCTCCAGTTCGATGTCATGGATCTCCGGATGCCGCGTCAGCAGGTCGGTGAGCAGCAGGCGATTCTTCAAGAACTGCAGCAGCTGGCTGTAGAAGTTGACGACCCCTGCGCCGTGCATGTCGGGGATCTCTTGCAGCGCAGCGAGATAGACGTCCAAGCGCTCCCGGTAGTCCCCGGGCCCGAAGTCGTCGAGTCCGGTGTCGGCGCGGGCCTTGGCGTGAAGTGAATCGGCGTCGAGTGGACAGTCGGCCGCCAGCGCGGCCATCATGTCGCGGATCTGCTGAGCCTCTGGGGAGAATCGCGGCTCGGCGAGGTCGTCGAGCGAGACGGCGGCGGCCGTGGCGTCGGTCACAGTGACTTATGTTACTTTGAGTTTCGTAATGACAACAGACCTCGGCCGGCCTCGGGATCCGCGCATCGACGCCGCGGTGCTCGCAGCGACGGTCGAGATGCTCGGCGAAACCGGTTACGCCGACCTTGCCGTCGACGCGATCGCCCGCCGGGCGGGGACCAGCAAGCCGGCGATCTACCGGCGCTGGCCCAGCAAGGCGCACCTGGTGCACGAGGCCGTGTTCCCGATCGGGCGCGACACCGAGGTGCCCGACACCGGGACGCTGGCCGGCGACGTGCGCGAAATCGTGCGCCGCGTGGTGGCGGTGCTGACGACTCCGGCGGCCCGCGCGGCGCTGCCCGGGCTCGTCGGCGAGATGGCCGCGGATCTGACGTTGCACGCCAAGCTGCTGGAAAGGTTCAGCGACATCCTCTCGCGCGGACTGACCGACAGACTCGCCGACGCGGCGGCGCGCGGGGAGGTTCGGCCCGACGTAACCGCGGACGATCTGTCCGAGGCCATAGCGGGAATCACATTGCTGGCGTTGCTGACTCGCGCCGCCGCGCTCGACGACGACTGGGTGCAGCGCACCGCCACCCTGATAATGAGAGGAATCAGCGCATGACGGAACACGAGTCGACCGCGGCCTGGCACGAATTGCTCGACACCTTGGGCACTCTGGACCGCTCGTTCCTCGAAGGGGAGCGCGCCGTCACCGACGACCGGCACATCGCTGACGGCTACCGCATGCTCGCGACCACGCTGAGCGTGGCATTCGACACTTATCTCTTTCCGGAACCCAGCCGGCCGATGTTCGTCGAACTCAACACACCGTTCCGTCGCGACCGTCGCTGGGGCGGCGACAACACCGACGCCTACTACCACATGTGCCCGATCGATCCGGAGCGCCGATACCGCGTCAGCGGCAACAGAGGAGACAGCGTCTACTTCTCGGTCACCGCCTACAACGAGCCGGCGCCCGGAACGTGGTCCGACCGGATCGTGGCGATCGTGCGCGACGACGACCTCGACATCGACGGCGACGGGAATTTCTCGTTCGAGCTAGGTCCCACGCCCGAGGCCGCCGTGTTGGTCACCCGCGACTATCAGGCCGACCCGCTGACCGGCCGCCCCGTCCGGTGGCGCATCGACGCACTCGACGAACCTGACCCCATCCGCCACGGCGACGTCGAAACCGCAGCCGCACTGCGGGCCAGCGCCGCGTGGCTGCGGACGATGTTCGCGATCGTGCCGTTGACGGTTGGTGCCAGGGTCGAGGACGCGCACATGCTTGGGCACGAAATCTCGCAGATAGCAAACCAATTCGCCGATCCCTACCAGGTTCCCGACGCCAATTTCGGCTGGTCGGCCCGCGATGCCTGCTACGCCTACGGCAGCTTCGTGCTCGACGACGACGAGGCGCTGGTGATCACGCACCGGCCGCCGCGATGCCGCTTCTGGAACCTTGTGGTGTGGAACCAATTCATGGCCACCCACAACGTCACCGACGCGCGCAGTTCGATCAACGGCCACACCGCCGTGCCCAACGCCGATGGCTCGGTCACAGTCGTCGTCTCCCGCGGTATGACGTCGCACCCGAATTCGGTGACCACACTTGATTATCCGCGCGGCAACCTCGCATTCCGCTGGTTCCTCGCCGACCAGGTTCCTGCGCGGCCGGAGGTGCGTGTGGTCAAGGCCGTCGACGCGCCGACGAGCGTCGACTAGCACGCGGTGCGTGGAACCCCAGTTTCGCTCAGAAAGTTCGAGTGCGGACGTGCGAAACTCGGGTTTCGCGCAGGAGAGGCTAGGCCGACTGCAACTCAGCCTTGATCGGATCCCAGAAACCTTCCGGCACTTGGTAGGGCGCATAGAAACCGGTACGGGTGAACACGTCTCCGTACATCGCGAGCAACCGCTCGGCGACCTGCTCCGGCGGCGCGACGATCGCGAACTCGTGCACCATCTCGTCGTCGATCAGGTTGCCCATCTTGACCCACTCACCCAGCTTGGAGAGCCGATTCAGTTCCTCGCCCACCTGCCCCCAGCCGTGCAAGTCGAGCACCGGACGGTACGCGGGGGTCGAGCCGTAGAACGCGATCTGCCGTCGCGTCGCGATCGTCGCGGCGCGGATCTCGTCGTCGCTCGAACCGGTTACGACGAATGGCATCCCGCAGATCTCGAAACCGTCGAAACCTTGTTGTCCGGCCGCTGCCCGACCTTCCCGAAGCGCCGGGATCGTCACCTCCCGCAGGTAGCGCTCGGTGGTGAAGCCGTGCAGGAAAAACCCGTCGGCCACCTCGCCTGCCACCCGCGTCATCGCCGGGCCCACGCCGGCGAGGATCACCGGCGGGTTGCCGAACGGGTTCGGTCCAGGGTCGAAGAACGGCGTCATCAGCGTGTGCCGGTAATGCTCGCCGAGGAAGTGAAGCTTTACGCCGGTGTCCCAGCTGTGCCAGATCGCCCGCATCGCGAGGATGAACTCCCGCATGCGTGCGGCCGGCGCCGACCACGGCATCGAAAACCGCTTGGTGATATGGGCTTTCACCTGTGAGCCCACCCCCAGCAGGAAGCGCCCCTGCGAGTACAGCTGTAAGTCGTTGGCCACCAATGCCATTGACATCGGATTGCGGGCGAATGTCACTGCGATCGCCGTGCCGAGCTGAATCCACTCGGTCTTGCTCGCCGCTATCGCAAGAAGTGGAAACGGGTCGTGCCCGATCTCGGGCAGCCACGCGCAGTCGTAACCGCGAGCCTCGGCTGATACCGCCGCCTCCCAGTCACCTGGCTGTCCGGCGAGAGTGAAGTCGACCTTCATGACGGTTCAACCATAGGCGGTGGGGGTAAGTAGACGGCGCAGGTCGCACGGTAGAGACTTGTCATGACCCGACGGACTAGCGATGAGAGCGAGATGACGGAATCCACGCAACCCAGTAGGGACCAGGAGCTGGAGAAGATCGTCGACGACCTCGACGAGAACGTCATGGGCGAGCGCGAGGCGAAGGACGTGCCGGGTAAGCCCAGCGAGCGTGCGAAGGAACCGCGGGAGGGTTCGGCCGAAGAACCGACCGACTAGCTTGATGCGGATAAGGCACATCCGCGACGCTGGATAAGTTACATACAGTCTGGTATGTATGTCGAGTGACGACGACGTCGATGCGCCGTACGCAGGAACAGCGCAGCGCGCAGACTCGTGCGCGGCTGCTGGACGCGACGATCGAGTGCCTTGTCCGCTACGGGTACCGCGGGACGACGACGCCGCGGGTCGCCGAGATGGCGGGCGTGACGCGTGGCGCGCAAGTACACCACTTCGGCTCCAAGAACGACCTCTTCGTCGCTGCATTGCAGCACCTTGCGGAGAAACGCACGGCGGCTCTCTCGGGGAACGTCGGCGACCTTGCGGCCACCGAAGATCCCATCGGCGAGGTGCTAGACCTGCTGTGGGACCTGCACCAAGGGCCGATGTTCATTGCCGCCGTGGAACTGTGGGTCGCTGGCCGCACAGATCCGGGGCTGGGTGGCGAAGTTGCCAGGGTCGAGTCGATTGTCGCCACCAACCTGGCGACAACTGTCGGACGGCTTGTGCCACAACAGATTCACAAGCAGATGCTAGATTTCCTCTACACCGCGATGGACGCGATGCGCGGCATTCTGATCTCCAGCTTCGTCGAGAACGACGCCGCCCGTGCGCGGCGGCGATGGGATCGTGCGGGCGTGAACCTGCGGCGACTGGCCGAGCCGCTGATGGCGGAGTGGGCGACACTTGGCCGCCCCGACTGGGAACTGACGGCTGCGGAGAGCGGCTGAGAATGATCTGCAATTCGGTTTCGCGACAAAGGAGATGGGTGTGGCCAACAAGGTCTACGTAGTCGGCGTCGGCATGACCAAGTTCGAGAAGCCGGGCCGGCGGGAGGGATGGGACTACCCCGACATGGCGCGTGAGTCCGGCACCAACGCGCTGTCCGACGCAGGCATCGACTACCGCGACGTCGAGCAGGGTTTCGTCGGTTACGTCTACGGCGAGTCGACGTCCGGGCAGCGTGCCCTGTACGGGCTGGGGATGACGGGTATTCCGATCGTCAACGTCAACAACAACTGTTCGACGGGATCGACCGCGCTCTACCTGGCCGCCCAGACGATCCGCGGCGGATTGGCCGACTGCGTCATCGCGCTGGGATTCGAGAAGATGAAGCCCGGCTCGCTGGGATCAACCTATGACGACCGCGCGCAGCCGATGGACAAGCACATCATGGCGATGGCCGAGATCTCCGAAGTGCTGTTCCCGCCCGCGCCGTGGATGTTCGGCGCGGCGGGACGCGAACACATGAAGCAATACGGTTCCACCGCCGAGCATTTCGCGAAGATCGGTTACAAGAACCACAAGCACTCGGTGAACAATCCGTTTGCGCAGTTCCAAGAGTCCTACAGCCTCGACGACATCTTGGCGTCGCGGATGATCTACGACCCGTTGACCAAGCTGCAGTGCTCGCCGACCTCCGACGGGTCGGGCGCGGCCATTCTGGCCTCCGAGGCGTTCGTCGACAAGCACGGTCTGGCATCCCAGGCCGTTGAGATCGTCGGCCAGGCGATGACCACCGACTTCGCGAACAGCTTCGACGGCACGGCCAAAGGATTGATCGGCCACCACATGAATGTGGCTGCCGCCCAGCGCGTCTACGACCAATCGGGCCTCGGGCCGCAGGACTTCCAAGTGATCGAGCTGCACGACTGCTTCTCAGCCAATGAGCTCTTGCTGTACGAGGCGCTGGGCCTGTGCGCCGAAGGCGAGGCGCCCAAGTTGATCGACAACAACGACACCACCTACGGCGGCCGGTGGGTAGTCAACCCCTCCGGCGGCCTGATCTCCAAGGGCCATCCGCTGGGCGCGACCGGGCTCGCGCAGTGCGCCGAACTTACGTGGCAGCTGCGTGGGATGGCCGACAAGCGCCAGGTCGAAAACGTCACAGCCGCATTGCAACACAACATCGGGCTCGGCGGCGCGGCCGTCGTCACCGCCTACCAGCGAGCCGAGAGAAACTGACGATGAGGAACATCGAAGCCGAACGCGTACTGCCGGCGTCGGTCGGCGCGGTGTGGGCTATCGGCACCGACCCGTCGACGTGGGCCGACCGCTTCACCATCCGTATCGCGGGACGGTTGTAATGATCGAGTGGTCCGAAAACGACCTGCTGATCCGTGACGCGGTACGCGGTTTCATCGACAAGGAGGTGCGACCCAACCTCGACGCGCTCGAGAGCGGCGAGATGACGCCATACCCGGTCATCCGAAAGCTGTTCAGCCAGTTCGCGCTTGACGTGATGGCTGCCGAGGCGGTGAAGAGCATGCTGGACCGCGAACGCTCACCGCAAGAACAGATATCGAAAGGCGGCGGGCTGGGCGGCGTCGCCGAGCAGGCGTCGATGGCGGCGATCATGATCTCCGAACTCGCCGGCGTCAGCCTGGGCACCGTGGCTGCGCTGGGCGTCAGTCTCGGACTCGGCGCGGCGACGATCATGGCCCGCGGCACGCTCGCGCAGAAGGAGCGCTGGCTGCCGCCGCTGGTGACCATGGAAAAGGTTGCAGCGTGGGCGATCACGGAACCCGACTCCGGCTCCGACGCGTTCGGCGGAATGAAGACCTACGTCAGGCGCGACGGGGAAGACTACATTCTCAACGGCCAGAAGACGTTCATCACCAACGGGCCGTATGCCGACACCGTGATTGTCTACGCCAAGCTGGACGAACGCGGCGTCGACAAGCGTGACCGCCCCGTGCTGTGCTTCGTGCTCGACTCCGGCATGCCCGGCTTCACCCAGGGCAAGCCGTTCAAGAAGATGGGCATGCACGCCTCGCCCACCGGCGAGCTGTTCTTCGAGGACGTGCGGCTGGGGGCCGACCGGCTGCTGGGCGAAGCTCGCGGCGACGGCCGCGACAGCGCGCGGGCCAGCTTCGCCGGTGAGCGGATGGGCGTGGCGATCCTGTCGCTGGGCATCATCAACGAGTGCCACCGGTTGTGCCTGGAGTACGCGAAGAACCGCACGCTGTGGGGTCAGAGCATCGGCAACTTCCAGCTGATCCAGCTCAAGCTGGCAAAGATGGAGATCGCGCGCATCAACGTCCAGAACATGGTGTTCTCGATGCTGGAAGGCCTGCGCAAGGGCAAGGTGCCCACGCTCGCGGAGGCGTCGGCGATGAAGCTCTACAGCTCCGAAGCAGCCACCGAGGTGGCGATGGACGCGGTGCAGTTGTTCGGCGGTAACGGCTACATGACCGAGTACCGGGTGGAGCAGCTGGCGCGCGACGCAAAGTCGCTGATGATCTACGCGGGCAGCAACGAGATCCAGGTGACGCACATCGCCAAGGATTTACTCAGGCGTTAAAGACCCGCGGACACGTTTGATGACGGCGTACTGCGGGCAGCCACGGTGCATGAACCTCGGTGATCTGGCAGGCCTGGTCGAGAAACCGATCGCCGCGGTGTCCAGCCTGCTCAACACGCCCAACTCGGCCGGGCGGTATCGGCCGTTCTACCTGCAGAACGTCGTGGACGCGCTGACGGGCCACACGCTCGAGGAGGCGCTTCGCGACAAGATCATCCTGATCACCGGTGGCTCGTCGGGAATAGGCGAGGCCACCGCGAAGAACCTGGCCGCGGCCGGCGGCGAGTTGATCCTGGTGGCCCGCACCCGGGAGAAGCTCGAGAGCGTCGCCGACGACATCCGCGCCGACGGCGGCACGGCGCACGTGTACCCCTGCGACCTGACCGATACCGACGCCATCGCCGCGATGGCCGACAAAGTGCTTGCCGACCTTGGGCGCGTCGACATCCTGATCAACAATGCCGGCCGTTCCATCCGCCGCTCGCTGGAGTTGTCCTACGACCGCATCCACGACTACCAGCGCACCATGCAGCTGAACTACCTCGGCGCAGTGCAGCTGATCCTGAAGTTCGTTCCGGGCATGCGCGAGCGCGGATTCGGCCAGATCATCAACATGTCGTCGGCCGGGGTGCAGACCAGAGCGCCGCGCTTCGGTGCGTATATCGCGAGCAAAGCCGCGCTCGACACCCTGTGCGACTCGCTGCAAGCCGAAACCGTCAGCGACGGAGTCAGATTCACCACGGTGTACATGACGCTGGTGAAGACGCCCATGATCAGCCCAACCAGGGTCTACGACAAGTTCCCGACCCTGACGCCCGACCAGGCCGCCGGCGTGCTCGCCGATGCGATCGTGCACCGTCCGCGCCGGATGAGCCCGCCATTCGGCCAGTTCGCGTCGTTCGCGGACTCGCTTAACCCGATGATCATGGACTTCGTCCGCAACCAGGCGTTCACGATGTTCGACGACTCAGCCGCGGCGCAAGGCGACGAATCATCTGCCGAGACACCGAAGTTCGACAGACGCAGCGAGGCTTTCGTCCGAGTCACTCGCGGAATCCACTGGTAGGAGAGCCACAATGAGTCTTCCGAAACCCGGCGCTGACACCAACGTCGTCATCACCGGCGCATCGTCGGGAATCGGCACCGAGATAGCCCGCGGGCTGGCCCGGCGTGGATACCCGCTGGTGCTGGTCGCCAGACGCGAGGAGCGCCTCGTCGAACTGGCCGACGAACTCCGGCGGGAACACGGTGTCCGAATCGACGTACTGCCCATGGATCTCGCCGACGACGAAGCACGCGGCCAGCTCGTTGCGCGTATCGGCCGCGATCCGGTCGCGGGTCTGTGCAACAGCGCCGGCTTCGGCACCAGCGGACCGTTCCACTCGCTGCCACTTGAGCGCGAACGCGAAGAGGTTGTCCTCAATGCGCTTGCGCTGATGGAGCTTACGCACGCGGCGCTGCCCGGCATGGTCGAGCGTGGCGCTGGGGCGGTGCTCAACATCGCATCCGTCGCAGGCTTCCAGCCGCTGCCCGGCATGGCGGTTTACTCGGCAACCAAGGCGTTCGTGCAGACCTTCTCCGAGGCGGTGCATGAGGAGTTGCACGGCACCGGGGTGTCGTGCACTGTGTTGTGTCCGGGCCCGGTGCCGACCGAGTGGGCGGACATCGCGAACGCCCAGCAGTGGAGCGTCGGAATCGCGCAAGTCTCACCCGCAGATGTCGCCGAGGCGGCGATCGAGGGGATGCTCGAGGGCAAGCGCAGCGTCGTGCCCGGGTTGGTACCCAAGATTGTCGGGATCGGCGGCCGGTTCGCGCCGCGCAGCGTGCTGCTTCCGGCGCTGCGACTGGGGCAAAGCCTGCGGGGTTAGTACGGCGAGTTCTGCACCAGGGTCGCCGAATCGGCTGAACCACAGCCATGGTGCAGAACTCGCGGATAGTGTCCGGGCATGGCCATCAGCGATTCCAAAGAAGTAGTGATCGAGGCGAGCAAGCAGGAGGTCCTCGACGTCATCACCGACGTCGAGTCGAGCCCGGAGTGGTCCTCTGCGCAGCAGAAGGTCGAGATCGTCGACACCACCGACGACGGCCGGCCGCACCGGGTCAAGATGAGGATCAAGTCCGCGGGCATCACCGACGACTGCGAGGTCGAGTACACCTGGACCGATGCCGTCGTGAGTTGGAAGTTGGTCAGTTCCAAACAGCAGAAGCGACAGGACGCCAGCTACACCCTCACCGAGGAGGGCGACAAGACCCGGGTGAAGTTCGACCTGACCGTCGAGCCCGCGATCCCCATCCCCGGCTTCGTGATGAAGAGGGCCATCAAGGGCGCGATGAACGACGCGACCGACGGGTTGCGCAAGCGTGTCCTCTCTCTCAAAAAGGGCGGCCGCTAGTCTCACTGGGTGACCAACAGCGGACCCCTGGCCGGGGTGAAAGTGATCGAACTGGGCGGGATAGGGCCCGGACCGCACGCAGCGATGGTGCTGGCGGATTTGGGCGCCGACGTGGTGCGGGTCCGTCGGCCCGGCAGCACTGGCATGCCGCGCGAGGACCGCGACCTGATGCACCGCGGCAAGCGGATCGTCGACCTCGACGTGAAAAGTGAGCCGCAGAAACTGCTCGACCTGGTGGCCAAAGCCGATGTACTGCTCGACCCGTTCCGGCCGGGCACCTGCGAGCGGCTCGGTGTCGGTCCCGACGACTGCGCGGCGGTCAACCCGCGGCTGATCTTTGCGCGGATGACGGGCTGGGGCCAGGACGGCCCGCTGGCTCTGACGGCCGGGCACGACATCAACTACCTGTCGCAGACCGGCACGCTCGGGTCGATGGGTTACCGCGACCGCCCGCCGCTGCCGCCGATGAACCTCGTCGCCGACTTCGGCGGCGGCTCGATGCTGCTGCTGCTGGGGATCGTCGCCGCGTTGTACGAGCGCGAGAAGTCGGGCAAGGGTCAGGTGATCGACGCGGCGATGGTCGACGGGGTCAGCATCCTGGCCCAGATGCAGTGGACGATGAAGGCCGTCGGCACGCTGTCCGACGAACGCGAGTCCAGCCTGCTCGACGGCGGCGCCCCGTTCTACCGCACCTACGAAACCTCGGACGGCAAGTACATGGCCGTCGGCGCCATCGAGCCGCAGTTCTACGCGCAACTGCTCGACGGGCTCGGGCTGTCGGGCGAGGACCTGCCGCACCAGCTTGACCCGGCCGGCTTCGCGCGGATGCGCAAGCTGTTCACCGAGCAGTTCGCCAGCAAGACCCGCGACGAGTGGTCCGAGATCTTCGCAGGCACCGACGCGTGCGTCACACCGGTGCTGACGTGGAGCGAGGCGGCGGACAACGAACACCTCCGGGCCCGCTCAACCATCGTGCACCGCAACGGGTTCGACCAGGCCGCGCCGGCGCCGAGGTTCTCCCGCACCCCGGCCGGCGATTTCGGGCCACCGCCCGCTGACACCACGCCGTTGGACGAGATCGGCTGGTAGCCGGTTAGCTGGACGCAGCGGATTGCGGTTGAGCAACTGCCGAGAAGGACTACCCTCTGTTGTGTGGCAGTCCGTGCGTCACGAGAAGTGGTGATCGACGCTCCTCCGGAGGCGATCCTGGACGCGCTTGCCGACATCGAATCGGTGCCGTCGTGGTCTCCCTTGCACAAGCGGGTCCAGGTGCTCGACACCTACGAGGACGGTCGGCCGCACCACGTCAAAGTGCACTACAAGCTGATGGGCATCACGGACAAGGAGATACTCGAATACCACTGGGGCCGGGACTGGATGATCTGGGATGCCGAGGAGACGTTCAACCAGCACGCCCAACACGTCGAGTACAACCTGAGACCCGAAGGCGGCAAGACGCGCGTGCGCTTCGACATCACCATGGAGCTGCGCACTCCGATTCCGGAGTTCCTGATGAAGCGCGCCACGAAGCAGGTCCTGGACGTCGCTACCGAAGGGCTGCGCCGCCGTGTCTGCGGTGTGGGCCGAGCCGTCCCCGCGAATCCCGAAGCTAAGTAGCTACATTCGTTACTGGCTCGTGCGCGGCATTGACGCGGCGCTGCCGCTCGACGGTCGCGAGGTAGAACGCCCACGGCAACGCGGAGCTGAGGGTCCACACCAACAGGAAATACAGCCACGAGTGGCGAATACCGCGGCGGCGCCCGTCGACGATGACGAACAGCGGCAGTAACACCACGCTCATTATCGTGTAGTCCTGGCTTGCGTTGCTGGCAGCAGGGTTGACATACCCCAGGCGGATGAAGTCGGCCAAACTGCCGGGCCCCCAAAACGGGTTGTGGACCGCACCCTGCGCGTATTCCTCGGTGAAGCGGACGATGAAGTAATACCCCAGCACTGTCGCCGCGATGCCTGCGATGTAGTAGATGGCCTCTAGGACCGACACCTTCGGGGTAAGCGACTGCTTGAAGATGTGTGGATTCAGCGCCACGATCGCGGCAACGATGGCGATGCCGAGGACGGCATGGATGACAACGGGAATCATGGTGCCGCAGTTTGATCGCCATCGAGGTTGATGTCAATAGTGACAAAACCTGCGATACCGTACCTGCATGGTCCGGGCGGCGCAGACGGCACGCAGCGAGCGCACCCGCGCCGCGCTGCGCCGCGCCGCGCTGGTCCGATTCCTTGCCCAAGGAGTCGAGGACACCTCCGCCGAGCAGATCGCCACCGACGCCGGCGTCTCGCTGCGCACGTTCTACCGGCACTTCACCTCCAAGCATGATCTGCTGTTCGCCGACTATGACGCGGGCCTGCACTGGTTTCGGTCCGCGCTGGCCGCTCGCCCGCTGACCGAGCCCCTGATCGAGTCGGTGCAGGCGGCAATCTTCGCCTTCCCCTACGACGTTGACGCGGTCACGCAGATCGCCGCCTTGCGCACCCAAGAGCTCGACCAAGAGCGGATTGTGCGCCACATCCGCCAGGTCGAGGCCGACTTCGCCGAAGCGATCGGCGAACACCTCCGGCGCCGGCAGGCCCGGGATCCACTCCGCATTGCCGTGACCGCACGATGCGTGGCGGCTGCGGTCTTCGGCGCGATGGAGATGTGGATGACCAGCGACCAACGCTCGCTCGCCGAGCTGGCCACGATGTGCCGAACCGCGTTGGGATGGCTGGATCCGGGGCCGGCCTCACTGTTTCGTCAATATTGACAAAACGCTGAGCCGGTGACAGCGTCCTGCGTATGACGGACTACGACGCGGTCGTTATCGGTGCCGGGCACAACGGGCTGACCGCCGCGGTCCTGCTGCAACGCGCGGGGCTACGCACACTGTGCCTTGAGGCCAAGCTCTATGCGGGCGGCATGGCGTCCACAGTGGAACTGTTCGACGGCTACCAGTTCGAGATCGCCGGTTCACTGCAACTGTCCACGTCTGCTGTGGTGAGCCGAGAACTTGGCCTCGACGCGCTACCCACGGTGGACCTCGACGTGATGTCGGTATCACTGCGCGGAGTGGGCGACGACCCACTGATCTACTACACCGATCCGCTCAAGTTGATGACACACCTCAACGAGGTCCACGGCGCCGAGGCGGTCAACGGAATGGCCGGCTTGATGGCCTGGAGCCAGGCGCCAGGACGGGCATTGGGCCGCTTCGACGCCGGTCAGCCGCCGAAGACACTCGACGAGATGTACGCCTGCGCCACCAACGAGTTCGAGCGCTCGGCGATCACCGACATGCTGTTCGGCTCGGTTAGCGACGTGCTGGACAAGTACCTGCCGGATAAGGAGAAGCAGGGAGCGCTGCGCGGCATGATGGCCTTTCTCGCCGTCAACACCACCTACCGCGGTCCTGAAACACCCGGCACCGCAGCCGCTTTCGCGTTCGGCCTCGCCGTCCCGAACGAGAACGCGGTGCTGACCAGGAAGCTCAAGGGCGGCATCGGCGCATTGACCCAGCATCTGCTCGCGCTGTTCACCGCCGACGGGGGAGAGCTGCGGCTGCGCACGCCGGTCGCGGAGATCCTCGTCCACGACGGCGGGGTCACCGGAGTGCTCACCGAGGACGGCGACACGATCAACGCTCCCGTCGTGGTGTCAGCTGTGGCACCCGATTTGACGGTATTGCGGCTCATCGATTCCGGCGTGGTGGCACCCGACGTTCGGGAGCGGTTCTCTGGCGTCGACCACCGGGGAAGCTACCTGCAAATGCATTTCGCGCTTGACGGCATCCCGGAGTTCGCCGATCCCTACGAACTGCTCAACGATCCCGCGATGCAGGCGAACATCGGGCTGTTCTCCACGCCCGAGGAGTTGCAGCATCAGTGGGAGGACTGCCGCCGCGGCGTCGTGCCCGCCGATCCCGCTGTGGCACTTCAGATTCCGTCGGTTCACGATCCGGCGCTGGCACCCGCCGGCAAGCATGCCGCGTCCGCGTTCTCGCTGTGGTTCCCGATCGAGGGCGAGCATTACGACTACGGCCGCTTGAAAAATGACATGGGCCAGCGGGTGATCGACAAGCTGACGCGCATTGCGCCCAACTTCGAACAGTTGATCAACCGGCACACCACGTTCACCCCGCGACACATGGGCACGATGTTCGGGGCCCCGGGCGGTGACTACTGCTACGGTCTGCTGCACCCTGACCAGATCGGCTTCAACCGGCCGGGTCCCGCCGGATTCCGCGGCCAGCCCCTGGGCGTGAACGGCCTATACCTCGGAAGTGCCGGATGCTATGGCGGACCGGGGATTACGTTCATCCCGGGATACAACGCGGCCAATGCGGCGCTCGCAGACGTCGGCGGCACTCAGTAGGGTGCCGCTTTGTTGGCTTCCGCCCAGGCCATGGAGTTCGAGGAGCGGCTACGCGACCGGGGCAAGTGGTCCATCGGCGACGCATGCTCGGTGGTCAAGCTATTGGACCTGCTGAGCACGAAGACGGTCTTCCTGGTTATCCGCGAGCTCTTCTACGGCACAACGCGATTCGAGGATTTCGTCGACCGGGTCGGCACTTCGGCGCCGGCGGTGTCCCGCGCGCTCAAGCAGCTCGAATCCGCGCACATCATCGCGCGGGTGCCCTATCAGGAACCGATGAGTCGTGCCCGTGACGAGTACCGGTTGACGGCTGCGGGCGAGGATCTCCTCCCCGTGCTCCTGGCCATGATCCAATGGGGCGACACCCACCTGCAGAACGGCGAGGGCCCGCTCAAGTTCATCGATAGCCGCACAGGTCGCCCGGTCCGGGTGTGCGTCACCACGGGTGAGGAAAGACGGTCGACCCGCTCTAGTGACATCCGGATCAGGGTCAACAGCCGAAAGCCTGTCAACGGCTGAGTACTGAAAGCCGGCGCAGGGCCTCCTCAAGTGTGTCCTCCCGCTTGCAGAACGTGAAGCGCACCAAGTGATTCCACGCCGCGGCGTGCTGCCCGTCGGGATCGCAGAAGGCCGAGAGCGGGATCGCGGCGACACCGGCCCGGTGTGGCAGCTCGGCACAGAAGGTGGTGCTGTCGGCGTAGCCCAGCGGACGCGGGTCGGCGCACAGGAAGTACGTGCCGTCGCTGTGGTGCACGTCGAAACCGAGCTCCGCCAGTCCCGTTGACAGGCGATCTCGTCTCGCCTGCAACGTCTTTCGCAGCTCCGCTACCCAGGCCTGCGCCGTGTTCAGTGCCAGCGCGACCGCCGGCTGGAACGGGGCACCGCCGACATAGGTGATGAACTGCTTCGCCGCGCGGACTCCGGCGATCAGGTCGGCGTTGCCGCATGCCCAGCCGATCTTCCAGCCAGTGCAGTTGAACATTTTTGCGGCACTGGAGATCGTCACGGTGCGATCGGCCATCCCCGGGAACGTCGCCAGCGGAATGTGACGGGCGTCGTCGAACACCAGGTGCTCGTACACCTCGTCGGTGATCACCAGCAGATCCGCCTGCACGGCGACTTCGGCGATCGCGGCCAGCTCGGCCTCGGTCAGCACGGTGCCGGTCGGGTTGTGCGGTGAGTTGACGATCAACGCCGTCGTCCGCGCAGTCACCGCCCGGCGAAGTGCGTCGACGTCGAGAGCAAAGCTGCGGCCGTCGGGCACCAGCGGCACCGTCGTGCGCCGCGCCTGGGCCATCGCCAGCACCGGCGCGTACGAGTCGTAGTACGGCTCGATCAGGACGACCTCGGAACCGGGCTCGACGAGGCCCAGCACCGCCGCCGCGATCGCCTCGGTGGCGCCGACGGTCACCAGCACCTCCTCCTGCGGGTCGTAACTAGTGCCGTAGTTGCGCTGGCGGTCGGCGGCGACGGCTTCGCGCAGCGCCAGGACGCCACGCCCGGGCGGGTACTGGTTGACGCCGTCGGTGATGGCCTGGCGAGCGGCCTCCAGCATCGCCGGCGGACCGTCTTCGTCGGGAAACCCCTGACCGAGGTTGACGGCACCGATCCGCGCGGCGAGCGCCGACATCTCCGCGAACACGGTGGTGGCAAACGGTGTCAGCCGCGAGACCGTCATAGCCGCCTATCTTGCCTGGCTGCGCACTTGTCTCGCCGAGCAGAGGTGAAAGCCCCTCTACATTGGGACGAGCGGGGGCGTTTGCGTCTGCTCGCGCCGTAATGGGGAGGATCGATGACTGCAGCACGGTTACATCTGAGTCGCGCCGGCGTGGCGGAGGCAAACCGCATGGTCAGCGCGTTGTCGCAGGCCTTCGCCGCGAAGGTGGTCGGTCAGCAGAACCTGCGCGAGTCCCTGCTGATCGGGCTGCTGGCCGGTGGCCACATCCTGCTGGAGAGCGTGCCGGGCCTCGCCAAGACCACGGCGGCCCGCGTGCTGGCGGAGGCGGTGCATGGCGGGTTCCAGCGGATTCAGTGCACGCCGGACCTGCTGCCCAGCGACATCGTCGGCACGCAGATCTACGAGGCCGAGACCCACTCGTTCGCCACCCAGCTCGGCCCGGTGCACACCAACATCTTGTTGCTCGACGAGATCAACCGGTCCAGTGCGAAGACCCAGAGCGCGATGCTCGAGGCGATGGAGGAGCGCCAGACCACCATCGCCGGCACCGTCTACCCGATCCCCGACCCGTTCCTGGTCATCGCCACCCAGAACCCGGTGGACCAGGAGGGCACCTATCCGCTCTCCGAAGCGCAGACCGACCGTTTCATGCTCAAGGAGGTGCTGCGCTATCCCACTCCGGCCGAGGAGGTCGAGGTGATGGCCCGCATCGATGCCGGTGTCTACGACAGGTCGCGAGCGGGCCGGCCGGTGGTTGGGCTCGACGACATCCGCCGGCTGCAGGCGCTCGTCCGCAGCGTGCACATGGACCCGGTGCTGATCACCTACGCCAGCGAGCTCGTCGCCGTCACCCGCGACCCACACCAGTTCCTGCCGGCGCAACTCGCCCGGCTCATCGAGTACGGCGCCAGCCCGCGAGCGACGATCGCGTTCTGCATGGCCGGCCGAGCGCTGGCGGTGCTGTCGGGCCGCGGCCACGTCGTCCCCGAGGACATCCAGAAGCTCGCGCACCGGGTCCTGCGGCACCGCCTCATCCTCGGGTTCGAGGCCGCCACCGCGAAGGTGACCACCGACGACGTGGTGGACGCGGTGCTGGGCGCGGTGCGGGTTCCCTAGCGTGGGCCGCTACCTCAACTACGCCAAGCTGCACTTCGGCACCGACACCCGCGGGCTGCTGGAGGGCGGCCGCTACGCGCTGCTGCACACCCGCACAATGGAATTCGACGAACTGCGGCCGTACGACCGGGGGGACGACGTACGTGACATCGACTGGAAGGCGTCGGCGCGCTCGGGCACGGTGCTGACGAAGCGGTTCGTGTCCGAGAAGCACCACAAGGTGCTGTTGGTCGCCGACGCCGGCCGTAACATGTCCGCGCTGGCACCGAGCGGAGAACCCAAGCGGGACATCGCCGTTGCAGTCATGGGCGCGATCGGGCTCATCACCTTGGGCCGCCTGGACGAGATCGGCATGGTCTACGGCGACGCGCGCGGGTCCACGAATATCCCGAACCGTCGCGGCGAGACGCACATCGAAAGCCTGCTCGACCGGTTCTACCGGCACGTGTCCGGACGGCCGGGTCGCAGCGATATCGTCACGCAGTTGAGGTATGTGGCCGCTGGGCACCGACGCCGCCTGCTGATCGTCGTGGTGTCCGACGAACCCGACGTCGACGACCGCTTGTGTGATGTGCTGCAACGGTTGTCGGGTCGGCACGACGTCATGTGGGCGATGGTGTCAGACATGCCGGCCGCCGGGTCGCGCGATGGCTACGACGTGGCCGACGGCCAGTTCGTGCTTGGTGCCGCGGCTGCGGACCGCCGGGTGATGACGGCCTACCGCCGCGCCGAACGGGCGCGTGCGGCCCGGCTCCACGAACTGCTGACCGGGTGTGCGATCCCGTACGTGAAGATCCGCGGCAGCAACGAGATTCGCCCAATGACCGTCGACATGACCCAGGCCGCGGGCCATGTCGGGTGAGCTGCTGCGATTCCTTGGTCCGCCGTCGCAATACTCGGCGTGGTGGCTGGTCCTCGGGGTGTTGATCGTGGGGCTTGTAATCGTTTGGTGTGTCGGCATTTTCGTGTGGACATTACCGGCGTCAACCCTGCGCAGGATCCCACTGATCCGGCAGGTGCACGGGACGCTGGTACGGCGGAGGTTCGTGCGCTCCGTCCGCGAAGTGTTGGGCGCCTACCGGTCGGGAGAGATGTCCTCGCGTGACGCGGCCGGCGCAATGCGGCGCACATTGCGCAGCTTTCTCGCGTTGCACACCGGCGGGCGCGCGCACTACATGCACGTTGGTGAGATGGGCTCGAGTGAGCTTGCGCCGGCCGTGCCGCTGTTCTCTGCGCTGGAGGATGCGCAGTTCAGCACCACGTCGTCGGTCGATCTCGCCGGCGTCGCACGCGACGCCGAGGAGTTGATCCAGACGTGGAGCTGATGTGGTGGCCGGTGGCGGCGGCGGGACTAGCATGCCTGTGCGCGTGCGTGCTGTTCGCGGTGGTGCGTCGCCCGCCGCGGGTGCACCGCCGGGTGCGGGCGCTCGCGCACGTCGACCGGCTCACCCGGCTGCCCGAATACACGCGAGTCGTCCGAGCGCAGATGTGGTCGACGCTGGTGGTTCTCGTCCTGCTGGTTGGCATCTTCCTGGCGGCGGTGGTCGCCGGCGCGCGTCCCGTCGGAGCGGTCGGCCGGGCCCCCGCACCGCAAGACGTCATGCTCTGCGTGGGGGGGCCGGTCACCGACCCAGCGACCGCCGGTCTGCTCAATTACTTTGCGCGGCAGACGTCACGCTTTGACACTCAGCGGATCGGACTCACATCGTCAAGCCTGCGGGTGGTTCCGATGACTCGTGACTACCGCTATGCCGGCGATTCTTTTCTCCGCTACGCGCGGCTTGCTGAGCTGGCGCGCCAGAGCCCGCTCACGACTGCTCAGGAGGCGGAACTCCGCTCGCGCGCGGCCGAATTCGATCGGCCGCTGGACTACGTGGACTACGCCCGCAGCGTCGAGGACGTTCTGGCACTGTGCCTCGCGGGCTTTCCGGCCGGGGGTGAATCTGAACGGCAACGTTCGCTGATCTATTTGGGGGACAGCAGCATTCGGCCGCGTGGCGAGCAACGGCCGGCGCTGTTCAATGCGCAGCAGGTGACGCAAATGGCGCGCGACCGCGGCGTCCAGCTCAACGTCGTGACATCCGGCGGCGACTCACTTCGTCCGGTCGCATCCGGCACGGGCGGATCATTCCGCACGTACAACTCCACCGGAACAGAGGCAGACCTCGCGGGCAGCACCGATCCGGCATTGAGCGCTGCCCTCGACGAGATCCGTTCACGGCCAACGCAATCAGCTGTCTCGGCCGAAGCGGCCGGGGATACGCCGGGTGCGGCGTTGGTCGTCGGCGTGATCCTGGCTGCGCTGCTGTGCGCATCTTTGGCGGTCGTGCGGCGATGAGTTTCGATCCGGTGATGCCGGTGGTCCTGCTGGTGGCGGTGGGCGTGATGATCGCCGCGCTGCGCGCGCTGTCGTTACGCCGGGCGTTGTGGCGAAGTGGTCGTAGCCATTACGTGCAGGTGGTGCTTCGGTGGAGCGTGCTGACAGCGGCGACGCTCCTGCTGGTGTTGGCAGCGGCCCGGCCGATCGTCGGAGACCCCGTCTCTGGATCTGCGACGGACGGCGGAGTCAACGTGTTCTTCGTCGTCGACCGGTCCGCCGCGTCGCGCGTCGAGGACTTCGGTGATGGCACCTCCCGCATGGCGGGCATTCGCGATGACATGGCCGCACTCGTCGACCGGTATCAGGGCGGCCGCTTCGCGGTGATCTCGTTCGCGTCGAGCTCCGATCTGGATTGGCCACTGTCCGAGGACGTTTGGAGCCTCAAGCCGATGATCTCCGGACTGTCGCCGTACGTGTCGACGTCTCCCTCCGCTGTGTTCGACGCCAACTCAGCGGCTGGCAACGACCTTTTGCGCTACGAGCTCGAGCAGGCCGCGTCGCAGTTCCCGGCAGCGCGGAACCTGGTGTTCTACTTCGGCTCCGGCGCTCCGGGATCGCTTGCCCTGCAAGGGAAGTTCGATGGGGATTCGGCACCTGTGGCCGGCGGGGCGGTCTTCGGTTACGGTAGCCTGCGCGGCGGGTCCGTGCCGGCCGAAATGGTGGACGGCCGCGTGACCTACTTGACGATGGGTCCAGGCGAAGCCCCGGTGCAGGCAGGCATCGACGAAGGGCGGCTACGAGGGATTGCAGAGCAACTCGACCTGCCTTACGTACATCGCGAGAGGGGGCAGAACGTCACGGGTGCGCTGACGTCGATCGGCGATATGTCGACCCGTGCCGCCCCGAATTCAGGGCATCTGGAACTGTACTGGATCTTCTCGTTGGCGGCTGCTGCGCTTCTCCTGGGCGAGATCTATCTCGTGATCCTCCGGTACCGGCGCAATCGCGTTGTGCCGCAAGAGGTCGACCAGTGAGACGGCTGAGGCGGCGACGGCGACTCCTGGTGTGGTCGGCGCCGGTCGTGGTCATCTCATTAGTGGTCGCGTACAAGCTGATCTCCGTCGTGGTCGTCGGCAATGCGGCGGCATCGGAGCTGCGAGACGGCGACACCGACGCCTTGCGCGACGACGTGGGTCGGCTCACGTTCCTCAACGTCGTCGAGCCCGACAAGACGGCGTTCTGGGCGGCGAACTCGGCTGCGCTGGAGGGGAATTTGGCTGACGCCGACGTACGGTTCAGCGAGCTGCTGACGCGCGCCGACGTGTGCCCGGTGCGCGTGAACCTCGAACTCGTGCGGGAAACCGACGGCGATGTCGCGGCCCGCTCCAATGACGTCGCTCGGGCCGAGCGTCGTTATCACGACGCGCTGGCCGTCGTGCAACAGGCGCAGGCCGGATGCTTCGCTGGGAACGCGGACTCCGACGCTTCGCGGCGGGCGGTCCGCAACGACGCCGCCGCGCGGCTCGCCACGAAGATCAGCGCGCTGCATACGCCGCAGCCGGCGCCGGCAGCGTCGGCCCCCGATCTTCCGCCGCCTCCGCCTCCGCCGCCGCCGCCGGTCGACGCATCGTCTGCGCTCGCGCGCGTCGACCCCGACTGGCTTCCCGGCGAGGGCCCACCACCGACGTTGCGTCTCGAGCCGGGTGTCGGCAATCCACTGGACCGGCTGCAGGAGGCGCTGGCCAACTCGGACGCCGCGGCCGGACGCTAGCCGCCCCCTCCCGCGACCAGACCAAAAGCCCCTATTCCGGGTCGAAATGGGGTGCTTCTGCGTCTGCTCGCGCTATGGGGAGTGGCCCAACCAACAGGTTGGTTTAGGTCGCTGTTAGGCTGCTGACCCAGAGGTCTACGCTCTGCAAAGACGGGCTGCCCCGCTTCCCTGCCATCCATGAAGAGGAACACCGCTATGTCCGAAGAAGCCTTCATCTACGAGGCCATCCGCACACCCCGTGGCAAGAACAAGAACGGCGCGCTCAACGAGGTCAAGCCCATCAACCTCGTCACCGGCCTGATCGACGAGCTGCGTCGGCGATTTCCCGACCTCGACGAGAACCTGATCAGCGACGTGATCCTCGGCGTGGTGTCTCCGGTGGGTGACCAGGGTGGCGACATCGCCCGTACCGCGGTGCTTGCCGCGGGGCTGCCCGAGACCACCGGCGGCGTGCAGCTGAACCGCTTCTGCGCGTCGGGCCTGGAGGCCGTGAACATCGCCGCGCAGAAGGTGCGCTCCGGCTGGGACGACCTGGTGCTGGCCGGTGGCGTCGAGTCGATGAGCCGCGTGCCGATGGGCTCCGATGGCGGCGCGTGGGCCACCGACCCCGAAACCAACTACACCATCGGCTTCGTTCCACAGGGCATCGGCGCCGACCTGATCGCCACCATCGAGGGCTTCTCCCGCGAAGACGTCGATGCCTACGCGCTGCGGTCACAGCACAAGGCCGCCGAGGCCTGGTCCGGCGGGTACTTCGCGAAGTCCGTCGTGCCGGTGCGTGACCAGAACGGACTGGTGATCCTCGACCACGATGAGCACATGCGCCCCGACACGACGATGGAAGGCCTGGCCACGCTGAAGACCGCGTTCGACGGCATCGGCGCGATGGGCGGCTTCGACGACGTGGCGCTGCAGAAGTACCACTGGGTCGAGAAGATCAACCACGTGCACACCGGCGGCAACAGCTCCGGGATCGTCGACGGCGCCGCGCTGGTGCTCGTCGGCTCCGAAAAAGCCGGGGAATCACAGGGATTGACGCCGCGGGCGCGCATCGTGGCCACCGCGACCAGTGGTTCGGACCCGGTCATCATGCTCACCGGCCCGACCCCGGCCACCCGCAAGGTGCTGGACCGCGCCGGCCTGACCGTCGACGACATCGACCTTTTCGAGCTCAACGAGGCCTTCGCGTCGGTGGTCTTGAAGTTCCAGAAGGACTTGAACATTCCCGACGAGAAGCTCAACGTCAACGGCGGTGCGATCGCGATGGGCCACCCGTTGGGTGCCACCGGCGCGATGATCACCGGCACCATGGTCGACGAACTGGAACGCCGCAACGCCCGGCGCGCGCTGATCACGCTGTGCATCGGCGGCGGCATGGGTGTGGCCACCATCATCGAGAGGGTTTAAGAGCATGGCAGAGAACACGATTCAGTGGGACAAGGATGCCGACGGCATCGTCACCCTGACGCTGGACGACCCCACCGGATCGGCCAACGTGATGAACGAGCACTACACCGAGTCGATGCACAACGCCGTGAAAGAACTGGTACGCCTTTCCGCAGAAAATTCGATCACCGGCGTCGTGATCACCAGCGGCAAGAAAACCTTCTTCGCAGGCGGTGACCTGACCGCGATGGTCAAGGCCCGCCCGGAGGACGCCGGCGAGTTCTTCAGCACCGTCGAGGGCATCAAGGCCGACCTACGGAAGCTGGAGACGCTGGGCAAGCCCGTCGTCGCTGCCATCAACGGTGCGGCGCTCGGCGGCGGGCTGGAGATAGCTCTGGCCTGTCACCACCGCATCGCGGCCGATGTCAAGGGCTTGGTGGTCGGCTTCCCCGAGGTGACACTGGGCCTGCTGCCGGGCGGCGGCGGGGTGACGCGCTCGGTGCGGATGTTCGGCATCCAGAACGCTTTCATGAACGTGTTGTCACAGGGCACGCGGTTCAAACCGGCTCAGGCCAAAGAGATCGGCCTGATCGACGAAATCGTCGGCTCCGTAGACGAATTGGTGCCGGCCGCGAAGGCCTGGATCAAGGCCAATCCGGACGCGCATACTCAGCCGTGGGACGCCAAGGGCTACAAGATGCCCGGTGGCACACCGTCGTCACCGGCGCTGGCGTCGATCCTGCCGTCGTTCCCGGCGCTGCTGAAGAAGCAACTGAAGGGTGCGCCGATGCCGGCGCCGCGAGCGATCCTCGACGCGGCAGTCGAGGGTGCGCAGGTCGACTTCGACACAGCGAGCCGTATCGAGAGCCGCTACTTCACGCAGCTGGTCACGGGCCAGGTCGCCAAGAACATGATCCAGGCGTTCTTCTTCGACCTGCAGACCATCAACTCGGGCGGCTCGCGGCCCGACGGCATTGCGAAGAGCACGCCCAAGAAGGTCGGCGTGCTGGGCGCTGGCATGATGGGCGCCGGAATCGCTTATGTGTCAGCGAAAGCCGGTTTCGACGTGGTGCTGAAGGATGTCAGCATCGAGGCGGCGCAAAAGGGCAAGGGCTATTCGGAGAAGCTCGAGGCGAAGGCGCTCGAGCGCGGCAAGACCACCGGGGAGAAGTCGAAGGCGCTGCTGGACCGCATCAAGCCGACGGCGGACGCCGCGGACTTCGCTGGAGTGGACTTCGTCATCGAGGCCGTGTTCGAGAACCAGGAACTCAAGCACAAGGTGTTCCAGGAGATCGAGGATGTCGTCGAGCCCAACGCACTGCTGGGGTCGAACACGTCGACGCTGCCGATCACCGGTCTGGCGACGGGGGTCAAGCGGCAGGAAGACTTCATCGGGATCCACTTCTTCTCGCCTGTCGACAAAATGCCGCTGGTGGAAATCATCAAGGGCGAGAAGACATCTGACGAGGCGCTGGCCCGGGTTTTCGACTACACGCTGGCCATCGGCAAGACGCCGATCGTCGTCAACGACAGCCGCGGCTTCTACACCAGCCGCGTGATCGGGACCTTCGTCAACGAGGCGCTGGCGATGCTGGGTGAGGGCGTGCAGCCGGCGTCGATCGAGCACGCGGGTTCGCAGGCCGGCTATCCGGCGCCGCCGCTGCAGCTGTCCGACGAGCTCAACCTCGAGCTGATGCAGAAGATCGCGGCCGCGACGCGCAAGGGCGTCGAGGATGCGGGCGGCACCTACGAGCCGCATCCGGCAGAGGCCGTCGTCAACAAGATGATCGAGATCGGCCGCCCAAGTCGCTTGAAGGGCGGGGGTTTCTACGAATACGCGGACGGCAAGCGGGTCGGGCTATGGCCCGGGTTGCGGGAGACGTTCAGCTCCGGATCGTCGACGCCGCCACTGCACGACATGATCGACCGGATGCTGTTCGCAGAGGCGCTGGAGACGCAGAAGTGCCTCGACGAGGGCGTGCTGACGTCGACCGCGGACGCCAACATCGGCTCCATCATGGGCATCGGCTTCCCGCCGTGGACCGGCGGCACGGCCCAGTACATCGTCGGGTATCCCGGCGGCAAGGAGGGCTTCGTCGCGCGGGCGCGCGAACTGGCTGCCAAGTACGGCGACCGGTTCAACCCGCCGGATTCGCTCACCTGAGATAATCGCTGTTAGGTGCGGCGCTCGAGGACGTAGCTGCGCAGGTTCTGCGCCCACGACTCGTCGCCCACTGACAGCAGTGACCAGTCGGGTGTGAAGCGTCGCTCGACTTCGTCCTGAGCGATGCCGGCCACGGCGAATGACCGGCCCGGTGGGAATGCGACGAACAGCAACCGGGCGTCCGGGGCCGCGACGGCGGTGACTTCGCGAACGTAGCGGGCGCGGTCGTCGTCGCTCATGCCGTGCAGGCAACCGTTGTCGACGATCAAGTCGAAGCGGCCGTCGATGCCCTGGCTTGTCAGTCGGGTCGCGTCGGCGGGCCGGAAGTCGACGCTCACGTCGGCGGAATCGGCCTTGGCGCGCGCCTTTTCGATGGCTTTCGGCACGAAGTCGATGCCGGTCACCTGCCAACCGCGTTGCGCAAGGTAGATCGAGGTGTCGCCGGTGCCGCAGCCGACATCGAGCGCGGTTCCTCGCGGAAGCTCAGCGGCCAATTCTTGCAGGCTGCTGGGGGTCGGGTGGCCGTCCCACGGAGTGAAACCCAGCCGATAGAAGATGCGGAAAAGAGTGTGCTTGGAGCTCACGAACTCCACAGTAACGACGCAGCATGCGGATAAGGTCGCTGCCATAAAGCTGTACCACAGCGTCGCACTCCGGTGATGGTTTCAAGGTCGCAGGGCAGTGCCTCAGGGTCAGGTCCTTCGTGCCGGCTCGAGAGCCGGCGCATACAGTCGCAGATATGCGATTCGGACTGTTCGTCCCGCAAGGCTGGCGTCTCGATCTGGTCGGCATCCCGCCCGAACGGCAGTGGGAGGTGATGTCGGGTCTTGCAACGTACGCCGACAGCGGCGCCTGGGACTCCCTGTGGGTGTACGACCACTTCCACACCGTGCCGGTGCCGACCGGCGAAGCAACCCATGAGGCATGGAGCCAGATGGCGGCCTACGCCGCGACGACATCGCGCATCAAGCTCGGCCAGATGTGCACGGCGATGAGTTACCGCAACCCGTTGTACCTGGCCAAGGTCGCCGCGACCGTCGACGTGATCTCCGCTGGCCGGGCACAGATGGGAATCGGCGCGGGCTGGTACGAACACGAGTGGCGTGCATACGGTTACGGCTTCCCGTCGGCGGGCGTGCGACTGGCACGCCTCGACGAGGGCGTGCAGATGATGCGCGACGCGTGGCGCGCGGGCGTCGTCACGTTCGCCGGTGAGCACTACCAGGCCGAAGGCGCCATCGTGGCACCGAAGCCGTTGCAGGACGGCGGCATTCCGCTGTGGGTCGCCGGCGGCGGGGAGAAGAAGACGCTGCGCATCGCGGCGAAGTACGCCCAGTACACCAACTACACCCCGGATCCGGAGCAGTTCAAGCGCAAGTCGGAGATTCTCGCCGAGCACTGCCGCGATGTCGGGACCGACTTCGACGCGATCGTGCGCTCAGCGAACTTCACTGCGGTGGTTGGCGTTTCGGAGCAGGACGTCAAGGACCGGCTGAGCCGGGTGCGAGACCGTCTTGTCGGCGTTGTCGGCGAACAGGCGGCCGACGCGATGATCGCGGCCACCAGCACCGACGCCGCCGCGGGCACCGCTGAGCAGGTCGTCGAGAAGCTGCGAAGCGTTCGCGAGTTGGGTTGTGAGTACGCGATCTGCTACTTCCCCGAAGCCGCCTACGATCGCAGCGGCATCGAACTGTTCGAGCGCGAGGTCATCCCGGCGCTGAGCTAGGCGACTTCGGCGTGCTTTTCTATGCTGAGCGTCGATGTGCGCGCCGAAATCACTCTAGATCGCAGGACCCAAAAGGTCGTCGGCGTCGCGGATGACATACCCGTAGCCCTGTTCGGCCAAAAACCGCTGACGGTGTGCGGCGTACTCCGCGTCTAGTGTGTCGCGGGCAACCACGGAGTAGAAGAACGCGCCGCCGCCGCCGGATTTCGGCCGCAGCAGCCGGCCCAGCCGCTGAGCCTCTTCCTGGCGCGACCCGAACGTGCCCGAAA
>JBLNEK010000121.1:0-30503 GCA_050262635.1 Candidatus Sericytochromatia bacterium | reverse complement strand
ATCCTGCACGGCTGCCTACGCCACCACACCCGCTACGACGAACACAAAGCCTGGGCACACCGTCAACCAGGACCAAACATCCAAGCGGCTTGACAACTTACGGTCCTGGGATGTCTAACCCAAGCGGTCGAGCGGGCGGTCGGGCGGCTCAGATCTCGGAGATGATCTGCGACCGCTTGGATTTGTACTCGTCCTCGGTGACGGCGCCGGTCGCGCGCAGCGTCTCCAACTCCTGCAGCCGCTGCGAAATCGACGGCTCGGGCGGCGCGAAGGTCGGTGGCGCAGGCGCAGGCACAGCCGCGGCGGGAGCGGCGGCCTGAGCGGGGGTGGGCTGGGACTGCTGCGCCGCAGCGCGCCGCACGACGGCGTGAATCTGCTGGCGCAGCACCGGGTTCGAGCGCACGTCGACCATGCGGTTCAGCGGAATGCCGTTGGCTTTCAACAACTGCAGGATCTCCATCAGCGGGCCAGCCTGCCCGGACAGGTCGTAGGTTCTGTTGTCCTCGGCGACGGTGAACTGCGCGGGCACCAGCCCGTTTACTAAAGCGCTTCTCTCCCAGTCGATCTGGTACTTGTTCGTCGCGGGATCCACCAGTACCACGAGCTTGCGTTGATTGAAGTTGCCCATCCGGGTCACCGAGGCGATGACGCGGTCGGTGCTGTCAAACGGCGTGATGCCGGGTCCTTCGATGTGGAGATTGAGGGTGATCAGCGGCTGGTCGTTGATGCGGGTACCGGTTTCACCCATCCCGGTGATCTGAGCCAGCGCCAGCACGCCGCTCTGCTCCAGGGCCGTCGTCTGGGCGGCGGACCTGGCGCCCCAGTTGGCCAGCGCCAGAGCGGCGAGCACGTCGACCGCTGTGATCAGCAAGCCGACCCAAAACATCCATTGAAGCTGGTCGCGGCCGAACGGCACAAAGAAGTACACGATCAGAAAGATCGGCCCGACCAAACCGCCGCACAGCAGAACCATCAACTGCGCCTTGAGGTATCGCGCAAACATCGGCATGCTCCTCGCCTCACCGGCCCCCGTCGCGTGTCAGATTAGCGCCCGAGACCCCGGGATTCGCGGCGATTGCGCATCCGTCCCGTCTGCCGATTTCCCGGCGACTATATGCGCCGCTGCAACGTTGCCTGCGACTCTGGCGGCATGGAACTCGTCGTCCGGTGCGAATTCGGCCACATGGCAGTCGACTTGGCGCTGGCTGCGGTGTCGGTGTTCACCATCAGCTGCTCGACGAGTTGTGCGGCCTGCAGCATTCCCTGCAGCTCTGCCGAGTCGACACCGACGGACAGGTGTCCCCCGCCGACGTGGCTGATGGTCAGGCCCAGGCGACGCGCCAGCCAGAGCTGAAAAGCCGCGACTCCGAACAATACAAGCATGAGCGGCACTGTGAGCGCGCCGACGAAGCTGGCACCGGCGGCACCGGCGGATCCGGCCATGAGGAGGAGGAACAACGCTATGAAGCCGCAGATCATCGCCATTCTGAGGTGATGGCGTGACAGCAGCCTACCGACCGTCACTTCACAGATTGCACCGACAGGACTGCTCGACATCGTTTGACCGACACGGAAGAACCAGAAGACGTGCTGCGGATGGATTACTGCGACACGCTGCCGCGTGATTACCAGTCCGGCTTTCATCTGGCGCAGGATAGGCGACTGAGTGAAATCGCCAGCAAACAGTACTTCCTCATTCTGCAGAAGCGGGATGTTGCGAAATTCTGGCATGTTTCAGTCCCCCATTACTCGTCCGCGCGTTGTTGTCACGTTATCCCCGTGACTTTATCCGACGCCGGATGGAATCACAGTCGGATGTTCGGACGACATGGTGGAAGGCTAACGCATTTCACGCGTGTTGGTGTAGCAAACCCGATCGGCACCCCGCCCTCCGGTGAGCATCGGCGGAACGAAGGCACGAGGACAAACAGAAGCCTGCTCGCGCAGAGAACCTATTTGGTGATCTTCGTGAGCCGGCCGATGCCGACGGTGCGGCCACACCCACCTAGCCCTCGAAGTGCGGCGTGGTGGTGCCGGGCTTGGTGACGACCTAGCCGCGCGCTCGACATTCCCGCGATTAACACCACGCAGCAGCAGACCGACGTGGTCGCCGGCCTCTGCCCTGGTCGAGCAGCTTGCCGGAACATCTCCGGCACTGGGAGACCGCTGTCTTGGGTGAGAGCGTCAGGGCCCGGCCCTGCGGGTCATGCGTTCGGCCGATAGCCGCCGCGCGAGCGCTTGGTTTAGCCTGCATCCATGATGCGGCGGGGATTGTCGGTGATGGCCGGAATGTGTTTGCTGATGACCGCATGTTCGTCGACCACCGACGGGCAACCCGTGTCGTCATCGGAGATTGCCGGGAAACCGAGGTCGGTGCCTACGGTGTTGATCCTCGACGCGTCCGGATCGATGACCATCGACGACGCACCGGGGCCGCGTATCGACGCCGCCAAGAACGCCGCCCACGGCCTGCTCGACGCCATGCCCGACGACTCAACACTGGGCTTAGAAACCTACGGAACCTCAACGGGCTCCGACGATTCCGAGAGAACCGCCGGCTGCCGTGACGTCACCACCCTGTTGCCCCTGGGCGCGCTGAACCGTGCCGCCACCGCAGCAGCCATCGACGCCATCACACCGTCGGGATACACCCCGATCAGCCTGGCCCTCCAAACCGCCTCCGATCAGCTTCCCGCCGACGGCACCGCCCAAGCCATCGTCCTAGTCTCCGACGGCGAAGACACCTGCGACACTCCACCCTGCGACACCGCCGCCGCGCTCAAGCGATCCCACCCCGGGCTGGCGATCTCCACCGTGGGGTTCAAGCTCGACGGCCCCGCCGCCGACCAACTGCGCTGCATCGCCGACGCCACCGGCGGCCTGTTCGTCCAGGCCACCAACGCCAACCAACTCGCAGCCCGGCTGCTGGCCACCCAGGACCTCAACCAGGCCAACAAGTCCCTGTCGGCCACCGGCATTTTCGGAGTCAGCCTCGGCGATACTGCCGACACCATCCGAGCCAAGTACTCCGACTTCCCCGCCGTCGAGACCAGCGGGTCAGTGACCGTAATCTGGCGCGACTGCGACTTCGGATTCGTCGACAACAACCTCGACAGCATGCGGCCGCACAACGGCGGCCGCACCATCGACGGCATAACCGCCGGCAGTGCGGTCAACGACGCGGTCAAACTGTACGGCACCGCGCTGTCCACCAGTCCCGGCGCCGGCGGCCTCACCAATGTCGTCTTCGACGCGGACCCCGGCGGTGACACCGCCTACCGCATGGAAGTCGACGGCTTCGCCCAGACCGGCACCAATTACTCCGGGACCATCAAGACCATCACGCTGTGCCGCTGCAAACCACGAGCGAACGCCGACCCCACCAGACCCGCCGACGTCACAGAGAGCACGATCCGCAACATGACCTTCCCGGTCGGCGCGTGTGGGCGCGATTCCTTCGGTTGGCCCAACACCGTTCCGATCACGCTGACCGACGGTAAGGGCGAAGCAAAGACGGCATCAGGTGAATTCGGCGGCGCGTCGATCACCGATCCCAAGTTGGTCGGATGGCTCGACCCCGACGGGAACGGAACCGAGGATGCGGTGGTCAGCTTCACCTGCTTTGGCTCTACGTTCGCCAACTGCTGCGCGGGGCGTTCGTCGATGATGGAATTCCTTGGCGTATTCGACTTCTCGGATCCCAGATCTCCCCGGCCGATCGGCGAGACCATCTTTTCCGGGTTCATCACCGGTGCGCGGCGAAACATATGGCGAATCTCGCCGTATCGATCAGGTGCGGGTTGATGGCTCGGCAATCGTCACCGACGAGAAGCTGATCTACCCCGATTCCACGTCGGCCGCCGAGATCGGCTTCTCGCCCTACGCGACGATCGAGGTCACCCACCGGTTCACGAATGGTCAGTGGACCTCCACCGAGCGGGTCCGCTAGGCCGTCGCCGCTTCCAACTTTGCGACCTGGTCGTTGAAAAGTCTGGCGGCCGCTGAAGTATCGTCTGCCGTGAGCGCGGGTTTGCGGTGTACCTGCAGGTACAAGATCAGACCGCGATAGTTGCCGACGACGACGAGGCTCTCTCGATCATCTACGTCGCTGATCGTCATCCGGAAGGCTGCCACCGATGAAGGCAGTGCGTCGATCGACGCAGGCTTCACCATAAAGCGATTGTCACCGCGTCCAAACGATCGACACTTCTCCACGAGCGACGTCCAGTCTGGCAGGGCTTCCGTCGGCAGCACCAAATCGATCCTGAATATGGGATTCCGATTCTCTCCCATCAGGCTTGCGCGCGCGAGCGAGTCGTCGCTGTGCTCAACATCAAGTAGTAGTGGCGCGCACTGCGCCGGATCCCCGGACGAGGAATGCTCGGCCATGTAGGGCGCGCGCCAATTCGCACCCGGTTCAGCAGGAAATGAATCCCGGCCGACCACAAGCGATTCCGACATTCGGGTGATGTCGGGCTTTGCCGAAACGCCCGCGGTCGCCTCGGCCCTGACCGGATGTCCGTCGTGTGTGGACGCACACCCGCTGACCAGTCCGATACAGATCCCGGCGGCGGCCACACCGACGCGCAGCGTGCGCCGCCGCCGGTAAGACAAGACATTCGACATCGAGCCACTCCTTTTCACCTGCAACAGTCACCGAACAACAGTGTGTGCGTGCACATACGAAAGTGGCGCCGACCCTTTCGGGTGAGCGCCATTCTCGTGTGCGTGAATCAGATCATCACTTAATGATCTTGGTGACCCGGCCGGCGCCGACGGTGCGGCCACCCTCACGGATCGCGAAGCGCAGACCCTCGTCCATGGCGACTGGCTGGATCAGCTTCACCGAGATGTTGGTGTTGTCACCGGGCATCACCATCTCCGTGCCCTCCGGCAGCGTCACCACACCGGTCACGTCGGTGGTGCGGAAGTAGAACTGCGGACGGTAGTTGTTGAAGAACGGCGTGTGCCGGCCGCCCTCGTCCTTGGACAGGATGTAGACCTGGCCCTCGAATTCGGTGTGCGGCGTGGTGGTACCGGGCTTCGTGACGACCTGGCCGCGCTCGACGTCCTCACGCTTGACACCGCGAAGCAGCAGACCGACGTTGTCGCCGGCCTGGCCCTGGTCGAGCAGCTTGCGGAACATCTCCACACCGGTGACCGTGGTCTTGGTGGTGCCGGGCCGGATGCCGACGATCTCGACCTCTTCGTTCACGTTGATCACGCCGCGCTCGACGCGACCGGTGACGACGGTGCCGCGGCCGGTGATCGTGAAGACGTCCTCGACCGGCATCAGGAACGGCTTGTCGGTCTCACGCACCGGGTCGGGGATCGACTCGTCGACCGCGGCCATCAGCTCCTCGACGGACTCAACCCACTTGGGGTCGCCCTCGAGCGCCTTGAGCGCGGACACCCGTACCACCGGGGCATCCTCGTCGAACTCCTGGTTGGCCAGCAGTTCGCGAACCTCCATCTCGACGAGCTCGAGCAGCTCCTCGTCGTCGACCGCGTCGGCCTTGTTCAGCGCCACCAGGATGTAGGGGACACCGACCTGGCGGGCCAGCAGCACGTGCTCGCGGGTCTGGGGCATCGGGCCGTCGGTGGCAGCCACCACCAGGATCGCGCCGTCCATCTGGGCGGCGCCGGTGATCATGTTCTTGATGTAGTCGGCGTGGCCCGGGGCGTCGACGTGTGCGTAGTGACGCTTCTCGGTCTGGTACTCCACGTGGGAGATGTTGATCGTGATGCCGCGCTGACGCTCCTCAGGCGCATTGTCGATCTGGTCGAATGCGCGCGACTCGTTCAAATCGGGATACTTGTCGTGCAGAACCTTGGTGATTGCTGCGGTCAGCGTCGTCTTGCCGTGGTCAACGTGACCAATGGTCCCGATGTTGACGTGCGGCTTCGTCCGCTCGAACTTCGCCTTCGCCACTGTGTTGTCCTCCTGGACTTCTGTTGGTGCTTACTTATAGAAGCAGTTGTTGATCTTTTCAGTTGTGTGGTCCCGCCAAGACAGCGGGGCTATTGCCCCGGGCCAGATCCGAGCCTCGGCCGCAAGCGGCCTCGATTCTCACTGACCCGTCGCCTTCGCGATGATCTCCTTCGACACGTTCGCCGGCACTTCGGCGTAGGAGTCGAACACCATGGAGTAGTTCGCCCGGCCCTGGGTCTTCGACCGAAGGTCGCCGACGTAGCCGAACATCTCCGACAGCGGAACCTGTGCCTTGACGACGCGGGCACCGCCGCGCTCCTCCATGGCCTGGATGTGACCACGGCGGGAGTTCAGGTCGCCGATCACGTCGCCCATGTAGTCCTCGGGCGTCGTGACCTCGACGGCCATGATCGGTTCCAGGATGACTGGCTGTGCTTGCGCCGCAGCCTTTTTCAGCACCTGCGAACCGGCGATCTTGAACGCCATCTCGGACGAGTCGACCTCGTGGTAGGCGCCGTCGAGCAGCGTGACCTTCAAGTTCACCAGAGGGTAGCCGGCCAGCACGCCGTACTGCATGGCGTCCTGTGCGCCGGCGTCCACCGAGGGGATGTACTCGCGCGGCACCCGGCCGCCGGTGACCTTGTTCTCGAATTCGTAGGTGGCACTGTCCTCGCCCGAGAATGGCTCGAGCTTGATGATCACCTTCGCGAACTGGCCGGAGCCGCCGGTCTGCTTCTTGTGCGTGTACTCGACGCTGTCGACGACCCGGCGGATCGTCTCCTTGTACGCCACCTGCGGCTTGCCGACGTTGGCCTCGACCTTGAACTCGCGGCGCATCCGGTCCACCAGGATGTCCAGGTGTAACTCGCCCATACCGCCGATGACGGTCTGGCCGGTCTCCTGGTCCAGGTGCACCTTGAAGGTGGGATCCTCCTCGGCCAGCTTCTGGATCGACGCCGACAGCTTTTCCTGGTCGCTCTTGGTCTTCGGCTCGATGGCCACCTCGATGACCGGGTCCGGGAACGTCATCGACTCGAGCACGACCTGGTCGTTCGGGTCGCACAGCGTGTCGCCGGTGGTGGTGTCCTTGAGACCGATCACCGCGTAGATGTGGCCGGCTGACGCCGTGTCGACCGGGTTCTCCTTGTTGGAGTGCATTTGGAACAGCTTGCCCAGCCGCTCCTTCTTGCCCTTGGTCGCGTTGATCACCTGAGAACCGGAGTCCACCTTGCCGGAGTACACCCGGACGTAGGTGAGCTTGCCGAAGAACGGATGCGTGGCGACCTTGAAGGCCAGCGCCGAGAACGGCTCGTCGACCGATGGCGCGCGCACGACCTCCTCGTCCTCCTTGTTGGGCCGGTGACCGACGGCGGCCGGCACGTCCAGCGGCGACGGCAGGTAGTCGATGACCGCGTCCAGCATCGGCTGCACGCCCTTGTTCTTGAAGGCGCTGCCGCAGAGCACGGGGTACGCCTCGGAGTTGATCGTCAGCTTGCGGATCGCGCCCTTGATCTCGTCGACCGTTAGCTCTTCGCCGCCGAGGTATTTCTCCAGCAGTGCCTCGTCGGTCTCGGCGACCGCCTCCAACAGCTTGGTGCGGTACTCCTCGACCTTGTCGGCGAGCTCGGCCGGGATCTCGACGGTGTCGTAGGTTTCGCCGAGCTTGGTCTCGCCGCGCCATACCTTGGCGTTCATCTCGACCAGATCGACGACGCCCTCGAACTCGCTCTCGGAGCCGACGGGCAGCTGAATCGGAATGGCGTTGGCGCCCAAACGCTCTTCCATCGTGCGCACCGAGAAGTAGAAGTCGGCGCCGATCTTGTCCATCTTGTTGACGAAGCAGATGCGCGGCACGTTGTACTTGTCCGCCTGCCGCCACACCTGCTCGGACTGAGGCTCGACGCCCTCTTTGCCGTCGAACACCGCGACGGCCCCGTCGAGGACCCGCAGGCTACGCTCCACCTCGACGGTGAAGTCGACGTGCCCGGGGGTGTCGATGATGTTGATCTGGTTGCCGTTCCAGAAGCAGGTGGTGGCCGCGGAGGTGATCGTGATCCCCCGCTCCTGCTCCTGCTCCATCCAGTCCATCGTGGCGGCGCCCTCGTGGACTTCACCGATCTTGTAGTTGATGCCGGTGTAGAACAGGATGCGCTCGGTGGTCGTGGTCTTACCGGCATCGATGTGCGCCATGATGCCGATGTTGCGGACCTTGCTCAGGTCGGTCAGCACGTCCTTCTGTGCCACAGAAGTCTCACTCTTTCGGTTGCGTAGTTAGCTGTCGTCATGCGTCGGCGGCCGCTCTGCCGCCGGTTTCACCAGCGGTAGTGCGCGAAGGCCCGGTTCGCCTCGGCCATCTTGTGGGTGTCCTCGCGCCGTTTGACCGAAGCTCCCAGCCCGTTGCTCGCGTCGAGAATCTCGTTGGCCAGCCGTTCGACCATCGTCTTCTCCCTGCGCTGCCGCGAGTATCCCACCAGCCAGCGCAGGGCGAGCGTGGTGGAGCGGTCGGGGCGCACCTCGACGGGAACCTGGTAGGTCGCGCCACCCACTCGGCGGCTACGAACCTCCAGCGCGGGCTTGACGTTGTCGAGAGCGCGCTTGAGGGTGACCACCGGGTCGGTGCCGGTCTTCTCGCGAGCCTGCTCGAGCGCACCATAAACAATGCGTTCGGCCAGGGATTTCTTCCCTTGCAGCAGAACCTTGTTCACCAGCTGGGTGACGAGCTGCGATCCGTAGACCGGATCGTTGACCAGCGGACGCTTGGGCGCGGGCCCCTTGCGCGGCATCAGCTCTTCTCCTTCTTCGCGCCATAGCGGCTGCGGGCCTGCTTGCGGTTCTTCACGCCCTGGGTGTCCAGCGAGCCGCGGATGATCTTGTACCGCACGCCGGGCAGGTCCTTCACACGACCGCCGCGCACCAGCACCATCGAGTGCTCCTGCAGATTGTGGCCCTCGCCGGGGATGTATGCGGTGACCTCCACCTGGCTGGTCAGCTTCACGCGCGCGACCTTGCGAAGAGCCGAGTTCGGCTTCTTCGGGGTCGTGGTGTACACGCGAGTGCACACGCCGCGGCGCTGCGGGCTGCCTTTGAGCGCCGCGGTCTTCACCTTGGCGATCTTGTCGGTGCGCCCCTTGCGGACCAGCTGCTGGATGGTTGGCATCTACCGGCTTTCTCTGTCGCGTTCTTCTCAGGTCTTCTATCTGCGGTTTTGCCCTGCTCGGTCACCCCGAGGCCGGGCGTGTCGCATGCGCCCTCCACGGCGTTGACCGTGACATCGTGGGACATACGAATCGGCCCGGCGTGCAGGCATGCGTCACCGCAAGCGCCTTATCTGCCAGGCACGGACGCCCACGATACCAGGGCTGGCGCAGTCGAAACAAACTCGTGCGGCCGGCGCTAAGCGCAGGTCACCGCCCGCGCGAGCAGACGTAAAAGCCCTCGACACGCCGGTGTAGAAGGGGCTTTTGCGTCTGTTCGCGGCAGGAGGTGAGCGAACGCGCTAGCGCCGCTGCATTCCCGTCGCCAGCCGTAGCACCATGTCGGAGAACACCGCGTCGACGTCGATGCCGGCCATCACGCCCGTCATCTCCAGCAGCACGAATCCGTGCAGGGCAGCCCAGAACTCCAGTGCCGCATAAAACGCGTCCTCGCCGTCGAGCCCGTACGAGGCCAGCACCGCAATCACCGGCTCGGCCGCCGCACGCGCGACGGCAGTGAACTCCGGGTCGTCGCCCCCATCCAGCGGCATCCTGGTGAACGCCGAGTAGCGGCCCGGATGGTGATGGGCATAACTGCGGTAGGCGCCTGCCATCACCAGCACGGCGTCGTCACGGGTGCGGCCTTGCCCGACGGTGCCGAGCATCTCGATGATGTCGCCGACCACCCGCTTGCGCACTGATCGGCGCAGGTCGTCGAGGCTGCTGACATGGTTGTACAGTGACGGGCCCTTCGTGCCCAGCTGCGCGGCCAGCGCGTTGATGGTCAGCGCGTCCCAGCCTTCGCGGTCGAGGAACGTCAGCGCGGCGTTGACGATCACATCGCGGCTCAGCTTGGTCGATCGTCCTGACGGGCGCGCCGCTGCCACAGCGTGGAACTCTAGTTGACGCGCTCCTGCGACAGCTCGGCCAGCGTCCGGATGACCGTGCACAGCGGGGGCAGCGACCCGGGGTTCATGGTCTGGATCGACCAGGTGATCACGTCGGAACCCTTGGCGACGTAGATACTGCATGCGTTCTCGTCGGAAGCCTCGAAGCCGCTGTTGCCCGCGAGCGACACCTCGGTGATCTCTCGGCCCGCCTTTCTCTCCAACGTCCGTTCCGCGTCGAGGTCGCTGCCCCGGTACCACCACGTCGAGATTCCCATTCCCACCCCGAACGAGCCGATCATCGACCCTTCCTGCCAGAAGCAGCCGGCGTCGCCGACGACGACCTTCGTGAACTTTCCGGCCCCGCCCGCAGCGTTCACGTCGTCGTCGGAGACGAGATTGCAGTCGCCGCTGCGGAAGACCTCGGCGCTGCGCGTGGCCGGCGTCGGTGCAGGTTGCTGGGCGGCACACCCGGCGACCGTCGCTATCAGTAGTAAAGGCGTCAGTGGCGGGCGGATCATCACATGTCCGACGACAGCGTCTTGGCCAACAGGGTCTGCGCCAGCAGGCATGGGTCCGACAGCGCGTCGCCCCGGACCTGGACCCACCAGCTCGCCACTCCAGGGTTGGTGTCCGCGGTGGCCGCGCAGGCATTGCCGGTGACCGCGCGCCGGGCCAGGAACGCTGGACGACGCTCCAGCACGATCTCGGTGATCTGCGCCTTGTTCGATTCGGCCAGCCGCCGCTCGCGGCCGATGCTGCCGCTTTCGAACCAGGAGTAGGTGACATCGATGACGGTCGACTGTTTCATCAGCACGTATTGGCACACCGCGCCGCTGTACGGCCGGACAAGTTCGTCGGCGCCGACGATCTCCTGCACCGTGCTGTCGTGGAGCAGTCCGCACCGGTCGTCCGTGTAGCCGTAGCCGTGTGCGGGTTCCTCGCCGGACTCGACGGCGCGCTGCGCGGAGCCGGTGACCGTGCGCGAACAGCCGACGAGTGCCATGACCGCCAGAACGACCATGACCCCAGCCATCAGGCCACGCCAGTTCACCGCTCACACCGTACCGACGCGCGTTTGGGTTGGCGACCTGGCCAGAAAGCGCTCAACCGCTACCGCGCCCACACGTCGGGTGAGTAGGCTTTGCGGATCGGGGCACGCGACAAGGGGGCGACGATGAGGCGGACCACTGCATGTTGTGCCGCTGCCGTGTGCCTTATTCCGGCGGCGCTGGGGGTGCCGACGGCGAATGCCCGCGGCGAAGGCGACACCCACATCACCGGTGTCGGCCAGGAGATGACGATCGACTGCAACAACGCGACGTTGTTCGTCAACGGATCGTGGAATGTCATCAACGCGACGGGTGTGTGCTACGCGGTGACCATGCAGGGCTCCGGGAACACCGTGGTCGCTGACACCGTCACCGACGACATCACCGTCTACGGCTTCGACCAGACGATGATGTTCCACAACGGAGATCCCTACATCCTCGACCGCGGACGAGAACTCGGCATGACGAACAGGATCGACCGCGTCCCGGCGTGACCGCGACCTGCTACCAGAAGACGCTGTCGTCCGCGGACAGGATGAACCCGTGGTTGCCGTACGTCTCGCAGCGCACGGTGTCCTCGGACGTGACGGCGCACGTCGCGCCCCGGTTATCGAGACGTTGACCGACGGGGAGGACGGCGACGTTGCGGGTGAACGACGCTGTGTCTGAATGGCGGTACTCGGCCGGCCCCCAGCTGATCACCCATATCTGATTGGCACCCGCCGGGGCGTCGGCGGCCACCGCGTCGCAGCCGACTGGGCCGCCGTTGGGTCCGATGCCGCACGACCGCCCGTCGGGGGTCTTGAAAAAGGCCCACGCGAAGTCACTGGACGTGGTGTAGTTGCCCTTCGCGAGGGGGTAGGAGTCGATGTCCTCGGGTGGCGCGTTGTCGTCGTCACCCGGGGGGCGCGGTGCCCGCCGGGGCGGCCACAATCACCAGGCCGCCAACTCCGGCCAGCATCCAGGCGAAGCGTTTCCTCATGGGCATGGTGTCACCCCTCCTCGCTCCTGCAATTCCACTAGGCCTGCATGCACGTCTGGAAATCGTCGGCCGGAATGTATCCATTGCCCCGGACGTCCTCTGCCCGATGCGAATCCAGGCAGATGTCTCTTTCCACCTCGCAGCGCGACGACGACTCCGGCCCGGCCGCAGCCGCGGTAGCGACCGCCAGCCTCGATGCCATCCCGGCGAACATTTTGCGCTCCTTTGCGTTGCCGTCGGAAACACGTGACGGTAATGCCGCAATCCGACGCGGGGACAGAGGCTTGGTCCTGTCCAAAAGTCACACGTGCGACACCACTACTCGGCCGTCGACTCCGCCACCGCCGACCCGCCGTGCCGGCCGGCCCCCGCGGCGAATCGGCTTGCGCCTTCGAGCGCTTCGGCCGCGACGCGCGTCAGGCTGCCGAACTCGAAGTCGATCGCGTCCTTTTCGGACATTCCCCACTGCGCGAGCATCGACAGCCGGTCGGAGCGCATGCACTGCTGCGGAAGCGCGGCGAGTTCGGTCGCGAGTTCCTCGGCGGCTTGGCGCGCTTGGCCTTTCGGCACGACGCGGTTGGCGAGCCCGATGTCGTACGCTTCGGCCGCGCCGACGGGCCGGCCGGTGAGGACCATGTCCATGGCTCGGCTCTGCCCGATGAGCCGAGGCAGCCGGATGGTGCCGCCGTCGATCAGAGGCACGCCCCAGCGCCGGCAGAACACGCCGAACACCGCGCCTTCCTCGGCGACACGCAGATCGCACCACAGCGCCAGCTCCAGGCCGCCGGCGACAGCGAACCCGCTGACCGCCGCAATCACCGGCTTCGAAAGCACCATCCGCGTCGGACCCATCGGACCCGGGCCGGTGCGGTGCGTCTGGTTGGTCTCGGGTGTACCGAAGGCCTTGAGATCAGCACCGGCACAGAATGTTCCGTTGTCTCCCCACAGCACCGCCACGGATGCAGAGTCGTCGGCGTCGAACTCTTCGAACGCAGCCACGAGTTGCGCTGCGGTAGGCCCGTTGACGGCGTTGCGCGCGGCAGGGCGGTTGATGATCACGGTCGTGACGGGTCCTTGCCGCTCGACGCGTACTTCGTCGGTCATGATGACGCCTCCACCAGTTGTTGGGCCGGGTTCCGACGGGCGGCGAGCTCGTCGGCAAATTGGAAGTAGCTGTCGCGCAATGCGTTTGCGGGCCAGTCGGGCGGCAGCAGGTTGTCGGGCAGGACCGGGTCGGTGAGCAGGTGCCGCACCATCCCCGCGGCGGCGACGAAGCGGGCGGGTGTGTCCGACGCCGACTCCATGTCACGCAACAAGCGGTCGGCGGTGCGGGCCCAGCCTGTCAAGTCCCACAGCGTCTTCGCCAACTCCGCGGGGTCGTCGTCGCGGGTGTGCAGCACCCGCACTCTGCGTGTCACTGCCGTAGGCAGCGAGACGTCGAGGTTGTCCGGCCGCAGCCAGACGCCTTCGCGGAGCTCACCGAATCGGCGCTGCTGCAGAGTGTTTCGCAGCGCCGCACGAGTCCGGGGATCGACGCCGACGCTGGTGATCACCAGCGTCGTCCAGGTGCCGTCCCATGGCTTGAGCTGTGGTCGCATCGCATCGTCCTGACGGCGCTGGCGCGCCAGCAGCCGGTTCGACAGCCGGTACCCGTCAGCCGAGCGGACCAGGTCACCGGTGCTGACCAGGCGGGTCAGCGCGACCCGGACCGTCGATTCCTTGAGCCCGAAATCGGCTGTGAGCCGGAGCAGTTCGGCCGTCGTCGCCCACGCCGGATGTGCGCCGAGCAGCACGCTGAGCACCACGGAACGGGCTGTCATCCGAGCGAGCGTTCTAGGCACCTCAGACCCCGGAGGCCTTCCGTCCGTAGTCGCCGAAGGGCTCGTCGCGGCGACGCACCGCGTCTCGGAAGCCATGTTCGCGGGCTTGCGCGACGAACTCGTGGCCCTCCGGCGTGTGCCGCGCGACTCCGTCGAACACCGTGGAGATCATCGCGCTGTTGGCCGTGCCCTGCTGGTACAGCGCGCTGTTCATCGCGAGCTTCACCATGATCAGCTGGTTCACCGGAACCGCGGCGATGCGCTGCACAAGCCGCTCGGTGCGCCCGTCGAGATCCTTCGGATCGGGCGCTTCGACTGCTAATCCCCACTCGGCGGCCTGCGCGCCGGTGATGCAATCACCGGTCAGCAGAAGTCGTTTCGCGCGCTGGTCACCGAGGCGGTGCGCCCACATGCCCGCTGCCGGCACGCCCCACACGCGGGTCGGCGGGTAGCCGATCTTGGCGTCGGCGGCGGCGATCACCTGGTCGGCGTGCAGGGCGATATCGGTGCCGCCGGCCACGCAGTAGCCGTGGATCTTGACGACGGTCGGCTTGTCGGCGTGCATCAGGCTCTGGAAGCCGCGGACGAACCGGCTCATCATCTGGTAGTCGATCATCGGATCCCACGGCTGGTCTGGTAAGTGGTTGATAGCCTGGGTTTTTCCGGACAGTACGGTGTCTTTGTAGGCGTTGCCACCACCGGCCGACGACGACCCCTCGGCGTAGGCGCTGAGATCGAAGCCGGCGCAGAATCCTTCGCCGCGGCCAGACAACAGGATCACGTGCACGTCGGGGTCGAGGTCGGCACGCTCCACCAGAGCCGACAGCTCCAGCGGCGTGTCGGCGACAATCGCATTTCCTTTTTCGGGCCGGTTGAACGTGATTCGGGCTACCCGGTCGGTGACCTCGTAGGTCATCGTCTTCAGGTTGTCGAAGTCGACCGGTCGAATAGCGTGGGTCACGCGCGAACTGCCTTCGCTTCTCGCTGGAAGGTCATCCCTTCACCAGCGCCCGCTCGAGAATCGGAGCGAGGTCCAGCCCGGTGGGCAGGGTGCCGAACGCGCCGCCCCACTGCCCGCCGAGCCGCGACGCAAGGAAGGCCTCGGCCACCGCCGGATGACCGTGGCGCACAAGCAGCGACCCTTGCAATGCGAGGCAGATATCCTCGGCGACCTTGCGGGCGCGGTACTGGATGCTGTCGAAATCCTCGAGCTGGGGCCGCAGAGCGGCGACGTGGGCGTCGAGGCGGCGGTCCTGGCCTGCCGTCTTGGCGAGCTCGTCGAACAGCACCTCGATGCACTCGGGGCGAGTTGCCATGGCGCGCAACGTATCCAGAGCGCTGACGTTGCCGGAGCCCTCCCAGATGCCCATCAGCGGTGCCTCGCGGTACAGCCTCGGCATGCCGAAGTCCTCGACATACCCGTTGCCGCCCAGGCACTCCATCGCCTCGGCCGCGTGTGGGGTGGCGCGCTTGCAGACCCAGTACTTACTGGCCGCCAGGCCGATGCGTCGCAGCAGGGTTTCGGTTTCGTCGCCGCGCACGGCATTGTCGGTGGCCCCGGCCATCCGCATCGCGACGATCGTCGCGGCTTCGGCCTCGACCGCGAGGTCGGCAAGGACGTTGCGCATCAACGGCTGGTCGATCAGATACGCGCCGAATGCTTTTCGGTGCGCAGCGTGGTGGATGGCGCGGGTCAGGCCGTTGCGCATGCTGGTCGCGCTGCCCAGCGTGCAGTCCAGTCGGGTGAGGTTGACCATCTCGATGATGGTCGGCACGCCGCGTCCTTCTTCTCCCACCAGCCAGGCGGTGGCGCCGTCGTACTCGACCTCGCTGGAGGCATTGGCGTGGTTACCGAGCTTGTCCTTCAGGCGCTGCAGGAACATTCGGTTGCGGGTGCCGTCGGGAAGAATGCGCGGCAGGAAGAAGCAGGACAGGCCGCCCGGTGCCTGCGCGAGTACGAGGAAGACGTCGCACATCGGCGCGGACGTGAACCACTTGTGCCCGGTGAGGCTGTAGCTGCCGTCAGCGTTGGGCGTCGCCTGCGTCGTGCCCGCGCGAACGTCGGAGCCCCCCTGCTTCTCGGTCATCGACATGCCCGCGGTGATGCCGGCCTTGGTGGCCGGCACATGCAACTCCGGGTCGTATTCACGGCTGGTCAGCAGTGGCTCGTACGTCGCTGCGAGCTCGGGGTTGTTACGCAGCGCGGGCACGACGGCATAGGTCATCGAGATCGGGCAGATGTGCCCGGGTTCCGGAGTCCACACGGACGTCTTGGCCGCTCTGACGACGTGCGAGCCGGGCCGGTCGTCGGCCCACGGCGCGGCGTGCAGGCCGTGCCGGATCGCCACCCGCATCAGCTCGTGGTAGGCCGGGTCGTACTCGACCTCGTCGACGCGGTGGCCGTACTTGTCGTGGATGTGCAAGATCGGGCGGTTGCGGTCGGCGAGCTCGCCCCACCGCTGCGCCTGCTCCGATCCGGACAGGGCGCCGAGCTCGGTGATCTCGTCGAGACCCCACTCTCCGCCTTCGCGGATCAGCGCCTCGACCAGAGCCGGGGAGGTGGCGGGGTTGTAGTTCTCGAGAGGAGGGACCTGGTTGGTGACGATGTGCGTGTCAGGCATACCCGCAATGTTACATTTTCCCGACAGCCGCACAATACGCGTAATATCCGCGTCCATTTTCTTTGCGTCCTCGCGGGGTTAGCCGCTCAGGATGCGCGCGGGTGTGCTGCGAAGAAGTCCCACAGGCGCTGCGTCGCGAACGACGGCCACTCGTGCCGGCCGCCCTCCACGGTGACCAGTACGACGCTGCGGCCGCCCGGGCAGTCCGCGGCCGACGTCGTCACCGGCCCTTCGGTGGTCACCACGGGCTCGCGGCACTGGTCGACCTTGCGCCAGAACGCGTTCAAGTCGGGCACGGGCGGCCCGTTGACATGTGCGAATCCTTCGCCTTCCTCGCCGTCGAAACGGACCATGCTGTCGGCCGTACCGTGGATATGCATCACCGACGTCGGGTGCGGCGACGCACACGGGTCGAGCTGGGTGGCCGAGTCGGGGCCGATCGCGGCGAACATGCTGCTGTTGCAGGCCAGCGTGTAGCTCATCATGCCGCCGTTGCTGATGCCGGTCGCATAGATACGGGACTGGTCGATGCCGACGCCTCGGCTGATGTCGCCGACCATCGCCGTGATGAATGCGACATCGTCGATCCCCTCTCGGCTGGGCTGGCCGCAGCATCCGTTGACGTTCCACGCCCGGGCGATTCCGTCGGGATACGCCACGACGAACTTCGCGCTCTCCGCGAGTTCGTCCCAGCCGTACGCTCGTTCCGCTTGTTCGCTGCTGCCGAAGCCGCCGTGCAGCATCACCACGAGCGGCGCTGACGCAGGCAGGCCGGCGGGCTTGTGCACCCGATAGGAGCGGTAGAGCCCGCCGACGTTGATCGTGTGCAAGGTGCTGCCCTCTGGGAACTCGTCCTTCGGCTCGGCCGTGCCCCGTGGGGACGACGAGCACGCCGCCAGCGCCGCGACGACCACCAGCAGAACGAGCACTCGCATGCCACCACCGTACGGACGCGACCTAAGAGGCCCCATTTTCCCGCGAGCTCACGCGGTCAGCCTGCCGCGCGCTAACTGGCTCTCTATTCGCGCGACGAGATCCGTCGAAGCCGTACATCGCTGCGGCGCGCACGTTCGAGTTCCACGTAATCACTCTCGCCGCACCACCCCCGTAGACAAGGGGCGGAGCGCATATCTGTGGATAGCGACGCACTTGTGCATTGGCCAGCAGACGCAAGAGCCCCCGACACGCCGTGCGTGCGGGGGCTTTTGCGTCTGGCCGAGAAAAGTGACTAGCGGTAGTCGCTGTACCCGTAGTCGTCCAACGGAACCGCGGCTCCGGTGGCCTGGCCGAAGTCGGGGCTGTAGTACTGATCCTCGTAGGACGGGATCGTGTACGCAGCGGCCCGCGCCTCCTCGGTGGGCTGCACCTGAATGTTGCGGTACCTGTTGATGCCGGTGCCTGCCGGGATCAACTTACCGATGATCACGTTCTCCTTCAGACCGTTGAGCTTGTCGCTGCGGCAGTTGATCGCCGCATCGGTCAGCACTCGCGTGGTCTCCTGGAACGACGCCGCCGACAGCCACGAGTCGGTGGCCAGCGACGCCTTCGTGATGCCCATCAGCACCGGACGTCCGGCCGCGGGCTCGCCGCCCTCGGCCACCACCCGGCGGTTCTCGGCCTCGAACTCCGAGCGCTCCGTCAGCGAACCGGGCAAGAACTCCGTCGAGCCCGAGTCGATGATGGTGACACGCCGCAGCATCTGCCGCACGATCACCTCGATGTGCTTGTCGTGGATCGACACACCCTGTGCCCGGTACACCTCTTGCACCTCATGGGTCAGGTGCAGCTGCACCTCGCGCGGGCCCTGCACACGCAGCACCTCGTGCGGGTCGGCCGAGCCCTCCATGAGCTGGTCGCCCACCTCGACGTGGTCGCCCTCGCGCAGCAGGCCCTCGGTGCCGTCCTCGTGGACGACCGCCTTCAGCCGCTGACGACGAGACAGCTTGTCGTACACCACTTCTTCGCTGCCGTCGTCCGGCGTGATCGTGATCTTGTAGAACTTGTCGCCCTCTTCGATCCGGACACGGCCGGCCACCTCGGCGATCGGCGCCTTGTCCCGCGGCACGCGAGCCTCGAACAGCTCCTGCACGCGAGGCAGACCACCGGTGATGTCCTGCCCGCCGGTGACGCCACCCTGGTGGAACGTCCGCATGGTCAGCTGCGTGCCGGGCTCGCCGATCGACTGCGCGGCGACGATGCCCACCGCTTCGCCGATGTCGACCAGCTTGCCGGTCGCCATGGAACGGCCGTAGCAGTGCGCACACACGCCGTTCGCGGACCCGCAGGTCAGCACCGAACGCACCCGGACCTGCGAAATGCCATGCGACAGCAGCAGATCGATCGCCGGGTCACCGAGGTCGTGGCCCTTCTCGACGAGCACGTTGCCCTTCTCGTCGGTGGCGTCCTCGGCCAACGTCCTTGCGTACGCAGACGTTTCGACGTACTGGTCCTTGACCAAAGACCCGTCGGGCTGCACCTCGGCGAGACGCACCGTGATGCCGCGCTCGGTGCCGCAGTCGTGCTCGCGCACGATCACGTCCTGCGAAACGTCCACCAGACGACGGGTCAGATACCCGGAGTCGGCGGTACGCAAGGCGGTGTCCGCCAGACCCTTTCGCGCGCCGTGGGTGTTGATGAAGTACTCCAGCACCGTCAGGCCCTCGCGGAACGACGACTTGATGGGCCGCGGGATGAACTCGCCCTTCGGGTTGGTCACCAGGCCCTTCATGCCGGCCAGCGTCCGGGTCTGCGTGAAGTTACCCGTCGCCCCCGACTCCACGATCGTGATGATCGGGTTGTCCTCGGGGTAGTGCGACCGCAGCGCCTCACCGACCTCTTCGGTGGCGTCCTGCCAGATCTTGACCAGCGCCTCGTTGCGCTCTTGATGGTTCAGGGCGCCGCGCTGGTACTTCTTCTCGATCCCGTCGGCTTCCTTCTCGTAGCGCTCGAGGATCTCCTGCTTCTCCGGCGGCACCAGCACGTCGGCCATCGACACGGTGACACCCGAACGGGTGGCCCAGTAGAAGCCGGCGTCCTTGAGCTTGTCGACGGTCTGCGCGACGACGATCATCGGGTAACGCTCGGCCAGGTCGTTGATGATCCGGGCCTGCACCTTCTTGTGCATCTGCTCGTTGATGAACGAGTACGCCTGCGGCAGAAGCTCGTTGAAGAGAACCCGGCCCAGCGTGGTCTCGATCGTCCACGCGTCACCCGGCCTCCAGCCCTCGTCACCGAACAACGAGGCTTCGACCTCGACCGGCGGGCGCAGCTGCGTCAGCCGCACCTTGATCTTGGCGCGGACCGAGAGCGCACCACGGTCCATCGCCATGATCGCCTCGGCCGGTGAGCTGTACACACCCGACTCCGGTCGGTCCTTGGCGGCCGGCTGGTACTCGCCGGTGTCGCCGGGGACCTCGGTGGTCAGGTAGTACAGGCCCGTCACCATGTCCAGACGCGGCATGGCCAGCGGCTTGCCCGACGCCGGCGACAGGATGTTGTTCGACGACAGCATGAGGATGCGGGCCTCAGCCTGCGCTTCCGCCGACAACGGCAGGTGCACCGCCATCTGGTCACCGTCGAAGTCGGCGTTGAAGGCCTCGCAGACCAGCGGGTGCAGCTGAATCGCCTTGCCCTCCACCAGCATCGGCTCGAACGCCTGAATGCCCAGCCGATGCAGCGTCGGTGCGCGGTTCAGCAGCACCGGGTGCTCGCCGATGACCTCTTCGAGCACGTCCCACACCTGCGGGCGCTGACGCTCCACCATCCGCTTGGCGCTCTTGATGTTCTGCGCGTGGTTCAGATCGACCAGGCGCTTCATCACGAACGGCTTGAACAGCTCCAGCGCCATCAGCTTCGGCAGGCCGCACTGGTGCAGCTTGAGCTGCGGGCCGACGACGATCACCGAACGGCCCGAGTAGTCGACGCGCTTGCCGAGCAGGTTCTGGCGGAACCGGCCCTGCTTGCCCTTTAACAGATCCGAGAGCGACTTCAGAGGACGGTTGCCCGGCCCCGTCACGGGCCGACCGCGGCGGCCGTTGTCGAACAGCGCGTCCACCGACTCCTGCAGCATCCGCTTCTCGTTGTTCACGATGATCTCGGGCGCGCCGAGGTCGATCAGCCTCTTGAGCCGGTTGTTGCGGTTGATGACGCGGCGGTACAGGTCGTTGAGATCGGAGGTGGCGAACCGGCCACCGTCGAGCTGCACCATCGGGCGCAGTTCCGGCGGGATGACCGGCACGGCGTCGAGCACCATGCCCATCGGCGAGTTGCCCGACTGCTGGAACGCGGCGACCACCTTCAGCCGCTTCAGGGCGCGAAGCTTCTTCTGCCCCTTGCCGCTTCGGATCACCTCGCGCAGCGAGTCGGCCTCGGCGTCGATGTCGAAGGTCTCGATCAGCTTCTGGATCGCCTCGGCACCCATCGAGCCGGTGAAGTACTCGCCGTAGCGGTCGACCAGCTCGCGGTAGAGCACCTCGTCGACGATCAGCTGCTTGGGCGCCAGCTTCGTGAACGTCGTCCAGATCTCCTCGAGCCGCGCCAGCTCACGCTGCGCACGGTCGCGGATCTGACGCATCTCGCGCTCGCCGCCGTCGCGAACCTTGCGCCGCACATCGGCCTTGGCGCCTTCCTCCTCGAGTTCCTTGAGGTCGGCCTCGAGCTTCTGGGCGCGGGCCTCAAGGTCGGAGTCACGCTGGTTCTCGATGGCCTTCTTCTCGCTCTCCATCTCGGTTTCGAGAGTGGACAGCTCGTTGTGGCGCATCTCCTCGTCGACGGCCGTGATCACGTATGCCGCGAAGTAGATGATCTTCTCGAGGTCCTTGGGCGCGAGGTCGAGCAGGTAGCCCAGCCGCGACGGGACGCCCTTGAAGTACCAGATGTGCGTGACGGGTGCGGCCAGCTCGATGTGGCCCATCCGCTCGCGGCGCACCTTGGCGCGGGTCACCTCGACGCCGCAGCGCTCGCAGATGATGCCCTTGAAGCGCACGCGCTTGTACTTGCCGCAGTAGCACTCCCAGTCGCGAGTCGGTCCGAAGATCTTCTCGCAGAACAGGCCGTCCTTCTCGGGCTTCAGTGTGCGGTAGTTGATGGTCTCCGGCTTCTTGACCTCGCCGTAGGACCACTGACGGATGTCGTCGGCGGTAGCCAGGCCGATGCGGAGCTCATCGAAGAAGTTGACGTCTAGCACGTAACTCCCTTTCCCCTTTCGGGTTTAGTAACCAAAGCCTTCTCAGGCCAAATCCTCGACAGAAGCAGATTCGTTGCGGGACAAGTTGATTCCCAGGTTCGCCGCAGCGCGCTCCAGGTCCTCGTCGTCGCCGTCGCGCATCTCGATCGCCGCGCCATCGGAAGACAGCACCTCGACGTTGAGGCACAGCGACTGCAGTTCCTTGAGCAGCACCTTGAACGACTCGGGGATGCCCGGCTCGGGGATGTTCTCGCCCTTGACGATCGCCTCGTACACCTTGACCCGGCCGACCGTGTCGTCGGACTTGATGGTCAGCAGCTCCTGCAGCGTGTATGCCGCGCCGTAGGCCTGCATGGCCCAGCACTCCATCTCGCCGAACCGCTGGCCACCGAACTGCGCCTTACCGCCCAGCGGCTGCTGGGTGATCATCGAGTACGGACCGGTGGACCGGGCGTGGATCTTGTCGTCCACCAGGTGGTGCAGCTTGAGGATGTACATGTAGCCGACCGTCACCGGGTACGGGAACGGCTCGCCGGAGCGGCCGTCGTACAGCACCGCCTTGCCGTCCGGGTCGACGAGAACCTCGCCATCGCGGTTGGGCTGCACCGAGGACAGCAGTCCCTGCAGCTCCTCCTCGCGGGCCCCGTCGAACACCGGCGTCGCGACGATCCGACCCGGCTCGGCTGCCAGCAGCTCGTCGGGCAATTTGGTCGCCCAGTCCGGCTTGCCGTCGACTTTCCAGCCGCTGTGCGCACACCAACCCAGGTGCGTCTCGAGGATCTGGCCGATGTTCATCCGTCGCGGCACACCGTGCGTGTTCAGGATGATGTCGACCGGAGTGCCGTCCGGCAGGAACGGCATGTCCTCGACCGGCAGGATCTTGCCGATCACGCCTTTGTTGCCGTGGCGGCCGGCCAGCTTGTCGCCGTCGGAGATTTTACGCTTCTGGGCGACGTAGACCCGGACCAGCTCGTTGACGCCGGCGGGCAGCTCGTCGTCCTCGTCGCGGGAGAACATCCGGACACCGATGACCTTGCCGGACTCGCCGTGCGGCACCTTCAGCGACGTGTCGCGGACCTCGCGGGCCTTCTCGCCGAAGATCGCGCGCAGCAGCCGCTCCTCGGGCGTCAGCTCGGTCTCGCCCTTCGGCGTGACCTTGCCGACCAGGATGTCGCCATCGCGGACCTCGGCGCCGATGCGGACGATGCCGCGCTCGTCGAGGTCGGCGAGCACCTCGTCGGACACGTTCGGGATGTCGCGGGTGATCTCCTCGGCGCCCAGCTTGGTGTCGCGGGCGTCGATCTCGTGCTCCTCGATGTGGATCGAGGTGAGCACGTCCTCCTCCACCAGACGGTTCGAGAGGATGATCGCGTCCTCGTAGTTGTGGCCCTCCCACGGCATGATCGCGACGAGCAGGTTCTTGCCCAGCGCCATCTCGCCCTGGTCGGTGCACGGCCCGTCGGCTATCACCTGGCCGGACTCCACGCGGTCGCCGGCGTCGACGATCGGCTTCTGGTTGGCGCAGGTGCCGTGGTTGGAGCGGGCGAACTTGCGCAGCTGGTAGCTGTGCCGAGTGCCCTCGTCGGCCATCACGGTGATGTAGTCGGCCGAGACTTCCTCGACGACGCCCGGCTTGTCGTTGACGACGACGTCGCCGGCGTCGATCGCGGCCCGCAGCTCCATGCCGGTGCCGACCAGCGGCGCCTCGCTACGGACCAGCGGCACGGCCTGGCGCTGCATGTTCGCGCCCATCAGCGCGCGGTTGGCGTCGTCGTGCTCGAGGAACGGGATCATGGCCGTGGCAACCGACACCATCTGGCGCGGCGACACGTCCATATAGTCGACTTCGGCCGAGCTCACATATTCGACCTCGCCGCCCTTCCGGCGGACCAGCACGCGCGGCTCGGTGAACCGGCCGTCGTCGTCGATCGGCGAGTTGGCCTGCGCCACGACGTGGCGGTCCTCCTCGTCGGCGGTCAGGTAGTGGATTTCGTCGGTGACGACGCCGTCGACGACCTTGCGGTACAGCGTCTCGATGAACCCGAACGGGTTGACCCGTGCGTACACCGACAGCGACCCGATCAGGCCGATGTTGGGGCCTTCCGGGGTCTCGATCGGGCACATCCGGCCGTAGTGGCTCGAGTGCACGTCGCGCACCTCGAGGCCCGCACGCTCGCGGGACAGACCGCCGGGGCCCAGCGCCGACAGGCGACGCTTGTGGGTCAGGCCCGACAGCGGGTTGTTCTGGTCCATGAACTGGGACAGCTGTGACGTACCGAAGAACTCCTTGATCGCCGCCACGACGGGACGGATATTGATCAGGGTCTGCGGTGTGATGGCCTCGACGTCCTGGGTGGTCATCCGCTCGCGGACGACGCGCTCCATGCGGGACAGGCCGACGCGGATCTGGTTCTGGATCAGCTCGCCGACCGTGCGCAGCCGCCGGTTGCCGAAGTGGTCGATGTCGTCGACCTCGACGGGCACCTCGACGCCGCCGGGGACCGTCATCGTGGTCTGTCCCTCGTGCAGGCGCACCAGGTATTCGATGGTGGCGACGATGTCGTGCTCGGTGAGCGTGGTGGACGACGTCTGGGCCGGGTTCTCGGAAAGCCCCAGCTTCTTGTTGACCTTGTAGCGGCCGACGCGGGCCAGGTCGTAGCGCTTCTCCTTGAAGAACAGGTTCTCCAGCAGGGTCTGCGCCGACTCCTTGGTGGGCGGTTCGCCCGGGCGCAGCTTGCGGTAGATGTCCAACAGCGCCTCGTCCGTGCCGGCGGTGTTGTCCTTCTCCAGCGTGCTCATCATGATCTCGGAGAAGCCGAACCGCTCCCGGATCGACTCGTTGGTCCAGCCCAGCGCCTTGAGCAGCACAGTGACGGGCTGGCGACGCTTGCGGTCGATGCGCACGCCGACGGTGTCGCGCTTGTCGACGTCGAACTCGAGCCACGCGCCGCGGCCGGGAATGACCTTGACGCTATGCAGTGTCTTTTCGGTGGACTTGTCGATCGTCTCGTCGAAGTAGACGCCCGGAGAGCGAACGAGCTGGGAGACGACGACGCGTTCGGTGCCGTTGATGATGAAGGTGCCCTTCTCCGTCATCATCGGGAAGTCGCCCATGAAGACCGTCTGGCTCTTGATCTCGCCGGTGTTGTTGTTCATGAACTCCGCCGTCACGAACAGCGGCGCCGCGTAGGTCTGATCCTTCTCCTTGCACTCGTTCACGGGTGCCTTGACGTCCTCGAACCGCGGATTGGAGAACGTCAACGACATCTGGCCGGAGAAGTCCTCGATCGGCGACAACTCGGCAAGCACCTCTTCAAGGCCACCTACCGGCTTCTCGTCACCGCGGGCGATGGCCTTCTCGCGCCACTCGTCCTTGCCGATCAGCCACTCGAAGGACTCGGTCTGCACCTCGAGCAGGCCGGGAACCTCGAGCGGTTCACGCAACTTCGCGAAGGAGATTCGGTTGGGGGCTCCGGGGACGGAGCTATTGGCGGTAGCTACAGATTTTTTGCTCTGGCGAGAGACTGCCAAGATGCATCCTTCCAGCACCTCATGCGACCACAAGACCGGTCTGACCGGCACCTTCGTCGCTCTATCTGCGTCGGTTCACACCGGCTGACGACCCGTCCGGTTCTCAGACACGCGAGTAAGCCCAACGAGGGCTAAGGCGTGGACCACAGTGTCAGGATCAGATGAGGTGGGCAGGAGGCAGCCAGCGCAACGTCCAACCATACCGCAGAGCGGTCTATTCCTCAAGCCGCAGGCATACGGCAGTAAAGGCGCTGGCCGCGACCTGTACTGCTAGCTATGCACATGCTGCCCAACAGACTGACGCCTCGCGCCGATTCCGTCAAGGGTTGACACGATGTTTGGTGGACAGACCGTGGTCACGCCGCAACAGTCGTCTGCACCGGTGGCTGACCGGCGTCGGCAACCGCGTGCCCGAGTACCACCGCGGTCGCCGTCCCCGCGTCGGTGGGCACCGAGATCGTCGACCCCAACGGCCCGTACACACCGACCGGCGGTCGGTCCGGGTGCAGCGCGTCGATGATCCAGCCCGAAGCGATGTCCTGGACGGCGGCGACGTTGGCGGACCGCGGGAAACCGCAGACCAGCTTGGCCGGGAAGCCGGAACTGGCCCCCTCTGCGTCGATGTGCGTGCCGTGTTTGAGCAGCACACCGACGAACTTGCCGGGGCGCGCGTTCTCGAGCGCCGTTGTGCCCGAGCCGAACCCGTTGCACAGGTTGCAGCCAGAGGCGATCTGGTAGACGGGCACGTTCGCGGGGAGCAACCGCACGCCCCTTCCGATCGCGCCGTTGTTGTCCACGCCGTCGAACATGATGACGGCGCGCAGGTCGTTGATCGCAGTGCTGTGGGGGTCCGTGGCGATGTATCCCGCGGTGGCAGCCACGAGGTTGCCGCCGGCGGAGTGGCCGGCGAGGACGAACTGGTCGGGCAGGTCGAACGTCTGCCCCGGCGACAGCACGCCCGCGTCGATCGCCGCGGCCGTCGCGCTCGCCTGCAGCGCCGTGCGGTCGGGATCGGTGAACAGCTTCGCGACCCCTTGGTGCATCGGGTCGCCGTTGATCCAGCAGCCGTCGGCCGCGAAGAAGTTCGAGGAGATGGTCGGAGCGACCACGACGGTGTTCGTCTGCTCGGCGAGCTGAACGGCCAGCGCCGACACATTGGCGTCGTTTCGGAAGAAGCCGTGCTGCAGGTAGGTGACGCCGGTGGGCTCTTCTTCCTGGTTGGGGAAGTACCATCTGGCGTCCACGGGCTCGCAGCTGCACGGCACGGCCAGCGGCGCCCGGCCGATCGTGACCGAACTACCGGGCGGCACGACCGGCGGCGGGGTGAAGAGCGCCACCGCCCACGACAACACGTTGATCACGACGGTCCCGATGAGGTTGAGCAACGGAAACCTCGGTTGGGCCACCAGACCCGTCAGTTGCGGGGGTGCCGCGAGCGCCATCTCGGTCACCGCAGGTGTGACATCGAACGTCGTCGCCTCGTCTTGCGCCAGCGCCCGCGAAGCCAGCGCTGCGGACATGACGACGGCATTGTCGTCACCGACCGTGGCGGCCGATTGCCCGGCGTCCACGTCGCGGGCGGGATCGGGTTTCGCAGGCGACTCGGGCGTCCCTGCCGTGTCCGCCGGCTTGACACCCGCGGGGAGCATGGTTCGGTTTCCGGCGGTCTGGCGTGGCGCTTCGGCAGTGTCGGACTGGGTGCCCTCGGATTCGGTGCCCTCGGATTCGGTGCCCTCGGATTCGGTGCTCTCGGATTCGGTGCTCTGGGGTTCAGCGGTCTGGATTTCGTCGTCGGTAGTCGTCAACGACAGCGCGGGGTTTGGCGTCGCCGATTGCGCTCCGCCCGGCGACGTCGTCTCCGGGGTGGTCTTCTCGGTCTTGTCGGTCTTGTCGGTCTTCTGCGTCGTCTCCGTCGTGATATCAAACGCGGACACCCGGGTGGGCACTTCTGCTGTGGACTGCTGACTGGACGGTGCCGAGGTTGTCGCCGACTGCTGGCCAGACGTCGACGAGGAACCGGATACTTCCGACTCGACGACGGACGGCTTCGAGGGCTTTGGTGACGCAGCACCCGGGGACTCAGGCCCGGCTACCGGCGAGTTGGCGCCTGACGACTGCGATGTCGAATTCGCCGTCGAATTCGCCGTCGAATTCGATGTCGCGTTCGAGGTCGATCCGGCCCCAGGGCCGTCGCCGGATCCGGTCTCGGCCGACGCTGACGGGCCCACTAGAAGGGCAGCTCCGACTCCCGCGGCGACCAGCCCCGCGCCAAACCACCGCACGCGTCGGTCTGTCACCACAGCAAACTCCTTCTTGACGATCGCGTAAATACCCTATCGCCACGCAAAGAGCGGGCCGGCGACTCCCTGGGTGTACGTCACGAAGACGTCACGGACGCGACGGCCGCCGCGGGCGCCGGCACGGCCTCGGCGACCGGCTCGACGCGCACCGGCACACCGGTCAGCCGCGCCATTCCGGCCAGCCGCTCGATGTCGTTCGGATCGCTCGACATCAGGTTGTTGACGTTCGCGCCGCCGGCCTGGTTGGCCACCCGCAGGCTGCCGGTGCCGCGGTGCCCCCAGCCGTGCGGGATCGCGACCACGCCGGGCACGATGTCGCGGGTCAGCTCTACCGGCAACTCGATCTGCCCGTGCGGCGAGCTGACCCGGACCGTGGCCCCTGCCTCGACGCCGAGCTCGGCGGCGTCGTCGGCGTGCATCAGCGCACGCTGCTCACGCTCGCCCCGCATCAGCGGCGGCGCGTTGTGCATCCACGAGTTCTCCGAGCGCAGCTCGCGCATCCCGATCACCGTAAGCGGGTAGCCGGCCGGGCGGGTGCGGGCCGTGAGCGCCGCGACTTCGCTGTCGATCTCCCGATGACGCAATCGCACGCGCCGGTCACGGTAGACGACCACGTTTGGGAGCACGCCCGGCGTGAGGTTCTCGGCCAGCACCACACCGTGCGGATGCTTCGACGTCAACGCCGAGAAGCTCAGGCCGCCGCGGCGCAGCCCAAACCGGTCACCGCCTTCGGAGAGCCGGATCACCGCGTCGACGAGGGTGCGTGGGGTCAGCCTGATTCCGAAGAGGCTCAACGCTTTTCGCATCCCAGCCATCGCGGCGAGCATCGGGGTGCGGCGCCAGAGGCGACCCGCGAGGTCGTCGATGATCTCCCATTCCGGGCGTGCCTCGCCGACCGGGGCGACGACCGCCTCCGTCGCCTGGCGGAACGGCGTGGGCTGCAACGTCTGGAACGGCAGCGGGAAATCGTCGCGTTCGTACATGGTCGTGGCGGGCAGAACGTAGTCGCAGTGCGAGGTGGTCTCGTTGACGTAGAGGTCGATGCCGACCATCAGCTCCAGCTGCTCGAAGGCGCGCTCCAACTCGGCACCGTTGGGCACCGACAGCACGGGGTTGCCGGCGCTGACCACCAGGGCCTTGATCTGGCCGGGTCCGGCGGTGGTGATCTCTTTGGCCATCACGCCGGCCGGTTCCGACATCAGCACCGACGGGAAGCTGCCGATCCGCGACCGTCGGCGGTGGTAGATCGTGCGCAGCACGGCGGCGCCGACGGACGTCAACTGGCGCTCGAACGGCAGGCCGTAGGTGCCGAACATGCTGCCGCCGGCCGCGTCAAGATTGCCGGCGACCAGGTTCACCACGTCGAGCAAATATGTTGTGAGCGTGCCGTTTTCGCCGGTGCTGGTGCCGACGCGGCCGTAGACCGCGGCCCGTAGCGTCCGCGCCAGATCGCGTGCCAGCAACCGCACCGCCTCCGGCGCGATGCCGGTGCGCGGTTGGGTGACCTCGGGAGTGAATGGTCTGGCCAGCGCCTCCAGCCAGCCGAGGCCGTCGGCCTGGGCGGCGATCCGCGGCCGGTCGGCGAGGTCCTCGTCGAACATCACAGCCAGCAGCGACAGCAGCAGGAATGCGTCGCCGTCCGGCACGATCGGCAGCCAGTCGAACTGCGCGGCGGTCTCGGTCTTGCGGGGGTCGATGACGACGACGCGGCCGCCGCGTTTGACGATGTCGTGCATGCGGTCGCGGATTCGCGGCACCGTCAGCACGCTGCCGTGCGACACCAGGGGATTGGCGCCGATCACGACCAGCAGGTCGGTGCGCAGCAGGTCGGGCACCGGCAGCGCGAGTGCGCTGCCATAGAGCAGCTGGCTGGCGACGAAGCGGTTGTTGACGTCCTGCGAGCCAGCGGTGAATAGGTGCGATCTCCGGCGGGCTGGAGCAGAGCGACCGGGTAACAGACCGAGCCCGAGCGCGGCCATGAACGTCGGCAACCAGAGTGTGTGCGAGTAGCTGAAGGCGCCCGGGTTGCCGAAATACCAGCCGATCCCGCCCGCGCCGTGCCTGCGGTGGATGTCGGCGAGCCGGGCCGCGATGTCCGACATCGCCTCCTCCCAGCTGACCGGCTCGAAGGTGCCGGCCGATGAGCCGCTCGCGCGACGAGCATCAGACCCTTCCCGACGGCGCAGCGGCGTCGTCACCCGGTCGGGGTCGTTGTGCACCTCGGCGAACGCGATGCCCTTCTGGCACGCGAACCCGGAGGACAGGGGATGCTCCCGGTCGGGCCGCAGCGACACCAGGCGGCCGTCATCGACCGTCGCGACCATGCCGCAGAGCGGCTCACAGATGCGGCAGAACGTCGTCTTCTGTTCGGGCATGCCCTATCGGTCGCTCTTCGCGCGAGCGCTTATCGGCACTCAGCGCTCGCGCGAGATCGGAATGCGTCCGGTGGGCGCCTCGTCGCCGTCACCATGGCGGCCGTCATCCATGCTGGCGAACTGGCTCGAGTGGTACTTGTGCGTGCCTTCGAGGTCGTCGCGGATGGCTTCCTGCGCGTTGGGCGGCAGCGTGTTGAGGATCTGACGCACGCGGGCACGCCGGCGTTCGACCGCCTTGCGTTCCGGCATGCCGGGCGTCGCCATGATCTGTGGCGGCACACCTTCGATCTCGTCGACACCACCGTCGTGGTGACCGGCATCGACCATGGCCTGCTCTTCGGCCATCGTCGCCTCGTCCTTCTCCTCCGACATGCCGATCGGGCCGATCCGGCGGCCGTTGAGGAACTGGCGCACGACGGGCTCGTCGCTGGTCAGCAGCACCTCGCGCGGACCGAACATCACCAGATGCTTGCGGAACAGCATGCCCATGTTGTCGGGCACCGTGCGGGCGATGTTGATGTTGTGCGTGACGATGAGGATCGTGGCGTCGATCTGCGCGTTGATGTCGATCAGCAACTGGCTCAGATAGGCGGTACGGACCGGGTCCAGACCGGAGTCGGGCTC
>JBLNEK010000120.1:0-26298 GCA_050262635.1 Candidatus Sericytochromatia bacterium | reverse complement strand
TGTTCCGCGGCGAGCATGATAGCGCCGGACTTTCACCAAAAGATCAGCTCCGCAACACGTTCGGCGATGCGGGTTGGGAATGTTCCCGTATCTTGACAGCGCTCGACGACATCGACGATCTGTACTTCGATGTGGTCAGCCAAATCCGCATGGACTGCTGGTCGCAGGGCCGAGTAGCGCTGATCGGCGACGCGGCGTGGTGCATCTCGTTGCTCGGAGGCGAGGGCACCGGATTGGCGATCACCGCGGCCTACATCCTGGCGGGCGAAATTGAACGTGCCGGCAACGACTATCGCCGCGCCTTCGAATCCTATGAAGCGCTCTTGCGTCCGTTCATCAGCGACAAACAAGCCGGTGCCGAGAAAATGATCGGCTTCTTTGCCACACGGACTCGTTTCGGTCTATGGCTGCGGAGCGTGGCCATTCGCACGATGAACTTCCGGCCGCTCGCCGCGGTGTTCGCCGGCAGGATGCGCGACAACATCGAGCTACCCGAATACGGAATTTAGCGTTTCACGGACACCGGATCACTTTATTGGCGACCTCGACGACCGTCCCGGAAGATGTTGGCCAGTGTTTCGCCCTCGCGCGCCTGCCGCCCTCGGCCCAGGTCGTGCCAGTCATGGGTGGTGTCGCCAAATTGTCTGAGACCCGCGTTGGGAGTTGATTGGGCGACTCGCCGCCTAAGGGCTCCACTCGGCCAGGGGGTCATACCTCGATCACTGGTCAGGGCGGGTCTCTTCTAGGTGGAGGCAATAGGAAGAAACTCGAACCTTGGCCACCTCTGTAAGAAGTGGGATGAACTGCGCAAACTCATCAACGAATCACCTCGGAGACCAGCTCCCAGTAGCACTCCCCCGCGATCGAAGCGCTTTCTGGTGGCCGCGGATATCGACGACATCGTGCATCGTTACCACGCCGGTGAAACCACAGAACAGATCGGCGCCCACTTCAGGATCTCCAAATCCAGGGTGGCCACCGTGCTCCGTGAGCAGGGCATCACCATCCGCCGCCATGGCCTGACGATCGAGCAATCGGCAGAAGCAGAAACGCTCTACTCCGACGGCAAGTCACTTGCCTGGCTTGGTGCCCGCTACGACGTCTCCCATACGACCGTCGCTGCGGCGCTTCGGCGCCAAGGAATGCAACTGCGGCCCCGCCGAGGGTGGAGTTAAGCCTTGCTGCTCCTTGGGGGCACGCGAAAGGGTGTTGACGGAATCAACACACATCTTCGGCGCAGTTACGCGCGCGACTGAAACGGCTGCTGGCCGAGGCCTAGCTGGCCGGGCAGACACACCCACACCCCCTTCACCTGCAAGATCGACTGAGACTCGATCACAGCAGTCCGACTCCACCATTGCGCTGACTTCTGGGCAGCACTGGAGCTGGGTCCATTGAATTACCATGCCAGCGATACGGACGTTAAGTAACAACTCGTATGATCGTAGTAGGCGACGTGTTGTTTTTGCTGGGAGTATGCCTTTTAACTTGACGCTCTTCCGATCGTGGTCATACACTCTGTGTATATATGTCCTTACGACCGCCTGCCTGCCGCCAACGGAAGTTGAGACATCGATGAACGTGAAAAGCACCGCTCCCAGCGTCTTCGAAGCTGGCCTCCCCACTTTCAATTACAGCCTCACCGCCACCCCGCGCGACATCCTCGAGGATGTCCGAGAGGCGCAATCGTGCGCACCAATCGCCATTGGGCCCCTCGGTCCGGAAATCCTGTCCTATGAGTTGGCTCGGGATATCCTGCGCGACAACAGGTTCCGCATGCCACCCGGCATCACGCTGGCTGCACAGGGCATCACCTCAGGCCCGTTGTACGACAAGATGATGAGCAGCCTCCTAGGTCTCGAGGGCGCGCCACATACCCGCTTACGCAAGCTGGTGTCGAGAGCGTTCACTCCCCGCGCCACAGCCGGCCTTCAAGACACGATCCACGAGGTGGTGAATGGCCTGATTGATCGGGTGATTAACGCCGGTCGATGCGACGTCGTGAGCGACATTGCGCGCCCTTACCCCACCCCCATCATGTGCGCGCTAATCGGCGCGCCTCGCGAGGACTGGCATCTGTTCGCACAATGGACTGACCACATCTTCAGGGCCTTCAGTTTGCAGACCGACGCCACCTTCGATGAAGCCGCGATCATGCGTGCCTGGGGTGAACTCGACGCGTACGTCGACGACATGGTCGCCGCTCGCCGAAACAACCTGACCGATGATCTGCTGTCCGAGCTCATACGCGCCGAAAGCGACGGCGATCGGCTGAATCTCGACGAACTGCGCATGCTGGTGGCCGGCTTCTTGATGGCGGGAACGGATACGACGCGAAACCAGCTGGCTGCGTCAGTGCAGGTGCTCTGCGAGCATTCGGATCAATGGGCGAAGCTGGGCGACCAACCACAACTTGCGATGCAGGCGGTCGAGGAGAGCATGCGTCACTCACCGGCGGTCTGTATCGCGCCGCGCGCCGCCACCGAGGATGCCGAATTCGGCGGCTACATGTTCCCGGCAGGGACTTTCGTAGTCGTGAATACCTTTGCAGCCAATCGTGATCCAGCGATCTATGACGATGCTGACCGCTTCGACATCGCACGCCAGGATTTGCCCGCAATTCTGACCTTCGGCGGCGGTGCGCACTACTGCCTCGGGGCGAACCTCGCACGCCGGGAATTGGCAGAAGCGCTTACAGTCCTCACCCGACGTCTCCGTGCGCCCCATCGCGTCGGTTCGGCCCCTTGGAAATCCCTGATGGGAATGAGCGGCCCCACAACACTCGAGATCGAGTTCGATGCCGAAAGGCTTGTGGCAGCGGATGCGTAGTCGCGGCTGGGCGGGGTCTACGCCTGCCTCGGACGAGGAGGCGATCGACCGCATTCTGAATGCGGTAGGCGATGTAGTCGCCGAACACGGACCAGCGATACGCCTGGCCAACGTCGCCCGAAAACTCGGAGTCACTCGCCAGACGGTGTACCGCTACTTTCCCAATGCCGACGCGCTGCTCATCGCCAGCTCAATGCGTGCTGTCGACGGTTTCATCGACCAAGTTGCAGAACACGTTCGCGGACTCAACGACCCAGTCACCGCAATCGTCGAAAGCGTGTCGTTTGGAATCGACAATCTCGCCGGTGATCCACAGCTGGAAAATCTGCTGACCCGGCGGCATGAGGGCGAAGCCGTCACCTCGTTGACGTCCGACACGGCCATCACAATCTGTTTGTCTGTCTTTCACCGCTTCGATGTGGATTGGAGGCTTCACGGTTACGACGGCACCGCGCTCGGTGAACTCGCCGAAATGACCCTGCGCACAGTGCAGTCCATCCTGACCGATCCCGCACAGCCACCCCGCGAGGGAATCGAACTACGCCGGTTCATTACTCGATGGCTCGGTCCAGCGATCCTCTATCCACGGATGGCGTCGCTATCGATCCCCGAACGACACGCATCATCGGACTGGCACATCGAAGCAGAAACACGCGCCTCGCTGTCGCAAAGTGGTCCCAACGAGGTTGAGGCTTCGCGTACCCGCCACCGGACGGAATCAGCTGACCCCCTTTCATGACTGCACGAAGGAAGTGGTGTTCAATCATCCGTCCAGGGGGTGGGGGTTCCCCCTCGGTTCATTGACTTTCGCGAGGTTCGAGTAAGGACACTAATGTGTCCAAAAGTGGAGCTAAGGGGACTCGAACCCCTGACCCCCACACTGCCAGTGTGGTGCGCTACCAGCTGCGCCATAGCCCCGAGAAGGTTGCCCATCGAAGCTACACCACCAGCGAAGGCGGCTCAAAGCAGCACGTCAGGGCAGTTCGCCGCCGGCCTCCGGACCCAGCGCGCGCGCCGGCGTACGCGCGGCCCGCGGTGGCCTGCGCGTCTCCGGCGCGAACACCCAGCCCACCGCCGCCGCAAGCAGGATGACGCCGCTGATCACGAACGACGCCGGGAATGAGACGTGCTCGGCGATCTCCCCGACCGCCAATGACCCGGCGATCGACCCGAGGTCGGACATCATCTGGAACGTCGACAGCGCGGTGCCCGCCCGCGCCTTGCTGCCGACGATGTCGGCGACAGCGGCCTGCTGCGGCGAGCTGAACATTCCCGCCGCGGCCCCGGCGACGTAGGCGCCCGCGAGAAACAGCGGCAGCGACGATGCCCAGCCGACTATTGCCGTGGCGATGCCTGACACCGACAAGCCGATGATCAGCAATGTCCGCCGACCTACCCGGTCAGACACGTAACCGCTCGGAATCACCGCCGACACGTTGCCGACTGCGAAGGTCGCCAGCGCGACACCGGCCATACCCGCGCCGTGGGACAGCACTTCCGACACGAACAACGGGACCAGCGCCATCCGCAGCCCGAACACCGACCACCCGGTCGCGAAGTTAGATAACAGGGCAGCCCGATACGCCCTGCGCCGCAATGCATCCCGCAGCGTGATGGCCGGCTCGGCCTGATGTTCAGGGGCAGCCAGCGACGAGTGTCGCAGTCGGAAGAACACGACCGCCGCGGCGATCATCAGCGCAACGCCGTAGATGACGAACGGCGCGGAGAGCCCAAGCCCTGCCGTGGCGCTGCCTAGGACCGGCCCGCACACCGACCCGACGAGAAACGCCGACGAGAACATGCCCGCCACCCTGCCGCGGGCGTCCTCAGGGCTGACGCGGATCATCAGCCCCAGCGACGACACGAAGAACATCGTCGACCCGATGCCGCCGAGCGACCGGAAAACCAAGAGCTGCCAATAGTTTTGCGCGAAAGCGCACGCACCCGTGGACAGCGAGACGATCAGAATGCCGGTGACATACACGCGCCGCTCCCCCAGCCGCTGCACCAGCATCCCGCTGACCGGCGCGAAGCACAGCCGCATTGCCGCGAACGCGGTGATGACGAACGTCGCCGCGCTGATGGTGACGCCGAAGTTCCGCGCGTACTGTGGCAGCACCGGGGATACCACGCCGTAGCCGAGCGCGATCACCGCATTCGCGGTGATGAGGACCCAGACCTCCGACGGGAGCCGCTCGGCGGGCTTACATTCGCCCTCCGAGAGGCCGGTCACGCGAGCGCCTTCGCCACCACCTCGCGGGCGGCGTCTTGTACCTCACGCAGATGGTCGGGTCCACGGAACGACTCCGCGTAGATCTTGTACACGTCTTCGGTGCCTGACGGGCGCGCCGCGAACCATGCGTCGGCTGTCGTCACCTTCAGGCCTCCCAGCGGCGCCCCGTTGCCGGGTGCCGTCGTCATCTTCGCGGTGATCTTCTCCCCCGCCAGCTCCGTTGCGGTCACCTGGTCGGCCGACAGCTTGGCCAGCCGTGCCTTCTGTTCCCGGTCCGCCGGCGCGTCGACTCTCGCATACGTGGGCGCACCATACTTTTCGGCGAGTTCTTCGTACCGCTGCGACGGCGTGTTGCCCGTCACCGCCAGAATTTCTGACGCCAGCAGCGCCAGGATGATCCCGTCCTTGTCCGTGGTCCACACCGAGCCGTCGGTGCGCAGAAATGACGCGCCGGCGCTCTCCTCGCCGCCGAATCCGATGCTGCCGCTGATCAATCCGTCGACGAACCACTTGAACCCAACCGGAACCTCGATCAATTTGCGGCCCAGCCCGGCGACCACCCGGTCGATGATCGAACTGCTGACCACCGTCTTGCCGACCGCGGTAGACGGGGGCCACGACGGCCGGTGGCTGTAGAGATAGTCGATCGCCACCGCCAGATAGTGATTCGGGTTGAGCAGTCCCGCGTCGGGCGTGACTATGCCGTGCCGGTCGGAGTCGGCGTCGTTGCCAGTGGCGATCTGGTACTTGTCGCGGTTGTCGATCAACGACGCCATTGCGTTCGGCGAGCTGCAGTCCATGCGGATCTTGCCGTCGGTGTCCAGCGTCATGAACCGCCACGTCGCGTCGACAAACGGGTTGACGACGGTGAGTTCGAGGTTGTGCCGCTCGGCGATTGCGCCCCAGTAGTCGACGCTCGCGCCGCCGAGCGGGTCGGCGCCCACGCGCACGCCTTCCGCTCGGATCGCGTGGACGTCCACTACGTTCGGCAAGTCGTCGACATACGCGTTCAGGTAGTCGTGGCGCTGCGCCGACGTCATTGCCCGGGCCAGCGGGACCCGCTTCACCGCCTTGAGTCCCTCCCGCAGAATCTCGTTGGCGCGCTTGGCGATTGCTCCCGTCGCATCGGTGTCGGCCGGCCCGCCGTTGGGCGGGTTGTACTTGAATCCGCCGTCGCGGGGCGGATTGTGCGACGGGGTGACGACGATACCGTCGGCGGTACCGTCCGGCCGCCCCCGGTTGAACGTCAAGATCGCGTGGCTGACCGCGGGCGTGGGCGTGTATCGGTCGGCCGAATCAATCATCACCGCAACGTCATTGGCGGCAAGGACCTCAAGGGCCGACACCCATGCCGGCTCCGAGAGCGCATGCGTGTCGCGGCCGATGAACAACGGTCCCGTGGTGCCTTGGGCCGCGCGGTATTCGGCGATGGCCTGTGTGGTGGCCGAGATGTGTGCCTCGTTGAACGCGCCGTCCAGGCTGGACCCCCGGTGACCCGACGTGCCGAACACCACCTGCTGTGCGACGTCGTCGGGGTCCGGCTGCACCGTGTAGTACGCCGTCACCACATGAGCGACGTCGATCAGGTCTTCGGGCTGGGCCGGCTGACCGGCACGAGGATGGGCCGCCATGGTGCCGATTCTGCCCTCCGGTGCGCGAGTTCTGCACCAGGGTCGTGGAAACGCCGATACGACGACCACCATGCAGAAGTCGGCGCAACTAGTCGGCGATACTTTGCGTCATGGCCTTCGATCGACGAGAGCTCGCCGCCGTGTTCGCGGGAGGTGCTCTGGGCACCGTCGCGCGCGCGGGCGTGGAGATGCTCACCAACCCCGATCCCGGGCGCTGGCCATGGCCGACCTTCGTCGTCAACGTCGTGGGTGCATTTCTTCTGGGTTACTTCACCACGCGGCTGCTGGAGCGGTTGCCGCTCTCGAGCTACCGCAGACCACTGCTGGGCACCGGATTGTGCGGCGGCCTGACGACGTTCTCGACCATGCAAGTGGAAACCCTGCGGATGCTCGAACACCGCCACTATGCCCTGGCCGCCGGCTACACCGTCGCCAGCCTCGCAGCCGGCCTGCTCGCGGTGTATCTCGCTACTGCTCTGGTACGCAGGGTGCGCGTGCGGGCATGACGATCGCGGTATGGGGCGGGGTTCTGCTGCTCGGCGGCGCGGGCGCGGTGCTGCGCTTCCTCGTCGACCGCACCATCGCCCGGCGGATCGTCCGGTCTTTCCCCTTTGGCACGCTGACCGTGAACCTCAGCGGCGCTGTGCTCCTGGGCCTTCTGTCGGGGTTGGCGCTCAGCCACCACATGGCGCTTCTAGCCGGCACCGCGTTCGTCGGCTCCTACACCACCTTCTCCACGTGGATGCTGGAAACACAGCGGCTTGCCGAGGAGCGGCAGTTCTGGCCGGCTGCCGCAAACGTCGTGCTCAGCGTCATTCTCGGTGTCGCCGCCGCGATGGCGGGCCAGTGGATCGCGGGCCGAATGTGAAGGACGGAGACGCAGGGCCGGTGACATCGAACTCCGAGTGCCTGAAGCTGACCGCCTACTTCGGCGAGCGGCAACGGACAGACGGGCGGTTTCTGGCCGAGGACCTTCTGACCCTCTACGGCGAACGGGCCATCGCAACCAGCGTGATGCTGCGCGGCATCGCCAGCTTCGGTCCGCGCAAGCAGCTGCGCAGCGACGAATGGCTGAGCCTTTCGGAGGACCCGCCCGTCACGGTCGCCGCCGTCGACACGCGGGACAAGATCACCGCGCTCGTCGACGACGTCGTCGCGATGACGCCCCGCGGTCTGATCACGTTAGAACGCGCCCGGCTGCTCACCGACGACATCACGGGTTTCGTTGTGCCGCATGATATTCGCGACGCCGCGAAGCTCACCGTCTACGTGGGCCGCCAACAGCGCGTCGCCGGTGTTCCTGCGTACATCGCGATCTGCGACCTGCTCTACCGGGAAGGCGTGGCGGGCGCTTCGGTGTTCCTCGGCGTCGACGGCACCGCGTGGGGCCAGCGGCGGCGGGCCCGGTTTCTCAACCGCAACGTCGATGTGCCGATGATGATCATCTCGGTGGGCAGCGCCGAGCGCATCGCGCGCGTGGTGCCTCGACTCGGCGCGATGCTGCACCAACCGCTCTTGACCGTCGAGCGCATCCGGGTGTGCAAGCGTGACGGCGAACTGCTGAGCCAGCCCGACGCCCTGCCGATGACCGACGACCAGAACCGGCCGCTGTGGCAGAAACTGATGGTGTACACCTCGTCCGCCGCGCTGTACCGGGGTACGCCGATACACCGCGCGCTGATCCGCGACCTGCGCGCGTCCGGCGCGGCGAGTGGGGCGACGGTACTGCGCGGCGTCTGGGGATTCCACGGCGACCATAAACCGCACGGCGACAAGCTGATTCAGCTGGCCCGTCGAGTGCCAGTCACCACGATCGTCGTCGACCAGCCCGATCGGATCGCGCACAGCTTCGACATCGTCGACGCGGCCACGCGTGAACACGGACTGGTGACGAGCGAGATGGTGCCCGCGCACGTTCTCGTCGACGGTACCGAGCGCATCGGCGGCACCACGCTGGCCGACTACCGCTATTGAGTGCCCTCGCGGCTGTCGGCACGCACCGTCAGCAGCACCACCGAGTCGTCGAGCGCGGCGAGGTTGTGCCGCACCGGCGGGATGATCAGAAAGTCGCCGATGGCACCCTGCCAGGTGTCGTCGCCGGCGGTCACCTTCACTTCTCCCTCCAGCACCTGGAGAGTGGCCTCGCCCGGGCTGTTGTGCTCGGCAAGCTCGTGCTCGGCGAGCAGGGCGATGACGGTCTGCCGAAGGAAGTGCTCGTGGCCGCCGTAGATGGTCTGGGCCGACCGGCCGCTGTTGGACTGACGCGCCCGCGCCAACTGCTCGTCGACCACGGCGGTCAATGACAACGAATCCATAGCTCCTCCTCGTGCGACGTCGAACCCGAGCTAAACGTAGTGGACCCGCCAGCACCGGCCCGTGGCGCGGCCTTCAGTTCTGCGCCAACATGTTCTCGAGGACGACCAGGTGGCCGTGTTCGACGTCCTTGGCCGACGTCAGCAGGGTGACCGGTCCGGCAGCGACGAGTCGGCGAAGCTCGCCGAGCGCGGCGGCGGCGGCCGGCCCTTCGAGTTCCTGGCGGTAGCGCGCGACGAACTCGTCGTATCGAGCGAGATCGTGGTTGTACCAACGGCGTAACTCCGAGGACGGCGCGACGTCCTTGATCCATCGGTCGATGCGCGGATCGTCCTTGCGCACCCCGCGCGGCCAAAGCCGGTCGGCGAGCACGCGCACGCCGTCACCCGGTTCCGGGCTGTCATAGATCCGGGCTATCCGCATGACTGCTTTTTCATCCAGCGCCGTTGCCGCACTCTCGGATCGTCTCACAGCCGTGAAGGTTTGAGTCAGGCCTCGAAGCGGAACTAGTTCGGGCATGGATTGGGAGTGCATCGTGATCGGCGGTGGCGCGGCCGGCCTGAGCGCGGCACTGGTCCTCGGGCGCGCGCGGCGGCGCACGCTACTGGTCGACGCCGGTGAGCAGAGCAATCTCGCGTCGCACGGTATCGGCGGCCTGCTGGGTCATGACGGACGCCCGCCCGCCGAGCTCTACGCGATCGGCAGGCGCGAGTTGTCGGCCTACCCCAGCGTCGAGATCCGCGACAGCCGAGTGGTTGGCGGTTCGGCTTCCGACGACCACTTCGAGCTCGAACTCGACGACGGCGAGCAGGTCCGCGGCCGCCGGGTGCTGCTCGCCACCGGGATGCAGTATTGCCCGCCCGAGTTGCCCGGGCTCGCGGCGCTGTGGGGCAAGTCGGTGTTCCAGTGCCCATTCTGCGACGGCTGGGAGATGCGCGAGAAGCGCCTTGCCTCCCTTGCCGCCGGCGAGGAGGCGGTGCACGCCGCGCTGATGTTGCGGGGCTGGAGCGACGACGTCGTGCTGCTCACCGACGGTCCATCCGAGCTGGACGACGACGAGCGCCGACTGCTGGAAACGGCGGAGATCCTCATCGACTCGCGCCGCGTCATCGAGCTGATCGGCAACGACGGTCAGCTGACCGAGATCGCCTTCGCTGACGGCACCCGGCTCGAGCGTGATGGCCTTCTGGTCGAGGCCCCGCTGCGGCAGCGGTCCAAGCTCGCCGAGCAACTCGGCGCGGCCTGCACGCCGGGGCCGCTGGCGCCGGATGCGATCGGGGTGGACTCGCTGCACCGGACCAGCGTGTCCGCCGTTTTCGCGGCCGGCGACGTCTGCACCGAGCAGCCATACGTCGCCGGCTCGATCGCGGCCGGCTCGCAGGCGGCGATGATCATCGTGCAGAGTCTGCTCGCCGACCAGTTCGGGATGCCCTACCCGCCGTCGGACGAGTAGTCGCCATCCGATACCAAGGAGCGCGTGCGCTGATCGCCTGTCGCGACATCCTTCATCACCGCAAGTACGCCGGGCTGGGTGCATTTGCGGACTCCAAAGTCGCGGTCATGCTGTTCGTGTACGAGCTCGCACGGTGAGGGGTGCGCGTCTACGCCCCGGACCCGGGCATGACGGACACCGACATCACCCGGGACGCCACCGGCTGGCTGCTAAAACAGCGGCGCGCTCCAGGAAATCTTGGTGCCACCCTGTGGTGGCGTCTCGAATTGGCATCTGCCGGATGCCTGTTCAGCGCGTTTGGCGATATTGGCCAGGCCGCTGCGGCGCTCCGTGGTCGCCGGGATACCTCGGCCATCGTCGGTAATTTCGATGCTGAGCTCGTCGGCGACCGTGATGTCGACGACGAGCGTGCCGGCGCCGGCATGGCGAACCGTGTTGCTCACCGCCTCGGTGACCACTGCCTCTGCGTGATTCGCCAGCTCGGCGCCGACCGCGGTCATCGGTCCAACGACGCGCAAAGTTGTTGCCAGAGAGCTGTTTTCCGTCAAGTCGGCGAGTGTCAACTGGATCCGCTGGCGCAAGGTGCCGCCTTCGGCGCCACCGACATTCTGCAGATTGAAGATGGCCGTGCGGATCTCGTCGATCACCGACTGCAGGCTGTCCACGGTTCGAGTCAGCCGCGAATTGACCTCTGACGAACCGGATCTCGCGATCGTGCCCTGCAGGTCGATGCCGGCGGCGAAGAGCCGTTGGATCACGTGGTCGTGCAGATCGTGCGCGATGCGCTCGCGGTCGGCGAGGATCGTCAGGTCACGGGCGTGTTCATGGGCCGACGCCAACGTGATCGCCATCGCGGCGTGGTCCGCGAAATCGCCCATCAGTCTCATGTGGACCGTGTCGAACGCCGGTTGGTGCGCATTGCGAGCTACCGCGATCACGCCTACCACGGAGTGCTGAGCGCGCAACGGCATGACGATCGCCGGCCGCTCGCCGACATCGGTGAAACCCGGAATGGGATGGCGGAACGAATCCGTGATTACTGGCGTCCCGGAGCGAAAGACCGCGCCGCTGGTCGATCCCGCGACCGGGATGCGCTGGCCGATCACCTCCGCTTCGTGCACCCCGACGGCTGTCGACACCCGAAGTGTCCGTACTTCGGCGACGGGCTCGTCCGGGAACTCCGGAACGAGCACGATTGCCTGCTCGGCGCCGGTCAACTCGCGGGCGTGCTCCGCGATCAACCGCAGAGCCCGCACCTGCGGGTCAATCCCGGACAGCAGCGCCGTGGTGATCTCGCGGCTGGCGCGAGTCCACTTCGCGGATGAGCGCAGACGTTCGAAGAGCCGGGCGTTGTCGATGGCCACCCCGGCCGCCGATGCCAGCGCCCGCACCGCGATCTCGTCCGACTGCGAGAAGCCGAACTCGGGCCGATCGTCGGTGAGGTAGATGCTGCCGAAGACCTTGCCGCGAATCGTGATGGGCACTCCCAGAAACGCGCGCATCTGCGGGTGGTGCTCGGGGAAGCCGACGGCGGCAGCATGGTCGGCCACGTTGTCGGTCCGCAGCGCTTCCGGTCGGTACAGCGGCAGGCCGAGCAGGCCCTTACCCACGGGTGGATGACCGATGAGACCCACTGTGGCAGCGTCGATTCCGTCGTGGAAAAACTCGCCGATCGCACCGTCTGCCGCCCGCACACCCAACCCACCATAGCGGGCACCGGTCAGACGCTTCGACGCGGCGATGACCCGGCGCAAGGTCGCATCGAGGTCGAGGTCGGAACCGATCTCGACAACAGCGTCGAGCAGCACATCCATCTGGTCGCGAGCCGTCTGCAACTCGTCGAGCTGCACGCGGATGCTTTCGATCAGACCGTGCTGGCGCGACCGATCGGACCCCGACACGGACTCGTCATTACCCACGACCCACCTCCGTGCACCACCGCACCCAATCCTATGGGTCTCGGTTGCTCCGCGGAATACCGCCGCCTCGCATACCCATTGATGTGGATTGACATCAAACGGATCGGGTATCCCTCTCCAAACGCGCAGAGGAGGATTCTATGGCGAAGAATCACGGTTCAAGCGTGAAGAACGAGAAGCAATACGAGGGCCTGCGCAAGAAGGGGATGAGCAAGTCGCGGGCCGCCGCGATCTCCAACTCCCCCGGCGCCTCGAGCCGCGGTGGGAAGAAGTCGGGCAAGAAGAAGTCGAGCTGACGGGCTCACGGAGCACCGTGTAGCTCAAAGAGTGCGTGCACCTGCTCGAGGTAATGCTCGAGCGAACGATGGACAAACCGGGCGGACAGCACCGTCGCGCCGGCCGCCGCGACCGTCTGCAGTGTTCCCGCGGTCAGTTCCGCATCTCCGACCGGGTCCAGCGGTTGGTCAGCGGGTAGCACCACGTCGAAACCTTCAGGCAGCTCATAGGATTTCAGCCATTCCGCGGCACTGGCGACCGACACGTTGAACGGGCACCAGCCGTCGGCGAGCGACACTGCGCGGCGCAGTGACCGCCGGGTGCGGCCACCGACCCAGATCGGCACATGCGGCTGCAGCGCGCAGGGGTCGACGATCAGCCCGCCGAAAGAGTAGTACTCGCCCCGAAAGGTCGGCTCGTTGCACGGCAACGCCGCCCGCAGCGCCTTCAACGCGTCGTCGGCTCGGGCGCCCCGGTCGTCGAACGGTGCCCCGATCAGTTCGAACTCCTCCTTCAGCGTGCCGACCCCGACGCCCAGGATCAGCCTGCCGTCGCTGACGTGATCCAATGTGCCGTAACGCTTTACGATCTCTAGCGGGTGGTGGTAGCCCAGCACCAGCGTCATGGTGGCCAGCCGGATCTGCCGGGTGCGAGCGGCCACGTAGCCCAGGGTTGCCAGCGGATCCCAGTACCGCGAGCCGCGGCGCGGAGCCTCGGCGACGGGCACGCCGATGTGCTCGCTGCACGTGAGGTGGTGGTAGCCGAGTCGATCTGCCGCCTCGGCGACGCGGCCGATGTCGTCGATCGAGGCTGATCTCTCCCACGTCAAGTCGGCACCGGCGACGTTGGTGACGACGGGCGTCGCGATCGCGAGTTTCACTGCAGCGGCTCTTCGCCCGCCAGGATCGTGCGGTGCATCAGGCGGCCGCTGTCGGTGGGGTACGGCAGGGCGCGGTGCATCGTGCCGGTGTTGCTCCAGATCAGCAGGTCTCCGATTTGCCAGCCATGCCGATACACGTACTGCGGCTGGGTTGCCCAGTCGCGCAACCGCGCGAGCAGCGCACGGCTCTCCTCGACCGGCAACCCGATCACGTAGTCCGCCGTCGCCCCGAGGAGCAGCGACTTACGCCCCGACTTGTGCGTCCACACCAGCGGGCACGACTTGGTCGGCGACTTCTGCCAGAACGTGACTTCCTCGTAGCTCATCTCCGGGTTCACGTAGTACTGCGACCGCTCGGCGCTGTGAACCACGCGAAGGTCGGCGATCGCCGCTTTGTCGTCTGACGGCAGATCCTCGTAGGCCGCGTACGTGTTGCAGAACTCAGTCTCCCCCCCGGTTTCCGATAATTTCACGGCCCGCAGCAGGGCCGCCAGGTTCGGATAAGGCTGCAGTGAACCGTCGAAATGCCAGAACAGCGAGCCTTTCAGATACTCGGCGCGCTGGTTGACGCTCGAGTCGAGCGAGATTTTGTAGATGCCGCCCTGCCCCTCGTTGGCCACGATGGCGCCGAGCGTCTTGGCGATCGCGACCTGCTGCTCATCGGTGATCTGCAGGCCGCGGAAGTAGACCACTCCGCGCCGTTCGAGCGTCGCGCGGATGGTCGCGGCTTCCCGGCCGGACAGCAGTGTGTCGACATCTGTTCTGATCTCGCTGCCGATCAGCGGCGTGCAGTCGATGATGTCGAAGTGCGTGGAGGTCGTCATGCTCAACTCAATCGCGTCAATATGGTGTCGGCCGAATGCTTCACGCGCGGTTGGTTCCACAACTCCACTGCCAGCGAGACGGTGATCAACGAGTACAACAGGTTCCGCAGGTTGGCGGCATCCTCCGGCAGCGCTTGCTGATAATCGAATCGGTCGAGGTAGGCGACCGCCGCCTCGGCGTGCGGGAACACCTCGTCGTAGAACGCGCGGATCTGCTCCATCGAGCTGTTGACCCGCTTCACGTAGCGCTCATGCCCGTCCTCGATCGACCATTCGGGCACCAGGTGCTCGAGGTCGGAGAACCCAGGCGGCAGAACGGCTTTCATCGGGCCGCCGCCGCTTCGCCGGCACGCACGTAGTCGGCGACCACCTTGTGCAGGTGCCGGATCAGGATCTCCTCGTCGTTGAGATGAAACTCCTTGAGGGCGCGGCTGTTCAGCATCGACTGCACGCCTTCGCAGGGGCTCGCGTCCTCGAGGATGATGTCGTTGAGGAACGTCACGGTGAGCTCTTGGCCCAGCCGCTCCTTGTAGGTTCTCGGCGGCTGGTAGAACATCTCCGCTTCGAAGATGTGGGAGTGCGGGCCGGTTGGCCAGTGTGCGTGCGTGGTGAATCCGGACGCACCGAAGATGAGCACGAAGTTCGGGAAGAACTGGAACGAGTCGAACCCGTAGTTCTCCGAGCGGGTGGGATTGAGGCCCGGCGGAAGCCGGCCGCGGTCGTCGCGCTTGTTCCAAGGGCCCGCGGCGCTCGCCTCCATCACGCATTCGATGGGCTTGCTATAGGGCGTTTTTCGCGACGGCTCGCCGGCGAACGAAAACATCCGATGCGGACCCTTGAGTTGGTACGCCAGCGCATCGGTGAACGGATTCGGCTTGTCCAGCGCCTCTTTGGCCTCCGCGGTGAGGTTGCCGAACGACGACGCGTGCAGATACGGGCCGTGGTAGCTCTCGGCGAAGCTGTCGACGAAGATCTTCCAATTGCAGGCCAGCTCCGCCCTGAACCGGTACACCTGGTGCGGCCCGCCGAACCGGTAGCCCTCGACGCCGTGCGCCAGCTCTCCGAGGAAGTCGCGAAGCGGCTCGGTGTTGTGCGGATTGAGGTTGATGAAGATGAAACCTTCCCACACCTCGCACTGGATCGCGGGCACGTGGCAGCTATCGGGGTCGAAGTCCAGCAGCAGGTCTTTACGGGTCGGCGCGAGCAGCGACCCGTCGAGGTTGTAGCGCCAGCCGTGGAATCGGCAGTAGAGCACCGGCGCTCGGCCCTCCACCTCCTCGAACGGGTCGTCGCGCCACAGCAGCTTGTTGCCGCGGTGCGGGCAGATGTTGTGGAAGGACCGGATCACGTCGTCCTTGCCGCGTACGACGATGACCGACGTGTTGAGGAACTTCAGTTCGCGGGTGAAGTAGCTGCCGGATCGCGGCACGCGCTCGACCCGGCCCACGTACAGCCAGGTCTTGGAGAAGACGTGCTCGCGTTCCTTGTCGTAGAACTCCTGGGAGACGCAGTCGTCGAGCGATACCGGGCCGCGGCCCAGTTCGGGGTACGCGTCGGTCCAGTGCCCGCTCGCAGGCTTGCTGACGAGGACGTCGGTGGTCATCAGGCCCTCCCGGAGTTGACGGGCCGACCGTAACACTTGACCAAACGCCCGAAACAGGGCTTGGATTGCAACACACTGTTGCATTTCTGGAACGCCGCGTGGAACAAAGCCTTCCGTTCGACCTCGATGCCCTGCTGATCTTCGGCAAGGTGGTGGAGTGCCGCAGCCTGTCGAAAGCGGCAACGCTGCTCGGTATGCCGAAGTCCACCGTCAGCCGCAAGCTCAGCAGACTCGAATCGGACCTCGGCATCAAGCTGCTGCGCAAGAACACGCATCAGCTCACGGTCACCGATCTCGGCCAGAAGATCTACCGCCACGGCACCAACATTCTGGCCGAGGCCAACGGCGTGCGCGCGCTGGTGGAAGGCAGCAAGCATGAGCCGCAAGGCGAACTGCGGGTGGCCATCCCCGTCTTCGTCGGCATCGACTACGCATCGCGCGTGGGCGCGGCGTTCCTGCGGCGCTATCCCAGTGCCCGCCTCGATGTCCGCCTGGTGGACAACGTCGTTCACCCCATCCACGACGGGTTCGACGTCGTGTTCGGAACGGGTCCGCTACAGGACTCCATGCTGATCGCACGAAAAGTGTTCAGCCTGGAGCTGTTCCTGTGCGCGTCGGCCGGCTTCCTCCACCGGCTCGACGAACCGATCAGCGGCCCCGCGCAACTAGCGGCGCTTCCGTTCATCGACTTCGGCTTGTCCGGCGCGCCACGCACACTGCGGCTCGCGAAGAACAAACGCCGCTACGAGTTGTCGCCGTCAGTGCGGGCGCGTGCCAACAACTTTCAGGTGTGCAAGCATTACATCCTCGAAGGGCTCGGCGTCGGCGCGATGCCGAACCAGATCATCTGCACCAGCGAGTTGCTCGACGGGAGCATCGTGCAGGTGCTGCCGGACTGGACGCTGGAGCGCCTCGACGTCTACATGATCCACCCGTTCCAGCTGTCCTTCTCGACGCTCATCAGTGCGTTCTACGAGACGGCCTGCGAGATCATCGTCGAGAACTCGGCTCGAACCTGATCCCACTTTTCCTGCATGGCACGGCGGACCGGTGAGACGATGATCGGATCCTCGTGATCGTCGGTGATCCCTGGTGAGAGGAATCAAGCGTGACAAAGCCATTCCGTGGAGTGATCAAACTCGATGTCAGAGACTCGGTTCCCGATTGGGGGCCGTACGAGCTGAAGAGGGCACCCGAGGACGCCCCCAACATCCTGATCGTCCTTTACGACGACACCGGCTTGGCCGCATGGTCGACCTACGGCGGTCGGATCAACATGCCCACTTTGGACCGGCTGGCCGACAATGGCATCACGTACACCCAGTGGCACACCACGGCGTTGTGCTCCCCGACCCGCTCGACCTTCCTGACCGGGCGTAACCATCATGTCAACCGGTGCGCGTCTATCACCGAGGGGTCGATGGGCTTTCCCGGTGCCTCCGGCCGACTGCCCGCGCAGTGCGCAACCATCGGTCAAGTCCTGCAGGACAACGGCTACGGCACGTTCTGGATCGGCAAGAACCACAACGTGCCGGTGGAGGACATCGCCGCCGGCGGCAGCCGCTCGGAGTGGCCGCTGTCGAAGGGCTTCGACCGGTTCTACGGCTTTTTGGGCGGCGAGACCAACCAGTGGTATCCGGACCTCGTCGAAGACAACCACTTCATCGAGGCGCCTTACTCACCGGAAGAGGGCTATCACCTCTCAAAAGACCTCGCCGACCAAGCCATCCGGATGCTGCGCGACCTGCGTTCGTCGACCCCGTCCAAACCCTGGTTCATGTGGTTCTGCCCGGGTGCCAACCACGCACCACACCATGCGCCACAGCACTACATCGACAAGTACAAGGGTGTGTTCGACGACGGCTACGAGGCCTACCGCGAGTGGGTGCTGAAGCGCATGATCGAGCGCGGCGTTCTGCCCGAGGGAACCGAGCTGACACCACTGAATCCGATGCCGGCCGACGTCGCCAACGACGCCGACTATGTGCGCCCGTGGGCACAACTTAACGATGATGAGAAGCGGCTGTTCTCCCGGATGGCCGAGGTCTACGCCGCGTTCTCCGAGTACACCGACGTCCAGGTCGGGCGGATCGTCGAATTCCTCGAGCGCACAGGCCAACTCGACAACACGCTGATCATGTACTGCGCCGACAATGGAGCCTCCGGTGAGGGCACACCGAACGGGTCGGTCAACGAGAACAAGTTCTTCAATGGTTACCCGGACAGCCTGGAGGAGAACCTCGCACACTTCGACGCGCTGGGCAGTCCCGACACCTACAACCACTACCCGACCGGGTGGGCGGTGGCCTTCTCTACGCCATTCCAGATGTTCAAGCGCTACTCACAGTTCGCCGGCGGCACATGCGATCCACTTGTCATCCACTGGCCGAGGGGAATCAAGTCCAAAGGTGAGATGCGTCACCAGTACCACCACTCCACTGACGTCGTGCCGACGATTCTGGACGCGGTCGGCCTCGAGATGCCCGGCGTCTATCGGGGTGTCGAGCAGTATCCGCTGAACGGGGTCTCGATGCGGTACAGCTTCGACGATGCCCACGCCCCCACCACCAAGAAGCGGCAGTACTACGCGATGCTCGGCACCCGCGGCATCTGGCAGGGCGGGTGGAAGGCCGCCGCCGTGCACGCGCCGATCAGCGGCAAGGGGCACTTCGACCAGGACCGCTGGGAGCTTTATCACGTCGACGAGGACCGCGCCGAGGCGCGCAATGTCGCCGACCAGCATCCCGACAAGCTGCAAGAACTCATCGACACCTGGTTTGCGGAGGCCGACGCCAATCTCGTTCTACCACTTGATGATCGGACTGCAATCGAGCAGCTCAGCGATGAACGGCCACAGGGAGAGCCACCGCGGACACGCTATATCTACTACCCCGACACCACGCCGGTACCGGAGAGCACCGCGGTGAATATCCGTGGCCGCTCCTACAAGATCCTCGCCGACGTGGAGGTGACACCGGACTCGGAAGGCGTGATCTTTGCGCACGGCTCACGGTTCGGCGGCCACGCACTGTTCATCAAGGGCCGCAAGCTGCACTACGTCTACAACTTCCTGGGCATCAAACCGGAGCAGACGATCGTCTCCTCCGAGCTCGAACCCGGCCAGCTGACCCTGGGAGTCGAGTTCGTCCGAGAGGGCGCCGGCGAGCATGGCGAGTCGCTCGGCACCGCGAAACTCTATGTCGGACAACAGGTCGTGACCGAGGGCCCGATGCGGACACAAATCGGTCCGTTCACCCTCGCCGGCGACGGGCTGTGCGTCGGCTTCGACAGCGCCGATCCGGTGAGTAGGACCTACCCGCCGGGGTTTGCTTTCACCGGTGGCCGCATTCTCGGCGTCGGCGTCGAGGTCGGGCCAGAGCAGTACCTCGACCTCGAGCGAGAGGCGGCGGCGGCCTTCGCCCGCGACTGATCCCGAACCTCCCCGTCCGTCACTTGCCTTCCAGCCTCCAACCGCGGCCTCTTACATGCCAGCAACCACCGCTACGACAGCGCGGTGAAGTCTTGAGCATGCTAATGTATGAGCATGCCCCCGCTCGAACACCGACTTCAGATTCTCATCGACGATGACCGTCACCGGCGGATCACGTCGCTGGCTCGCGAGCGCGGCGTCTCGGTCGCGACCGTGGTGCGGGAGGCCATCGATCGCGGTCTCGCGAGCCCCGGGGGCCGCCGGAAGTCTGCAGGCAAGCGCCTCCTCGATGCTCCTGACATGCCTGTGCCAGAGCCGCCCGAGCTGAGGGAGGAGCTCGAGGCACTGAGGGCCCGGCACGCGTGATCGTGCTTGACACAACCGTTCTCGTTTACGCCAAGAGCGCCGATCACCCGCTTCGCGACCCATGCCGTGACCTGATCTCGGCAATCGCCGAGGAGCGCATCCATGCGACGACCACCGCCGAGGTGATCCAGGAGTTCGTCCATGTCCGGGCCGGTCGGAGGAATCGCAGCGACGCGGCCGCGCTGGGCCGTGATTACGCGGAGTTGCTGTCACCGCTACTGACGATCACCAGCGACGACCTGCAACGGGGCCTGATGTTGTTCGAGAGAAGGCCGCGGCTCGGCGCCTTCGACGCTGTACTGGCGGCGGCCGCCGCGGACGCCGACGCGAGTGTTCTCGTGTCTGCTGACGCTGCGTTCGCCGCACTGCCCGAGATCAAACACGTCATCCCAGATCGAACTGGGGTCACGGGACTGCTCGATGACTACTGAGGCAGCGCGGTCTGCGCCTGCCCGGCTTCACGCATCTGGTGCTGTCCAGCCAGGTACAGCGGTTGATCAACATGCAGCGCGGCCCGCCTAACGGTGCGAGAGAATCCGTCCCACGATGACCGACGACGACGGTACCGAGTCCCCGCGCCGATGGCGCCACCTCATCCGACTCGCGCTGTTCGCGGGATTCTTGCTGGGGCTCTTCTATCTCGTGGCCGTCGCACGCGTCGTCAATGTCGAGGACATTCGCGAAACGGTGGCTGCTGCGGGCCCGGCGGCGCCGCTGGTCTACATCGCGGTATCGGCCGCATTGGGCGCCGTCTTCGTCCCCGGGCCCATCCTGGCCGCCGGCAGCGGCATGCTGTTCGGCCCGGTAGTCGGGCTGTTCGTGACCCTGGGCGCGACGGTCGGAACCGCCGTCATCAGCGCACTTGTGGGCCGGCATGCAGGCCGCGACAGCGCGCGGGGCCTGCTCGGCACACAGCGCGCCGACCGGCTCGACCAGCTGATCGCGCGCCGCGGGCTGTGGGCGGTGGTCGGGCAGCGGTTCGTCCCGGGAATCTCGGATGCCCTGGCGTCGTATGCGTTCGGCGCGTTCGGCGTTCCGCTGTGGCAGATGGCGGCCGGAGCCTTCATCGGATCGCTGCCGCGGGCATTCGTGTACACGGCCCTGGGCGCGTCGATCAGCGACCTTTCGTCGCCGCTGGCCTACGCCGCGGTCGCGGTCTGGTGCGTCACCGCGGTCGTCGGGGCATTCGCGACGCACCGCGGCTACCGGCACTGGCGTGCGCGGACACGCGCGCGTCGAGAAGTATGAATAAAGACTGCAGTGAGGTGGGTATGCGGTCGTCGTGAAGGTGCGTTCCATGGTCGCTGCGTTGGGCGGGGGTCTGACCGGGATTGCGGGATGGGATCTGCTGCAACGCCACCACACGATCTTGCGAAACTTTCCCGTCGTCGGGCATATGCGGTTCATCCTCGAAGCCGTCGGCCCCGAGCTGAGGCAGTACATCGTCACCGACAACAACGAGGAGCGACCGTTCAGCCGCGATCAGCGCCGCTGGGTGTATGCCTCGTCGAAGCTTTCCAACCGCTACTTCGGCTTCGGCAGTGACAACGACCTCGAGCGCACACACAGCAACTACCCGATCGTCAAGCACTCGGCGTTCCCGGTGTCGGCCCCCGACGACGAGCCGAACCATCCCGACCCGAAGATGCCGCTGCCCGCGGCCAAGGTGGTCGGCGGCGCGCGCAACCGCGCCAAGGCGTTCCGGCCATCGTCGTTGGTCAACATCTCGGCGATGAGCTTCGGGTCGCTGAGCGGGGCGGCGGTTACCGCGCTGAACAAGGGTGCGGCGATGGCCGGCGCGCTGCACACTACCGGCGAGGGCGGGGTGTCGCGGTATCACCTCAACGGCGGCGATCTGGTGTGGCAGATCGGCACCGGCTATTTCGGCTGCCGCAACGAGGACGGCTCGTTCAGCCTCCCTCGGCTCATCGACCGGGTCGCGTCCACGCCGTCGATCAAGGCGATCGAGATCAAGCTGAGCCAGGGCGCAAAACCGGGCCTGGGCGGCATGCTGCCCGGCGCCAAAGTCAGCCCCGAGATCGCCAAAATCCGCGGCATTCCGTGCGGCAAGGACTGCAAGAGCCCCGCATCACATACCGCGTTCCGTGATGTGGACGGCATGCTTGATCTCGTCGAGACCATCGCCGACGAGACCGGCCTGCCCGTGGGCATCAAATCCGCTGTCGGACAAGGGACTTTCTGGTCCGACCTCGCCGAGCGCATGGCCCGCACCGGGCGCGGCGTCGACTTCGTCACCGTCGACGGCGGCGAGGGTGGCACCGGCGCGGCGCCGCTGGTGTTCAGCGACCATGTGGCGCTGCCGTTCAAGTGGGCCTTTCCCCGCGTGTACCGCGCCTTCGCCGAGCGCGACCTGCATCACGACGTGGTCTTCATCGGGTCGGGGAAGCTGGGCATCATCGAGAACGCGCTGATGGCGATGGCCATGGGCTGCGACATGATCAACGTCGCCCGCACCGCCATGTTCTCCATCGGCTGCATTCAAGCTCAGCGCTGCCACACCGGCCGGTGCCCCACTGGCGTCGCCACCCAGTCACGCTGGCTGGAGCACGGGCTCGACCCCGCGCTGAAGTCGGTGCGCTGCGCGAACTACATCGCCACCGTCCGGTTCGAGCTGCTGACGCTTGGGCGCGCATGCGGGTACGTCCATCCCGCCCTGGTGCCGCTGGACGCGATCGAGCTTCTCGACGCGGACCTGCAGACCGTGCAGGCCGACAAGGTGTTCGGCTACGAACCGGGCTGGGGCCTGCCCGCGCCGGCAGACGCCGACGCGATCACATCAGTCATGGTGGGCTAGCCGCCTGCGGCCCGGCGCGCACGGGCCCGCCTTTTCCCTTCGTGCATCGCGGCTACTCGCGCTACGGGAATTCTGCGGCCCTGCTCGATCAGATCGCTCGGCAGGCGCTGCGGCGCGGGCAGCGACTCGGCCCACGGGTCACGCCCGGCGAGCGCCTCGATGGCGGTGTGCACGGTGAAGTCGGCCGGAGCGGCGCCGTCCAACTGCGACCACTCCAGCGGGAACGAAACCGGTAGGCCCGGCCGCAACCGTGGGCTGTACACCGCAACGACAGTGGCGCCGCCCGTGCGGGTGGAGTCGACGAACACCTTGCCGGCGCGGTCCTCGACGATGAATGCCGTTGTCGCCAAAGCGGGATCGAGCGTTTCCGTGCGGGCGGCCAGCGCCCGGGTGGCGGCCGCGACGTCGTCGACAGGAGCATTGTCGTCGACTGGCACGAACACGTGCAGGCCTTTCGCGCCGCTGGTCTTGACCGCTCCGGCGAGGCCGCAATCGGCGAGCGCCTGGCGGACGAGGTGGGCGACGGCGACGACGGCCGCGAACTGCTCGCCGGTGGGTGGATCGAGATCGAGGACCAGATGCGTCGGGCGGTAGATGTCTTCGGCCAGGCCCAGCGTTGGGTGGTATTCGACCGCACGCTGATTCGCCAGCCACAGCAGAGTGCGTCGGTCGTCGCAGACCGGGTAGTGCACTTCCCGTTTGGAGGCCTCGGCCCAGATCGGCACGGTCCGCACCCAGTCGGGCGTGTACTTCGGCGCGTTCTTCTGCATGAACGGCGCCTGTCCGCGCAGGACCCTCAGCACCGTGAGTGGCCGGCCGGCCACGCCGGGCAGCATCCGATCCGAAACCGCATCCAGGTAGTCGACCAGGTCGCGCTTGGTGGCCCCGGCGTCCGGGCTCAGGGGCTCGTCCAAGTTTGTCAGGTGGACCCCCGCGCGCTGCTCCCGAGCGCTCATCTGCCCAGCCTATGCGCGGCCACGCAACGGGCCCCGCAGCCGACTGACCGCGGGGCCCGAAACGACGAGCTGCTAGCTGATGCCGACGACCTCCTGGGCGATGGCGGCCACCCTGGTCTGTGCGGCCGACACCACGCGCTGACGGTTCTTGTTCGCCTCCTCGTAGGCGATGATCGCCCGCACATCGCCCGGATCGGTCAGATCCTTGACTGCGGCGACGGCCTCGCTGACGTTCAGCTCGTCGAAGTCGGCGATGGGCAACTCGGACGGGTCCAGGACACCGGTCGCGGTGCGAACGTTGTGCAGCGCCTTGGCGGCCTGGTCGGCACCCTCGTTTCGGGTGACCTTCTCGGCGGCTTCCAGTGCCGCGTTCCGCGATGCGGTCAGCGCCTTCGCGGCGACCTCGCTGGCCCGGGCACCCCGAGCCACCAGGTCGTCGAAGGCCGGCCGGGTGGAACGCAGCGCTTCGACGGCCCGGTCGACGCCGCGCGTTGACCAGGTCATCGGCAGGTTGACCAGTTTCACGGCCGTACCGGTCGCGGCCTGCAGCGGCGTGCGGCGAAGCGCAGCGGGCCCGCCCAGCGCGTCTTCGGCCAGCACCGTGGTGAGCCAGTCGACCGTGGCCGAGTGCGCCGTGATCAGCCGCTCGGCGAGCTTTTCGAGCTCAGTCTGCTTCGCCGCGACCGCCAGCGCCTTGAGGTAGCGCGAGCGGTCCAGCAGCTGGTCCTCTAGGGCAAGGTCACCCAGTAAGGCCTCGTCGAACGGCTGGGCCTGCTCGGTGAGCGCTTTGACCGCAGCGGCGGCGCGACCGAGGAACGGACCCACGATGTCGGGAAACCCACCGAGGTCGCGGATCGCGGCTTCGATCGCTTCTGCCCGCCCACGGCCGTTCGCGGCGTTTTCGGTCAGCTCACGCCTCACCGCCTCGGTGCGTGCCTGGGCGACGCGAGTCTCCGCGACCTGTATCTCGGTGTTGGTCAAGTCGAGAATCGCACGCAACTGCGCGAGCAATTTGGTGGTATCCGGCGTAGTCATTGCGAAATCTGCCTCCTGCGTTGATGTCTGGATGTTCTGGCACCGATGTGCGCCTGCCGAGCGGATACCCGGGAAGGTGACTACGTGGTCACTTCGGCGTTGTGACATATCTCGCACTGGCTCGAGTCGGGTCAGAACGCGTAGCGGACCCGGCAGGTCGGGCGGTGATTGGAACCACTGGACGGCGGTTAACCTGCTGGCGTGACGGAAACCGAGCTCCCCGCGGAACTTCGCGCGCGTGACCCGGATTTCATCCGCAACGTATTGGCGACGCTCTGGCTGGCCGCGACCGTGTGGTTCCGCGCGGAAGTCGATGGTTTCGAGAACGTGCCCGACGAGCCCGTGCTGTTCGTCGGCAACCACAGCGGCGGCGGCGCCACCCCGGACACCTTTTGTGTTCCTGCTTGCCTACAACACGTATTTCACCGTAGAAGGCAGACCGCTCTACGCGTTGGCACATGACGTGATCACCAGGACGCCGCTGCTCGGCCCGATCACGCGAAAGCTGGGCGTCGTCCCTGCCGCCAACTCGCTCACCGAGAAGATTTTCGCCAGCGGCGGTTCGGCGCTCGTCTATCCCGGTGGCGACGTCGAGGCGCTGCGGCCGTGGCGGGACAGGAACAAGATCGTCTTCTCCGGCCGGAAGGGTTTCCTTCGGCTGGCACACCGGTCCGGCATAAAGATCGTTCCAGTGGTCGCCACCGGCGGCCATGACACGCTGGTGGTACTCAACGACGGTCGCCGCACCGCGAAAGCTCTGCGGCTGGACAGGCTGCTGAGAGTCAAGAGCCTGCCAATGACACTCAGCGTCCCGTGGGGACTGCTGCCGGTTCCGCTTCCGAACTTCCCGCTCCCCGCGAAGATCCGCATGCAGGTGCTCGAACCGATCGACATGCGCGCGCGCTTCGGCAGCGAGCCCGACTGGGATCACGCCTACGACTACGTCACCAGCGTCATGCAAGTTGGTTTGTCAACGCTGGCAAGCAAAACCGTCGTCCCGATGATCAGGTGAGCGATGACACAGACCGTATCGGTGACGCGACGAATCCGCTGCGCCGCCGACGAGGCCAGCGCATTCGTCACCGACATGCACAAGCTGGTGTCCGCCGTATCGACGTTCAAGCGGTGCAAGTTCTCCGGTGACAGCGCCGACGGCCAGCTGTGGGACGTCTTCATGCGAAGCGGCACAATCTATCTCGGCGGGCGCGTTAGAGTCACCGCCGAGCCGCGCCGGTTGAGCTGCCGGTCGATCAGCGGTACACGGCACTGGTTCGAAGCAGTGGTGGAAGACGACCCCATCGGCTGCCGAATAACGTTCAGGCTCACGATCTCGCTGTACGGCTGGGGCACCGCATGGTTCAGCGAGCTGATCGGCCGCGGCATCGTGTCGCGCCACCTGGAAGCGGCCGCAGAGGAAGTCCGTCACCATCTCGAGTTCGAGCGGTGACCTATCGTCGAACCGTGAGCATCACCTACGACGAGGCGCTGCGCCGCCAAGTCGCGGGACATCTGGCCCGGCATGAGCGACGCACGCTCACGGACCCGACGAAGAGGCACGTGGCCGTCGCGGTGGTGCTCGTCGACTCTGATGCCGGTGAGGACAGGGTCGATCCAGCCCCGCTGGACGGATGGATGGCCGGCCGGGCAATGCCGGACGCCGCCCTCGACTGCAGGATGGTCGACGTGTCGGGTGGTGCCGCGTTCCTGTTGTGCCGCAGAGCATCTCGACTCAATT
>JBLNEK010000119.1:0-2732 GCA_050262635.1 Candidatus Sericytochromatia bacterium | reverse complement strand
CTGGTGCACGTGGTGAGCGCTTGGCTGCGCTTGACAAGGTGCGGGAGAATGCAGGGTTGAGTGAAGATCAGTTTGTGTGAACGGCGGGGGAAAAGTGCAGCGCCGGGCGGGCGAAAAGTGTAGCGCCTGATTCATAAGCTACCCGCCGGGCGGGTCACTGTCGATCCGCCGTCTACGCCTCGACGGCCTCGGTGGCCGGGCGGCCCCGGCGACGCCGGGCGTCGCGCAGCCGGTAGCTCTCCCCGCCCGACTCCAGGATCGTGCCGCGGTGCGTCAGCCGGTCCAGCGCCGCCCCCGTCAGCCGCTCGCTCCCCAGGACCTCCGGCCACTGCTCGAACGGCAGGTTCGTCGTCACGATCACGCTCGTCCGCTCGTAGGCCGTCCCGATCACGTCGAAGAGCAGTTCCGCTCCGGCCTTGCTCGCCGGCACGTACCCCAGCTCGTCGAGGATCAACAGGTCCAGCTTCGCCAGCCGCGACCGCAGCTGGCCCAGCTGTCGCTCCTCGCGGGCCTCCAGCAGCTGGGTGACCAGCTCCGTCACCCGGTAGAAGCGGACCCGCTTGCCCCGGCCGCACGCCTCGACCCCCAGGGCCGTCGCCAGGTGCGTCTTGCCCGTGCCCGGCCCGCCGACCAGCAGGAGGTTCTCCCGCCGCTCGACGAAGTCGCACCGCGCCAGCTCCAGCACCAGCGGCTTGTTGAGCGTCGGCGCCGCCGCGAAGTCGAACGCCTCGAGCGTCTTGACGGTGGGGAATCGCGCCGCCTTGAGCCGCCGCTGAGCCGCCCGCCGCTCGCGCTCGATCAGCTCCAGCTCGCAGAGCTGCAGCAGGAACCCCAGGTGGTCCACGTCCTCGGCGGCGCAGCGTCTGGCGACCTTCTCGCACTCGGCGTGCATCGTCGGCAGCCGCAACGCCTTGAGGTGGTGCTTCAGCAGCACCGTGCTCCTGGTCTCGGTCTTCTTCATGGCCGCACCCCCGCCGTCAGGCTGCCGTAGGCCCCCAGGTCGGGAGTCGGCACGGCCACCGACCTCAGGTGCGGCCGCCCGTCGAGGCAGAACAGGCCCACCGGCCGCTCGCGGCGGTGCTCGAGGATCAGCCGCACCGCGTCGGCATCGGCCGTGCCCAGCTCCAACGCCCGCTGGACCGCCCGGGTCAATTCCGCCGGGCTCACGTGCTCGAGCAGCCGCAGGACCTTGATGAACTGCCGCGTCCCCGGCCCGCCGAACTCGGCCTCGAGTCGCCGCCGCAACACGCCGAAGCCGACCGGCAGCTCCCAGCCCGCCAGCGGGGCGGCGAAGTCCAACGCGCCGGGCTTGCGTTCCAGCAGGGCGAGGTAGTGGACCGGGTCGTAGAAGACCCCCTCGCGGCCCCAACTCCGGCGATGGACCGCCACGATCCGGTCGTCGACGGCGATGCGGACCGAGTCGACGGTCCCGACGGCGACGACCCGGCGGTGGGCGAACTCGGTCGGCACCGAGTAGTCGTTGGCGTCGAAGCGAACCAGCGACAGCGAGTCGGCGGAGGGCTGCTCGACCCGCGCCGCGACGAAGGCCTCGCCCGGCAACGGCAGCATCGCCGGGCGCTCCTCGGCCAGCAGTTCGGCCTTGGTCGCCGGCTTGCCCCGCAACCGCCGTGCGAGGTCGGCACGGCAGTCGGCCTCGAGCCGGGCGTTGAGCCCCTCCAGGCCGTCGTGCAGGGCGGGGACGGGCACGAGGAAGTTGCGGCGTGCGTAGCCGACGAGCGTCTCGACGTGCCCCTTCTCGTTGGGCCGCCGCACCAGGCAGAAGTGGGACTCGAACAAGTAATGGCTCTTGAGCGTGAGGAAGGCGTCGGTGACCTTGCGATCCCGGCCGCCGGTGATCCTGGCCACAGCGATCTTGGAGTTGTCGTAGCTGATGCGACGCGGGACGCCCCCGAAGAAGGCGAAGGCGCGGACGTGACCCTCGAGGAACGCCTCGGTGCACTCGCGCGGGAAGACGCAGACGAAGAGGGCGTCGGAGTACGGCAGCGTCATGACGAACAACGCCACCTTGGTCGGGCGGCCGTCGAGGGTGACCTCGGCCTCGCCGAAGTCGACCTGGGCCCCGCCGGGCGGGTGGGCCAGCGGGACGAAGACCTCGGCGTGGCTGCGTCGCCAGGCCCGCACGGCGTCCTTGACGACCGTCAGGCCGCCGGTATAGCCGTGCTCATCGCGGAGTCGCTCGAAGATGCGGCGGGCGGTGTGCCGCTGCTTCCTCGGGGCCTTGCGGTCGTCCCTGAGGATCTGGTGGACGACCGGCAGGAGCGGGTCGAGGATCGAGGGCCGCTTGGGAAGGGGGCGGCGGTATCCCGGCGGCTCGGGGTGGGTGAGGATCTTCTTGAGGGTCTTCCAGTGGATGCCGTACTCGCGGCAAGCGGCGCGTCGGCTCAGGTCCTCGACGAGGACGCGACGGCGGATCTCGGCCCATTTCTCCATGTTCGTGTACACCCCTGTGCCTCACAGCCCGTGTCCTCGATGGTCGGCCAATGGGCCTCCATCGTGGTCGCGAGTCAGTGAGTCAGACCAAGGGCGCTGCACGTTTCGGCCGCCCGTCGGCTACCCCGCCCGGCGCTGCACTTTTCCCCCGCCGTTCACAGATCTCCAGGCCCTTCGCGGTCGTCGTCGCGCCGATCAGGTTGACGACCACCTCATGGCTCACCAGCGGCCGCCCGCGCCAGTTCTGCGTGATGTGGCAGAACATCCGGTGCTCGATCTTG
>JBLNEK010000118.1:0-2647 GCA_050262635.1 Candidatus Sericytochromatia bacterium | reverse complement strand
CGGCGAGATCGACATCTTCGCTGAACCCGTTTCGCGACAAGCGTTTCCGCAACTGCAGGCGGTGGCGGACGCGATCGGAGCGCACCGCCCGATCGCGGTGGCCACGGTCATCTCGCACCCGGAACCGCAGTGGCTCGGCCGCCGGCTGGTGATCGGGCCGGACGACGCGGCCGGCTCGCTCGGGTCCGCGCGCTCTGACGCGGCGGTGACCGATGACGCCCGCGGACTGCTGTCGGCCGGACGCAGCGCCGTGCTGACCTACGGCCCGGACGGGCAGCGGCAGGACGCGGGGATGGAGGTGTTCGTGGCCAGCCACGCCCCTCGGCCGCGGATGCTGGTGTTCGGAGCGATCGACTTCGCCGCGGCGCTGGCCCAGCAGGGCGCCTTCCTCGGATACCGGGTGACGGTCTGCGACGCCCGGCCGGTCTTCGCCACTCGGGCACGCTTCCCCGGGGCCGACGAGGTCGTCGTCGACTGGCCGCACCGCTACCTCGCCACGCAGGCCGAGCAGGGCCATATCGACGGCCGCACCGCGATCTGCGTGCTCACCCACGACTCGAAGTTCGACGTCCCGCTGCTTCAGGTGGCGCTGCGGCTGCCGCAGGTCGGCTACTTCGGCGCGATGGGCTCGCGCCAGACCCACGAGGACCGGCTGAACCGGCTGCGGCAGGCCGGACTGACCGACGCGGAGTTGGGCCGGCTCGCCAGCCCCATCGGCCTCGACCTCGGCGCACGCACCCCTCAGGAGACGGCCGTGTCGATCGCGGCCGAGATCATCGCCCGCCGCTGGGGCGGGGGCGGACGTCCCCTCTCCGACGTGGGCGGACGCATCCACCACGAACCCGCGGAACCGCCGCCCGGTGCCGAGACTTTTCGCTCGGAGACGGCCCGAGTACGCTCGCGCTGAGCGACTGCTTAGCATGGTTACGCGCAGCAGTATCGACGGATCGGAGCGGGAGCCATGACGGACACCGTCGCCAACCGGTACGCGGGCCGGCGGGTCCCGCGCGTCGAAGACCTCCGGCTGCTCACCGGGCGCGGCACCTTCGTCGACGACGTCACCCGCCCCGGCATGCTGCACGCCTGTTTCGTGCGCAGTCCGTTCGCGCGCGCACGCATCAACGGCATCGATGCGACGGCGGCGTTGGCACTGCCCGGCGTGCACGTGGTGTTCACGGCCGGCGACCTCAACCCGGACGTGAGGGAAGCGTGGCACGCCGTCGCGGGCAAGGATGTCCCCGACACACCTCGCCCTCCGCTGGCCGAGGGCGAGGCGAAGTTTGTCGGCGACCCGGTGGCGCTGGTGGTCGCCGAGAACCGGTACCTCGCCGAGGACGCTGCCGAGCTCGTCGACGTCGACTACGAACCGCTGCCCGCGGTGGCCGACTTCACCAAGGCCGTCGGCTCACCCGTCGTCGTCCACGACGCTTATCCCGACAATGTGGCAGGCGGACTCGGCGGGGCCCCGCCCGACGAGGCCACCTTCGCGGCCGCCGCACACGTCGTCTCCGCGAACGTCTACCAGCAGATCTATGCCCCGGTGCCGATCGAGACCCGTGGCCTGGTCGCCGAATGGGCCGCCGCCTCAGGCGAACTCACGCTGTGGGGCTCGAGCCAGACGCCGCACGAGCTGCGGGCGTTCTGCGCGCGGCTGCTGGGAATCCCCGCGCATCGCGTCCGCGTCATCGTGCGCGACACCGGCGGCGGCTTCGGTCAGAAGGTCGTCCCGATGCGCGAAGACATGTGCATCATGCTGGCCGCCCGCAAGGTGCCCGCCGCCCTGAAGTGGATCGAGGACCGGCGCGAGAACCTGATGGCGGCGGGCCAGGCGCGGCACGTGAACGGCGCGGCCAGAATGGCTTTCGACGACGACGGCGCCATCCTGGCCGCCGACATCGACTTCGTTCAAGACATCGGCGCGTACCCCACGCCGTACCCGGTGCTGACCACCGCGGCGATCGGCATATTCTTCCCCGGGCCGTACCGGGTTCCCAAGGCCAGCTTCAACTACAAGACCGTGTTCTCCAACACCGCCGGGCTGGCGGCCTACCGCGGTCCCTGGCAGTACGAAACGCTCGCCCGGGAGATCGTGCTCGACATCGCCGCGCGCGAAATCGGCATTGACCCGGTGGAACTGCGCCGGCGCAACATTCTGCGCGGCGACGAGATGCCGTATTTCAATCCGAACGGCATGCCCTACGACCACGTCGCGCCCGCCGACACGTTCGAGCAGGCCGTGAAAATCCTTGACCACGAAGGCTTCCGCAAGGAGCAGGCCGACGCGCTGGCCGAGGGCCGCTACATCGGTCTCGGCTTCTCCGCCTACATCGAGCCGACCGGCGCGGCGACCGGCTACCTGGCCACCGAGGGTGCCACGATCCGCGTCGAGCCGACCGGGAAGATCAACGTATACGTCAACGGCGGCTCCAGCGGCAACAGCATCGAGACCACGGTCGTGCAGCTGACCGCCGACGCGATCGGTGCAGACATCGACGACGTTGCCACGATCCAGGGCGACACCGCAGTGACACCGTACGGCGCCGGAACTCAGGGCAGCCGCAGCGCCCCGATGACGGCCGGGGCGGTCAACGAGGCAGCATCGTTGCTGCGCAAGCAGATTCTCGTGATGGCCGCGCACCGGCTCGGC
>JBLNEK010000117.1:0-39982 GCA_050262635.1 Candidatus Sericytochromatia bacterium | reverse complement strand
TTCGCCACTCGAGCACCCCCAAAGGGGCCTTTCCGTTCGACTTGCATGTGTTAAGCACGCCGCCAGCGTTCGTCCTGAGCCAGGATCAAACTCTCCAAACAAAAACCATCCTCCCCCTCCCAACAAACAGGAAAAAGGAAACCAAGCCAAGTCAAGAGAAACCTGACAAAAACCGCCACACCCCAACACGGGGACGCCAGAGCATGGCAAAAAACAAAAACAACAAACAAAAACCACCAAACACACTATTGAGTTCTCAAACAACACACCCGTGCCGGCCGCGCGTCCAACCCGCGGCACTTGGGCCGCGTGCTAGTCGTACGGACGACGAGGAAGCCACCGAAATGGCTGTCCCTCTGGGATGCCATCGCGCTCGGCGGACTGGCCGCGTCGCGACGGCTCCACTAAGTTACGTGAGCGACAACCCAGAGTCAAACACCCTGCTAGGGCTTAGATTTCGACTCGGTGAGTCACTCAACACGTTCCACGCCGGCGATATTCCGCTTACCCCGCCGCAGCACCAGCCACCGGCCGTACAGAAAGTCCTCCGGCGACGGCGCCCAGTCCTCGCTGTCGATCCGCTCGTTGTTCACCGACACGCCTCCGTCGGTGATCGTCCGGCGCGCCGCCCCCTTACTCGGCGACAGCCCGCTGGCCACCAGCAGGTCGAGAATCCCGTCGGGGGCGCCCGGCTTGAGCTCGGCGACCCGATTATTGTGGCCAGCCTCGCGGAGCGCGGCAGCGAGCGTCGGCTCGTCGAGCCGGGACAGCTCACCCCGGCCGAATAGTGCCTGGCTGGCATGCTCGACAGCGTTCGTCGCCGCCTCTCCGTGCACCAGAGTGGTCAACTCGCGGGCCAGACGTCGCTGCGCCGCCCGCTCATGCGGCCGGGTCGCGGTCGCGTCCGCCAACTCCCCAATCTCGTCGGCGGACACGAACGTGAACCAGTTCAGGTATCGGATGACGTCGGCGTCGGCGGTGTTGATGAAGTACTGGTACCAGGCGTACGGGCTTGTCATCTCCGGGTCGAGCCACAAATTGCCCCCGCCGGTGGACTTCCCGAACTTCGTGCCGTCGTCGGCCGTCACCAACGGAACCGTCAGCGCATGCACCGTCGCGCCCAGCTTCTGACGCACCAGCCGTACCCCGGCGACGATGTTGCCCCACTGGTCCGAACCACCGATCTGCAATGTGCAGTGGTGGCGTCGGAACAGTTCGACGTAGTCGTTGGCCTGTAACAGCATGTAGCTGAACTCCGTGTAGGAGATGCCTTCCCCGTCGAGCCGGCGCCTGACGGTGTCGCGGTCCAGCATCACGTTGACCGAGAAGTGCTTGCCGATGTCGCGGAGGAAATCGATGGCACTCAGCTCAGACGTCCACGCCAGGTTGTCCTCGACGATCGCGGCGGTCGGCCCGTCGAAGTGGACGAACCGCTCCAGCTGGCCACGGATCCGGGTTGCCCACTCGGCAACGGTGTCGGCGGTGTTGAGCACGCGCTCGCCGGTGTCGCGCGGGTCGCCGATCATGCCCGTCGCGCCGCCTGCCAGCACGATCGGGCGGTGACCGAACTGCTGAAACCGGCGCAACGTCAGCAGCGGCACGAGGTGCCCCGCATGCAGGCTCGGCGCCGTGGGGTCGAAGCCGGCGTAGACCGTGATGGGAGGCGCGGCCACTGCGGCCGTGAGTGCGTCGAGATCGGTGGACTGCGCTATCAAGCCACGCCAGTTCAGTTCGTCGACGATGCTCACGGCTTTGATCTTCCCGCATGTTCGCGCGGGAGCTACAACCCCGCGCAGGCCGCGAGCAGCGCGTCGACGAATTTCTCTGGTCGTTCGATGTGTGGAACGTGTCCGGCACCATCCACGGCCAGCAGGGGCCAGTGGTAGCGAGCCGATGCTGACTCCGCCATGTGGAACGGCACCATCCGGTCGTGCCGACCCCACACCAGTGCGGTCGGAACACCGATCCGCGTCAGTTCATCCCTCGGCATCTCCTTTGCAAGCGTGCGGAACAGGTGGCCCAGCGTGATCCTGACATTGGCAGCCTGCGCGCGCGCCAACGAGTACTCGGAAAAGGCGTCGAACCAACCGGGATCGCGGGCCTTGGCGGATTCACGGTCGAACAGAGCAAACCGCTGAAAGCGCTCCAAGTTGCGTCGTGTCGGCCGAACAGCGAACCGCATTGCCCTATACCTGAGGCTGAGCGGCGTCCGATACCGAACGACTCCTGGGGACGCGTAGACCACCAACCGCGAAAGCTGTGGGGCGTGCCCTGCGGCAAAGCGGGCGGCCAAGCCGCCTGTCAGCGAATGGGCCACCAGGATCGGTTTGACCGCACCCAGCTCCGCGAGGATGCCAGTCAGCCAAGCAGAAAACGAATCGAGGTCGATTCGTGAGGCAACCGTCGACTCGCCCAGGCCTGGGAGGTCGGGCGCGATTACACGGTATTCGGGGACCAACCGCGCCGTTACTGGCGTCCAGACGACGCTTCCGCATTCGATTCCGCCGTGCAGAAGGACCATCGGTGGTCCTTTGCCGCCTTCCAGCACTGACGTAGCAGTACCGCCGACGTAGATGGTGCCTTGCGTCAACTGAGATTTCGCGAGCATGCGCTCCCGCGCGCCGCCCATAAAGGAAGTGTCTCAGCTGGGCCGCAGCTCGAGCTAGTTGCTGGCCCCGGGCGCCGGAGCGCGAGGGCTGCGACGGTATGCGGACACCTCCGGGCGGTCGGCCAGCCAGTACCGCCACGACCTGTCCGCCGCCTGGCTCACCCCGACCCGCGGGCCATGTACCGAGGCGATGGCGCTTCCCAGACGAAGCCGAACGGGGCTGGTGGGGTCGAACAGATCCAGGCCGTAGTGCTCCATCGTGATGCCCAGTGCCGAGCACAGATTTCCAGGACCGCGCGCCAGCGCGGGGTCGCGCACCGACGTTCCGCGACGAGAACGGGCGAGATCGAGCCCGTCGTCAACGACGGCGGCCCGCAGCAGCACCGCGGCCGCCGTTCCATCCGGACCGCACACCACGTTCGCGCACACGTGGATGCCGTGGCTGCGATACGTGTAGAGCCGACCGGCCTGGCCGAACATCACGCCGTTGCGGGCGTTGGGTCCCCGGAACGAGTGGGAAGCGGGGTCGGGCCAGGGCCCGTCGGGCGGACCGCCGTATGCCTCGACCTCGACGATCGTGGCGATGACGCCCTCCGCGACCAGGCTGGCGCCGAGCAGTCGCCGCGCGGCGGTCGGCGGATCGTCGACCAGCAGCTCGGCTTCCACGCCAGCGATTCTGCCCGCCCTATTGACACGGGTGCCGGCCGGGAGGAATATTCATCCTATGATGAGTTCATCGAGCGATGAATTACTCCGGGACAGGGCCGCGCCCGCGATCAACATCAGGCATTTAACCGTCGTGCGCGGCAAACGCCCTGCGATTCAAGACCTTTCGGTCACCATCGCACGCGGGACCATCACCGGCCTGCTCGGTCCCTCCGGCAGCGGCAAAACCACCCTGATGCGATGCATGGTCGGTGTCCAGATCGTCACGTCCGGCACCGTCACGGTGCTGGGCCATCCCGCCGGCTCGGCTCCGCTTCGCCACCGGGTCGGCTACGTCACGCAAGACCCGACGCTTTACAACGACCTGCGTGTCATCGACAACGTGCGCTACTTCGCCGCCCTCTACGGGGTGCCGGCGTCGGCCGCCGACGAGGCGATCGCGGCGGTCGGGCTCAGAGACCACGCCGGCACCCACTGCGGCAACCTGTCAGGCGGGCAACGCACCCGCGCATCGCTGGCGTGTGCGTTGGTGAGCCGGCCCGACCTGCTAGTGCTCGACGAACCGACCGTGGGACTGGACCCCCTGCTGCGAGTCGACTTGTGGGAGCAGTTCGAAGATCTCGCCCGCCGCGGCACCACGCTGATCGTGTCCAGCCACGTCATGGACGAAGCCGACCACTGTGCGGACCTCCTGCTGCTGCGCGAAGGCCGCCTGCTGGCCCACACCACCCCGTACCAACTGCGAGAGGACACCGGATGCACATCGCTGGAGGAAGCATTCCTGTCCATCATCCGGCGCACCACCGCAGCCGCAGCACGCTGAGCCCCCAGCCCTACCTCGCCACCACCGCGCGAATTCTTCGGCAGCTGGCCGCCGATCACCGCAGCCTCGCGATGATCCTGCTGATCCCGATCGTGATCATCACGCTGATGTACTTCATGTTCCAGAACGCCCCGCACCGACCCGGTACGCCGACGCCGTTCAACACCGCGTGTTTGATCCTGCTCGGCCTCTTTCCCCTGTTCGTGATGTTCCTGATCACGTCGATCACAATGCAACGGGAACGCAGCTCCGCAACTCTGGAGCGCATCCTCACCACTCCCCTGCGGCGGCTCGACCTGCTTGCGGCCTATGGCACCGCCTTCTCGATCGCGGCCGCGGTGCAGGCGACGCTGGCCTGCATCGTGTCGTTCTGGTTGCTCGGGTTCACCACCGCCGGCAGTCCGGTCTGGGTGTTCCTGATCGCCATCGCGAACGCGGTGCTGGGTGTCGGGCTGGGCCTGTTGTGCAGTGCGTTCGCGCGCACGGAGTTTCAGGCGGTGCAGTTCATGCCGGTGGTGATCGTGCCGCAGCTACTGCTGGCCGGCATCATCGTGCCGAGGCCGCTGATGCCGGAGTGGCTGCAATGGATCAGCAACGCCATGCCGGCAAGCTACGCGCTGGAAGCACTGCAACAAGTCGGAGCGCATCCGGCACTGACGGCAATTGCGTTGCGCGACATCCTCGTTGTGGTGGGTTCCGCGCTGCTGGCGCTGTGCCTGGCGGCTGCGACTCTCCGACGGCGGACCCCGTGAGATGACGACAGAAGCGCAGCGGCGACGTCCCGGCCGCCCGGCCGGTGTGTCCGACACCCGTGGCCGGATACTGGACAGCGCCCGAGAACTGTTCGCGCGCAACGGAATCGACAAGACATCGATCCGTGCGGTCGCCGCCGCGGCCGGTGTCGATCCGGCACTGGTGCACCACTACTACGGCACCAAGCAGCAGCTGTTCGCCGCGGCAATCCACGTCCCCGTCGACCCGATGGAAGTGATCGGTCCGATCCGCCAGACCCCCGTCGAGCAGATCGGCTACACGTTGCCCAAACTCGTGCTGCCGCTGTGGGATTCGGATGCGGGCAAGGGCTTCATCGCAACGATCCGCTCACTGCTGGCAGGCTCGGAGGTAGGTCTGATCCGCTCATTCCTGCAAGAGGTGATCGCAGCGGAAGTCGGCCCGCGCGTAGACAATCCGCCCGGCTCCGGAAAGGTCCGGGTTCAGTACGTGGCGTCGCAGCTCGTCGGTGTGATAATGGCCCGCTACATCCTCGAGCTGGATCCGTTCAAGTCGCTGCCGGTCGAGCAGATCGCCGAGACGATCGGGCCGACGCTGCAGCGTTATCTCACCGGCGATCTTCCCGGCTGGCCAGCTCCATGAGCCGGCCGTGCACGTCGTCCGAGACGTCGGCGGCCTCGTCGATCAGCAGAACCGGGATGCCGTCGTCGATGCGGTAGGAGCGCCGTAACCGCGGGTTGTAGAGCACGTTGTCCACGTACATCAGCGGCCCGCGGTCCGCCGGGCAGACCAGGATGCTGAGCAGCTTCTCGTCGAGTTGAGTCACGACTAGCGCGGAGGCCCGACGGACTGGCCGGGTGATCGCCCGTCCCCGATCGTCCACGCGCCGCCACCGATGTTGATTCCGCCGGGTCCGGCAGTGATCCCGCCGGGGCTGCTCGGGTCGTACTGGTTGATGCCGATGCTCACGTCGCCCTTCTTCGCTGCCTGGGCCTGCTCCAGGCGGTGGCTCTGTCCGGCCACCATGTCCTTGAGTGCGTCGATCATCGGTGTCTGGTTCGGGCGGTACTTCAACGCGTCCTGAACGGCCGTGAGCTCGGCACCGGTGGGCTTGACGCCGGCCGCCCGCAGCTTCAGCGACTGGTTCAGCAGTGTCGACACCTGACCGGCTCCGGCCGCAGTGGAGAACTCCTGTGCCAGGTCGTCGAGAACGTCGGCGTGGGCAGCGCCGGCCGCCGGACCCAGAGCAACAGCCACCGCGACGCCGGTGCCGGCAATTGCCGCCGCGGCGGCCCGGCGCAAACCAGTCGGCTCAAGCCTCATGCGATCCCTCCGAACTTCCTGCACCCCGACGGGAGCTTAACAGCGGCCCTCTGATCAGGCATCGCGACAGAAGTCGCTGAAGTTACCGCTGGGAGGTCTGTTCCCACTCGGCGCGAGCTGGAGCGGTCAGCCGCTTGTAGCGGTTCGTCTCCGGATCGAGGTACCACGCGTGGCGGCCGGCCTTGGGAATGCCGGCGTTGCGCAACGACCCGACCGTCGGGCGGTATGACGCGCTCAAGGTCAGGTCGGGCACGACGTGTACGAAATCCGGACGGTCGCTGCCGAGGCCGGCCATCGCCTCGCTGAGGTCGGCGGCGGACAGCGCAGCACCGTCGCACAGCGTGACGGCGCTGACCGCCACCTGGTGCCCGCCCGCGTCGATGCCGTATGTCACCGCGAGATCCACCGCGGGCATCAGGCTCAGCGTGTCGTTGATGTGGACGTCGAAGACGGGCCCACGGGCGGTGCGGATCACCGACGCACGCGTGCCCATCAGCCAGAAGTCGCCGTCGCCGTCGCGGCGGAAGAGATACTCGGTGGATATCCAGGTGTCGCCCGCGGAGAACACCCCGCGCTTGACTGCGGCCTGCGGGTCGACTGGCCCGCGCGGGTGTGCCAGCAGCACGCCCACTTCGTCGGTCTGGGCTCTCTGCACGAACCCGCGGTCGTCTTCGAGGATGAGGTCATTGTCCGGGTCGTATGCGGCGAGTTCGACGTCGGCTGCACCGGGCAGCGGCCTGCCCTCGCTGCCGATTTTGGCGCCCGTCACGTTGGCAAGCACGGCCTGGCCGTCGGTGGTGGCGAAGAACTCGACGACATGCGCAGGCGAGAACTCGTCGACGACGCGCTGCCACAATCCGGTCGGCATACCGGAGCCGATGAACAGCCGGACCGGGTGGTGGCCCCTGAGGTCGAAGCCCGGGTCAGCCATGACCTCGCGCAACATTGCCCAGGTGTAGGTGACCACCGAGACGCCGTACTGGCGCATCTCCTGCACGAACCGGTCGGGCCGCAGCCCCCGCGACAGCGCAATGCGGGAGCCTCCGACCACGGCGCCACCGAGGCTGACCAGCAGACCGGACGGGTGGTGCAACGGGGTCAGGCAGTACACGGTGTCGCGCCGACCCAGCGCGGCCGTCGACGCCGTCCCGAAAGCAGACACCGCCCACCGGTAGTTGGTGATCTGCCGCGCCACCAGTTCGCCGCCGACCTGGGTGAACGCGACGAACGCGATGTCCTTGGCCAGCCCGGGGTTGGGCCGGTACCAGCCGGGCAGCTCGACCTCGTCCGGGTCGATCTGCTCCATGTCGATGACGTCCTCGTCGCTGGGCAGCAGATGCAGGTCACGGGTCTCGCCACCGCCAAGCACCAGGACCTGCAGCGACAGCCGGCGGGCCGCCTTCAGGTTGGTGGGGTCGGTGATGATCTCGCGGACACCGCCGAGTCGGGCCGCTACGGCGAGATCCGCGTCCGGTGGCATCAGCACCGCGACAGCGCCCAGCCGCGACAGCGCGGCGATGGCGACCAGTGCGCTCGGCCTGGTCTCCATCAGCAGTCCGACACGATCGCCCTGCCGCACTCCGACCTTGATCAGCCCGCGCACCACGTTGTTGATGCGGGTGTCGACGGCCTCGTAGGTGTGTACGCGCCCGTCGAAAAGCAGGCATTCACCGCCGGGCGCATTGGCCGCCTGCTCGGACATGATGCGCCCAAGCGAGATACGCGTGTGCTCGTTGATCTGCCCGAGGCGGGCAAGCCGCGGCAGTGTGCGGGCGGTCTCGATGGCCAGCGTCCTCACCGACTTGTTGGCCGTGACGACCGCGGTGCCGGCCGCGCGCGCCAGGTCGAAAGCGACTTCGGAGACCACCCCGGCGCCGTGTGCGATGCGCGAGGCCAACGGGACGCCACTCTCCGTGTGTTCGGCGGGCTGCGGGGACATCCGGCCGATGCCATCGGGCATGTCGCCCTCGCCGGACAGCCATTTCACCCAGGCGGCCACCGTCGGCCATGTCTGCGTCGCCGCCTTCGACCCGACAACGAGGCCGAAATGCCCACTGCGGATGAGGTATTCGTAGACGTCGGCGTTGGGGGCGGCGCGCTGAATGCCGCGCACGGCCGCCGGCTGGCCGATGTCGTCGACCTCGCCGACCACGGCGAGGATCGGGACGTCGATGTCGGTGAGGGTGACGAGCTCGCCGTGAATCGAGAAGCCGCCGGTCATCATCCGATTGTGGGCGATGAACTGCTTGAGCAGCTCGGAGATCGCCGGGCCGCCCCAGGCGATCCATCCCTCGCGCTCGAGGAACCGGCGTTGCTGCTCGCGCGGCAGAAGGGCTTCGCGGTCGTGCAGCTGACGCAGGAAGTCGACCCGGGCCTTGGCCGTCTTGATCGGGTCCATCAGCTGAAAGCCGGTGCGCGCCAACCAACTTGGGATGTCGATGTGGCTGAACACATGGTCGGCCATGAACTCGGCGGCGGCGGGCGCCATGTTCGGTGGCAGCCCCATCGGCAACGCCGCGAGCGTGTCGACGGGTGACCCGAACGCGATCACGCTGGCCAGGTCGCGCGACCGGCGGTAGGCGGCGGTCTGGTACGCCCACATTCCGCCCTGCGAGTAGCCGGCCAGGTGAATGTCCTGGCCGGTGGCCTTTTTCACGGTGTCGATGGCCTCGCTCACCGCGACGATGTGGTCAGCCAGGGTGCGGTCCATGCCGCCTTCGACGCGGTCGGGCGACCCGAAGTCGATGACCCACGGGTCGATGCCTGCAGTGTGCAGGATCCCGACGGCGCCGTCCTCGCGGGTGACGTCCCACATGTCGGCCGACATCATCATCGGATGCACCATCAGAACTGGCGGCCCGACCGGTGTCTGCCCGTTGCGGTTGTCCGGCGGAAAGTACCGTCGCAGCCGGTACATCGGGGTGCTCTCGACGATCTGGAACGGCGACGGCAAGCTGCCGGTCTCCAGGCCGCCGTACCTGATCACTTCGAGCCCGTTCTGCGCGGTGGCGATCAGGCGTCCGACCGGCCTCGTGATTGGTGATAAGTCCACCATCTGCCGCTTGCCTCCGCCCTTGAGTCCCCCAGTTTGCCGCCGTCATTCTGGCACGTCGCGCCATATCATCGGCGAGCGATGGCCAACCTGATCAACGCGGAGCGGATCGGAGTCGCCTACGGGACCCGGACGTTGCTCGACGCGGTCAGCCTGGGCGTGGACGAGGGCGACGCGATCGGAGTGGTCGGGCGCAACGGGGACGGAAAGACGACGCTGCTCACGACGTTGGCAGGGGTGCGCTCCCCCGATCGGGGACGGGTGACCCACACCGCGGGCCTGTCGGTCGGCTACCTCGGGCAGGCCGACGACTTCGGCGGCGACGCCACCGTGCGCGACCTGATCGTCGCCGGGCAGCCTGACCATGTGTGGGCCCGCGAACCCATCATTCGGGCGGTGGTGCAGCACCTGCTGGCGGGGGTGCCGCTGGACGCCGGCGTGGCCACGTTGTCGGCTGGCGAACGACGCCGTGTGGCGCTGGTGTCGGTGCTTCTTTCCGGGCACGACGTGTTGATGCTCGACGAGCCGACCAACCACCTCGACGTCGAGGCGATCGGCTGGCTGGTGGGTCACCTCCGTGCGCGGCGTGAGCAGGCGCTGGTGGTGGTGAGCCATGACCGCTGGTTCCTCGACTCGGTGTGCACGCGGATGTGGGAGGTGCGCGGCGGCGTGCACGGTGGCCAGGTCGACAGCTACGACGGCGGCTACGCGGCCTATGTTCTCGCCCGCGCGGAGCGGATGCGGCTGGCTGCCGGCGCCGCGGCCCGTCGGCGCAACCTGATGCGCAAGGAGCTCGCGTGGTTGCGCCGGGGCCCGCCCGCCCGCACGTCCAAGCCCAAGTTCCGGATCCAGGCGGCCAACGCGCTGATCGCCGACGAACCCCCCGCACGCGATTCGCTTGAGCTGCAACAGTTTGCGACCAGCAGGCTCGGCAAGGACGTGTTCGACCTGCACGGCGTGCGCCTCGAGGTCGGCAGCCGCTGCATCCTCGACGACGTCGACTGGTCGATCGGCCCGGGCGCGCGCATCGGCCTTGCCGGGGTCAACGGCACCGGCAAGACATCGGTGTTGCGCCTTCTCGCAGGCGAACTCGCGCCTTCTGCCGGCACCGTGAAACGTGGCGGACGTTGCGCATCGGCTATCTGAGTCAGCGGCGCAGCGAACTTGACGGCAATGACCGGGTGCTCGATGCGGTCGAAGACCAGCGCCGGATCGCCCGACTCGCCGGCGGCCGCGAGATCAGCGCCGCGACCCTGCTTGAGGACTTCGGCTTCACCGGCGACAAGTTGACGGCACGGCTGGCTGACCTGTCCGGCGGCGAACGCCGGCGTCTGCAGTTCCTGCGGCTGCTGCTCGACGAACCGAACGTGCTGCTCCTCGACGAGCCCACCAACGACCTCGACATCGCCTCGACATCGACACGCTCACGGCCATCGAGGACTACCTCGACGGATGGCCGGGCACGCTGATCGTCGTCACGCACGACCGCTACTTCCTCGAAAGGGTCACCGACGTCACCTACGCGCTATCCGGAGACGGCCGGTGCGACCTGCTGCCGGGCGGCATCGAGCAGTATCTGGCCGCGCGGGCGGAGTCTCCGGCGGAAAAGAAATCGAGCGATGCGAGCCGGGGTGAGTCTGCGGCCGCGCTGGCCCGGCGCAGGGGAAAAGAGCTGGCGCGCATCGAGAATCAGCTCGACAAGGCCGAGCAGCGGATCGCCGAGTTGCACGAGGAGATGGCGGCGGCGGCGCACGACCATGTACGTCTCGGTGCGCTGAACGCCGAATTGATCGAGGTGACTGGCCTTAAGGAAGAGCTCGAGGCGGCCTGGCTCGCCGCGGCCGAGGATTGACTCAGTCGGTTTTCGTGGCGAGCATGCCGGCTTCATAGGAACCACCCGGGTTGCGCACGATCACGGTGAGCCGGTTGACCGCGTTGATCATCGCGACCAGGACACCGGGGTGGCGCGTCGTCACCCCGCGATCATCTGCACAGCGCCGCCCGCAGTTGGTCCGCCGTATCCCGCACCGCCGCAAGCTGTCGCGCGACTTGCGCCGGCGCGGTACCGCCGCGTGCGGTACGGGAGGACACCGAGCCCTCGACCGTCAGCACCTCGCGGACCTTCGGCGTCAGGTTGGGGTGCGCATCGGCCAGCTCCTCATCGGTGAGGCTCTCGAGGCCGACCCCGCGCGCCTCGGCGGCACGGACGGCCGCGCCGGCGGCTTCGTGCGCCACCCGGAACGGAATCCCTTGGCGCACCAGCCACTCCGCGACATCAGTGGCCAGCGTGTAGCCGGCGGGTGCGAGCTGGGCCATCCGCGCAGTGTCGAACCGCAGTGTCGAGACGAGCCCCGCCATCGCCGGCAGCAGCAGTTCGAGTTGAGCCACCGAGTCGAACAGCGGCTCCTTGTCTTCCTGAAGGTCGCGGTTGTACGCCAGCGGCTGGGCCTTCAAGGTGGCCAGGAGCCCGGTGAGGTTGCCGATCAACCGGCCCGACTTCCCGCGGGTCAGCTCGGCGATGTCGGGGTTCTTCTTCTGCGGCATGATCGAGCTGCCGGTCGACCACGAGTCGTGCAGGGTCACGTAGCCGAATTCCGTTGTGCTCCAGAGAATGACGTCCTCGGCCAGGCGGGAGAGGTCGACGCCGACCATCGCCAGCACGAACGCGGCCTCGGCGGCGAAGTCGCGTGCCGACGTGGCGTCGATCGAATTCTCCGCTGCCGCTGCGAATCCCAGGTCTTCGGCGATGGCATCGGGATCCAGGCCCAGCGATGATCCCGCCAGCGCACCGGACCCGTACGGCGACACGGCCGCACGCTTGTCACAGTCGAGGATGCGCTCGACGTCGCGCAGCAGTGGATGTGCATAGGCCAGGAGCTGATGTGCCAGCAGCACCGGTTGCGCCGACTGCAGGTGGGTCTTGCCGGGCATGATCGCACTCGGGTGGGCAACCGCCTGGGTCGCCAGCGCGCCTACCACCTCTAGGACGCCGGCGCCGACCCGTCGCAACGCATCTCGCAGCCACATCCGAAACAGCGTCGCGATCTGGTCGTTTCGCGACCGGCCGGCCCGGAGCCGGCCACCGAGGTCGTCACCGACGCGTTCGATGAGCCCGCGTTCCAGCGCGCCGTGGACGTCCTCGTCGGTGGCAACCGGGCCGAAGCTTGCCGAGGCCACATCCTCGGCCAGGCTGTCGAGTCCGGCCAGCAGGCCGTCGCGTTGCTCGGCGGTGAGCAGCCCAGCCCGAAACAGCACGCGCGCGTGCGCCTTCGAGGCAGCGATGTCGTACGGGGCAAGCACCCAGTCGAAGTGCGTCGACTTGCTCAATGCGGCCAGCGCCGGCGACGGCCCTTCTGCGAACCGCCCGCCCCACAGCGCGCCCTCGTTGGTGCTCACGTCCCGCCGCCTTCAGCCGCCGACCGTGAACCTGACGAGGCCGCCGCGGCGTGTCGCGTCGCTGATTGCACTCTCGGCGCTCACCGCTCGAGATCCCGGCGTGCGGCGATCTTCGACGACAGCCCGTGCACGTGGACGAATCCCCTTGCGGCCGACTGGTCGAACGTGTCGCCCTCGTCGTAAGTGGCGAGGTTGAAGTCGTAGAGGGACTCGTGGCTGCGTCGCCCATTGACGGCAATGTGCCCGCCATGCAACACCATTCGGATCTCACCGGTGACGTGCTCCTGCGTCTTTGCGACGAACGCCTCGAGCGCCGACTTCAGCGGCGAGTACCAGAGACCGTCGTACACCAGCTCGGCCCAGCGCTGGTCGGTCGTCCGCTTGAATCGGCCGAGATCCCGCTCCAGCGTGACGTGCTCGAGCTCCGTGTGCGCGGTGATCAGCACCATCGCGCCCGGCGCCTCGTAGATCTCGCGGCTCTTGATGCCGACGAGCCGGTCCTCGACGAGGTCGAGTCGGCCGATGCCCTGCGCGCCGGCGCGCCGGTTCAGCTCCTCGATCGCCTGCAGCACCGTCACCTTGCGGCCGTCGATCGACACCGGCACACCCTGCTCGAAGCCGACGATCACCTCGTCCGGTGTCGACCAGTTCACCGTCGGGTCTTCGGTGTAGTCGTAGACGTCCTTGGTCGGCGCGTTCCAGAGGTGTTCGAGGAAACCGGTTTCCACCGCCCGGCCCCACACGTTCTGGTCGATCGAGAACGGCGACCGCTTGGTCACGGTGATCGGTATCGCGTTCTCCTCGGCGAACGCGATCGCCTTCTCTCGAGTCCAGGCGTAGTCGCGAACCGGGGCCAACACCTCGAGATCGGGTGCCAGCGAGGCGAACCCGACCTCGAATCGGACCTGGTCGTTGCCCTTGCCCGTGCAGCCGTGCGCGACAGTGCTGCCACCGTACTCCCGGGCCGCCGCCACCAGGTGCTTGGCGATCAGCGGCCGGCTGATCGCCGACACCAGCGGGTAGCGGTCCATGTACAGGCCATTGGACCTAATCGTCGGCAGGCAGTACTCGTCGGCGAACTCGTCGCGCGCGTCGACGACCACGGCCTCGACCGCACCGCAGTCGAGGGCACGTTGGCGCACCAGATCCATGTCCTCGCCGCCCTGGCCGAGGTCGATGGCCACCGCCACCACCTCGCGGCCGGTCTCTTTCCCGATCCAGCTGATCGCCACCGACGTGTCCAAGCCGCCGGAGTACGCCAGGATGACGCGATCAGACATCACCAATCTCCTTGCCGATTAACGCAGTTCGTCGAGTCGGGTGGCCAGCTCGGCGCCCGTCATCGGGTCACGCGCGACCACCAGTATCGTGTCGTCGCCGGCGACGGTGCCGACGACATACGGCAGCGCGGCGCGGTCGATGGCCAGCGCCAGGTAATGCGCAGCGCCGGGCGGAGTCCGCAACACCGCGAGGTTGGCGCTGGCGTCGCTGGATACCAGCAGCTCGCCCATTAGCCGCGAAAGCCGTTCTGTGCCGCCCGCAACGCCGCGCACTGGACTGCCGTCCTCAGGGACGACGTACGCGCCGGCCCCGCCGTCGGCGCCCCGCAGCTTGACCGCACCGAGCTCCTCGAGATCACGCGAGAGCGTGGCCTGGGTAGTCTCGATGCCCTCTTCGGCTAGTGCAGCCGCGAGCTCCGTTTGGCTGCGCACCGCCCGCGACGACAGGATCGCGACGATGCGCGCCTGCCGGGCGGCGCGGGTGCCGCTGAGTTCCGGAGCCTTGCCCGCGGTCATGGGACCCGCTCCAAAAGCCAGACCAGCAACGCCTTCTGCGCATGCAGCCGGTTCTCCGCCTCGTCCCATACCGCGCTGTGCGGGCCGTCCATGACGTCGTCGGTGATCTCGTCACCCCGGTGCGCCGGAAGGCAGTGCAGCACAACGGCATCGGCGTCCGCGTAGTCCAGCAGCCGGCTGTCGACCCGGAACGGCACGAACGGCTCGACCCGGTCCAGCCCGTCGCCCTCCTGGCCCATCGATGTCCAGGTGTCGGTGACCAACACGTCGGCACCCTCGGCAGCCGCCGCCGCGTCTGATGTCACCTGGATCGTCGCGCCGGTGTCACGGGCTCGTTCTTGCGCGGCGGCCACGAAGTCGGGATGCGGCGCGAACCCCGTTGGCGCCGCGATGGTGACGTCGACACCGGCGGTAGCGCCACCCAGCAGCAGTGAATGCGCCATGTTGTTGGCGCCATCGCCGAAGTAAGACAGCCGGAGGCCGCGCAGGCGACCCTTGCGTTCGGCGATCGTCTGCAGATCGGCCAGCACCTGGCACGGGTGGAAGTCGTCGGACAGCGCGTTGATCACCGGCACCGTCGCCGCGGACGCCATCGCAGTCAGGCGGTCCTGGCCGTAGGTGCGCCAGACAATGGCGTCGACGTAGCGCGACAGCACGCGTGCGGTGTCTTCCAGCGTCTCGTCACGGCCCAGCTGGGTGCTGCGGCCGTCCACCACCACCGCGTGCCCGCCGAGTTGGGCGATGCCGAGTTCGAACGAGAACCTGGTGCGGGTGGAGTTCTTGTCGAAGATCACCGCAACACCGCGCGGACCGTCGAGAACCCGGAGACTGAACGGGTCCTTCTTGAGGTCGGCGGCCAGTCCCAGCACCTCGGCCTGCTCCGCCGGGGTGAGATCGTCGTCGCGCAGGAAGTGCTTCACGTGCGCGCCTTGTCGAGAACAGCCGGCAACGCGGTCAGGAACTCCTCGATCTGGGGTTCGGTGATGATCAGCGGCGGTGCCAGCCGGATGATGTTCGGCGCAGGCGCGTTGATCAGGAAACCAGCGGCGCGCGCGGCCGCCTCGGCGGGCTTGGCCACCGGCGCCGTCAGCACGACGCCGCGCAGCAGGCCCCGCCCGCGGACGTGATCGATCAGCGGATGGCCCAGCGACTCGATCCCGTGGGAGAGCGTCTTGCCGAGCACACCCGCGCGGCCGGCCAGGTCCTGCTCGGTGATCGTCTGCAGCACCGCCAGTGCCGCCGCCGCGCACACCGGGTTGCCGCCGAATGTGCTGCCGTGCAGTCCGGGTGTCATCAGCCTTGCGGCCGGACCGATTGCCAGACACGCGCCGATGGGTAAGCCCCCGCCGAGACCTTTGGCCATCGTGACGACGTCGGGTGTGACGCCGTCGTGCTGATGAGCGAAGAACACGCCGGTGCGGCCCATTCCGGTCTGCACCTCGTCGAGCACCAGCAGGGCGCCGTGGCGCGCTGTGATCTCCCGCGCGGCAACGAGATAGCCCGGCGGCGGGACGATGACACCGCTCTCGCCCATGATCGGCTCGAGGAACACCGCGGCGGTCTCGTCGGTGACGGCATCGGCCAGCGCGTCGACGTCGCCGTACGGTATGTGTGTCACGTAGCCCGGCAGCGGCTCGAACGGCGCCTGCTTGCTCGGCTGGCCGGTCAGTGCCAGCGCCGCCATGGTGCGACCGTGAAAAGCTTCTTGTGCTGCAACGAGTTTCGTGCGGCCGGTGAGACGCGACAGCTTGAATGCGACCTCGTTGGCCTCGGCTCCGGAGTTGCAGAAGAACACCCGGGTCTCGGCGTCTGCGCCGAGCAGCCCGACCAGCTTCTCCGCCAGCACAATTCCCGGCTCGTGCATGTAGAGGTTTGATGTGTGGCCGAGCGTGTTCAGTTGGCGCGTCACCGCCTCGGTGACCGCGGGATGACGGTGACCGAGGACGTTCACCGCGATCCCGCCCAGGAGGTCGAGGTAACGGTTGCCGTCGACGTCGGTGACAACGGCGCCGTCGCCACTGGCCAGGGCAAGCGGCGGAGTGCCGTAGTTGTCCATCATCACCGCCGACCAGCGCTCGTGAAGAGATGTCACGGCTTTACCACCTTCGTTCCCGTGCCGGCGTCGGTGAGCAGTTCGACCAACACGCAGTGGTCGACGCGGCCGTCGATCACGTGCGCGCTGGGCACCCCCGCGGCGACCGCGCGCAAGCACGCCTCCGCCTTCGGCACCATGCCGGCATCCAGCGACGGCAGCAGCTCGGCCAATGTCTGCGTGTCGATTTCGTTCACGAACGAGTCCCGCTCCGGCCAGCGCGTGTAAAGACCTTCGACGTCGGTCAGCATCAGCAGCTTCTCGGCGGCCAGAGCCTCGGCGAGCGCAGCCGCCGCGGTGTCGGCGTTGATGTTGTGGACGACGCCGTCGGCGTCGGGCGCGATGGACGACACCACTGGAATCCGCCCTGCCGCAATGAGGTCCAGCACGGCCGCCGTGTTGACGGAGGCCACGTCGCCCACCAATCCGATGTCCGTGTCGATACCGTCGACGGTCACACTGCGCCGCACCGCCGTGAACAGGTGGGCGTCCTCGCCGGTGATCCCGACTGCGTACGGCCCGTGAGCGTTGATCTGGTTGACGAGCTCGCGGCCGACCTGCCCGAACAGCACCATCCGCGCGATGTCGAGCACCTCTGGGGTGGTGACCCGGAAGCCGGCCTTGAAATCGCCTGCGATGCCGAGCCGTTTCAGCATCGCGGTGATCTGCGGGCCGCCACCGTGCACGACGACCGGGTGGATGCCGCAGTTGCGCAGGAAGACCATGTCGGCGGCGAACGCCTGCCGCAACGTGCCGTCGACCATCGCGTTGCCGCCGTACTTGACCACGACGATCTTGTCGTTCAGCGACTTCAGCCACGGCAGTGCCTCAGCAAGGACCTGCGCCTTGGCCTGGGCGGTGAGGGCGACCGTGCTCATGAGCTGTAGGCCGAATTCTCTTCGACGTAGGCATGGGACAGATCGGTGGTGCGCACCGACGCTTGCTCGACGCCGACACCCAGGTCGACGGTCACGTCGATGTCGGCGCCGCCGAGGTCCACCTGCCGCGCGCCGGGCACGCCGACTCCGTCGACGCAGACGGGAAAACCATTGAACGACACCGTGATCCGGCCTGGCTCCAGCTGCACGGGTGCCATCCCGACCGCGGCGACCACCCGGCCCCAGTTCGGGTCGGAGCCGAACAGGGCGGTTTTGACCAGGCTGTCGCGGGCGATCACCCGCGCTGCCGTCACCGCGTCTTGCTCGCTGGCCGCACCGGTGACGGTGATGCTGACCCGCTTTGTGACGCCCTCGGCGTCGGCCTGCAATTGCGTGACGAGGTCGTCGCACATCTGCAGCATTGCTTCGTCCAGATCGCTTTGGGCCGGCGTGATTTCGCTGGCACCAGAAGACAGCAGCAGGATCGTGTCATTGGTCGAACAGCTGCCGTCGACATCGAGCCGGTCGAAGGTGAGTGCCGTGGCCCGGCGCAGTGCAGTGTCGAGCGCGCGGGCGTCGGCGACGGCGTCGGTGGTGAGCACGCACAGCATGGTGGCGAGAGACGGCGCCAGCATGCCCGCGCCTTTCGCCATCCCGCCGACGGTCCAATTGCCGCTGTGGTGCAGCGCGGCCTGTTTGGGCACGGTGTCGGTGGTCATGATCGCGCGCGCTGCCTCTTCGCCGCCGGAGAGACCGCCCGCAAGCTCGTGGACGACGTCGCGCACGCCCTGCAGCACCTTGTCCATCGGCAGCCGGTCGCCGATTAACCCGGTAGAGCAGACTGCCACCTCGATCGCTCCCGTCTCGGTGCCCCAGTCGGACAACGCCTCGGCCACAGCTTCTGCCGTCGCATGGGTGTCCTGGAAGCCGCCCGGCCCGGTGCACGCGTTGGCGCCGCCGGAGTTGAGGATCACGGCGCGCAGGTGCCCGCTTGTCATCACCTGCTGGGTCCACAGCACGGGGGCCGCCTTGACCTTGTTCCGGGTGAACACGCCGGCGGCGTGATAGTCGGGGCCTTCGTTGAACACCAACGCCATATCCAGCGCGCCGGATGCCTTGATGCCCGCGGCAATCCCGGCCGCACGAAACCCCGCGGGAGCGGTAACGCCCTGCGTGCGCACCAGCCGGTTCTGCGCCACGTTGGTCACGGCGCCACCCCCACGACTGAAAGTCCTTCGCCCTCCGGCCATCCCAAAGCGAGATTCATCGACTGCACCGCGGCGCCGCCGGTTCCCTTGACGAGGTTGTCGATCGCGCAGAGCGCGACGAACGTTCCTGCGTCCTCGTCGACCGCGATGGCGACGTGCGCGGCGTTGCTGCCCACCACCGCACCTGTACGCGGAAGCTGGCTCTCGGGCAGCAGATGCACGAAGTGCTCGGAGGCATAAGCTTTTTCGTAGGCTTCACGCAGTCGCGGAAGCGGGGTAGCCGTGCGCGCGGTGCAGGTCGCGAGAATGCCCCGGGACATCGGGATCAGCACCGGAGTGAACGAGACGTGCACCGTGCGGTCGGTCAGCAACTGCAGGCCCTGGACGATCTCGGGGGTGTGCCGGTGGACACCGCCGACGTTGTAGGCGCGAGCCGAGCCGATCACCTCGGAGCCGAGCAGGTCAGGTTTGGCGGTGCGCCCGGCACCCGAGGTTCCGCTGACCGCCACGACGGTCACGACGGGCTCGATCAGGTTCTCGGCGACGGCCGGCAGCAGCGCGAGGAGGGCGGCGGTCGGGTAACACCCCGGAACCGCGATACGGTGGGCTCCGCGCAACCGGTCGCGGTTGCCCGGAAGTTCAGGCAGTCCGTACGGCCAGCTGCCGGCGTGCGGCGAGCCGTAGAACTTCTCCCAGGCTTCTGCTTCGGAAAGGCGGAAGTCGGCACCGCAGTCGATGACCAGCGTGTCGGGGTCCAGCTGTTCGGCCAGCACGGCGGAGTGGCCGTGCGGCAGCGCCAGGAACACGACGTCGTGCCCGGACAACACCCGCGGCTCGGTGGCCTCCAGCACCCGCGATGCCAACGGCAGAAGATGTGGGTGATGCTCGGACAGCGTGCTGCCCGCGCTCGTCGCCCCGGTGAGCGCGCCGATGGTCAGCCGGCCGTCTGCATAGGCTGGGTGGCCGAGCAGCAGCCGCAGGATCTCACCGCCGGCGTACCCGCTGGCGCCCGCCACCGCGACCGTCGTCATGAACAACAATCCTGCATGGTTATGCAGCATGATGCAAATGAATAATGCTAGGCCCGCTGGACCGCGCCGACGCGAACGCCCGCTCGCCGCACGGCCGCGTCGCGGGCCGCGGACGCCTCGTCTTCGGTCAGCGTGCGATCCGCCGCACGGAACCGCAACGCCAGCGCCACGGACTTGCGCCCCTCGCCCACCTGCGGGCCGGTGTACACGTCGAACAACTGGATGTCCTCGAGCAGTTCGCCGGCGCCCTCGCGAACGGCGTCGATCACCGCCTGTGCTCCGACGTCGTCGGCGACCACGAGGCTGACGTCCTGGAATACCGCCGGGAACGGCGACACCGTCGGTGCGGGCAACGTTTCGGTGATCGGAATCGCGTCGAGGTCGAGTTCCACCGCACAGGTGCCCTTCGGCGAGCCGGTGCGCTCGATGACCCCGGGATGCAGCTGCCCCGCATGCCCGATCACCGTGTCGCCGAGAACGACCTCCGCGCAGCGACCGGGATGCCACGGCAGGTACTGCGCTGCCCGCAGCCTCAACTCCACTCCGCAGGCCCGCGCCACAGTGCGCACCACCTCGAACGCGTCAGCCGCTTCCACCGCCCGGCCCGGCCCCCACGGCCCGCGTGGCTCCCGCAGCCCGGTCATGACGGCCGCGACGCGCTGCGGCTGACGCGGTAGCGACTCGTCGAGCGCCACGATCTCCTCGGCGGTCGGGCGGCGATCCACCGGCACCGGCTCGACCGCCCGCGTGCGATCCGTCGCCTGCACCACCTGTTCGATCGCGAACAGCGACACATCTGCAGCGCCGCGAGAAACATTGCGGCTCAGGGCTTCCAGTAGCCCCGGCAGCAACGTCGTGGCCAGCTCCGGCCGGTCAGCCTCCAGCGGGTTCAGCACTTTCATCGTGGTCCGGCGCGGATCGTCGTCCGGCAAATGCCATGAATCGAACACGCCCGCAGGCAGAAACGGCGACGGCAGCACCTCGACATAGCCGGACAACGCCAGCGACTTGCTGACAGCGCGACGTCGCCTCTGTACGGACGTCAGGCCGCGGCCGGGCGGCGCCAACGGCAAGACCGACGGAATCGACTCCAGACCCTCCAGCCGCAGCACCTCCTCGACGAGGTCGGCCGGCTGCAGCAGGTCCGGTCGCCAGCTCGGCGGCGTCACGGTCAACGTTCCGTCGCCGGCGACGACGGCGCCGACCTGCTCCAGTCGCCGCCGCGTGGTGCCGTCCGGGTATCGCACGCCCGCAGTGCGGTTCGGGAGATCGGGCGCAATGGCAATCGGCGGCATTGCCCAGGCATCGCGGGGCGGGTCCCCCCGCCAGTCCGTGAGCGTGGGTTCGATTGCGCCACCGGCGATCCCGGCCAGCAGCGCGGACGCCCGGTCGAGCGCGCGGACGGAGATTGCCGGGTCGACGGAACGCTCGTAGCGCCGGCCGGACTCGCTGGTCAGGTGCAGGCGTCGCTGCGTGCGCGACACCGCGGCCGGATCCCATACGGCCGCCTCGAGCAGCACATCGGTGGAGTCTTCGCGCATCTCGGTGGCGCCGGCGCCCATCACCCCGGCGATCGCCGCGGTTGCAACATCGTCGACGATCAGCACGTCGCCCGAATGCAGTTGCCGCTCAATGCCGTCGAGCGTGGCGACGATCTCCCCCGGCTTCGCCAAGCGCACCCGCAAGCCACCGGTGATTCTGCTCCGGTCATGAGCGTGCATGGGATGCCCGAGCTCGAGCATCACATAGTTCGTCACGTCGACGGCCGGCGAGATCGGCCGCATGCCGGACAGCAGAAGCCGGCGCTGAATCCACCACGGCGATACCGCGGCCGGATCGATGCCACTGACCGGACGGAGCGCGAACCGACGGACACCGGTGCCGGAATCGACCGCCAACGGCCACGCCTCGCCGTCGGCGTGCAGGGGCGGCACGTCCGCGGGATCGACGAAATTGAGATCGTACGCACACGCGATCTCCCGTGCCAGCCCGCGAACCGAGAGGCAGTAGCCGCGGTCGGGCGTGATCGCGAAGTGAAACACCACGTCGTCGAGGCCGAGGACGGGCGCCGCGTCATCGCCCGGCGCAGCGGTGCCCTGCGGCAGCACGAGGATGCCGGAATGGTCGACCCCGAGATTGAGCTCGGCCGCCGAGCAGATCATCCCGTCCGAGGTGCGGCCGTACGTCTTGCGCGCCGCGATCGTGAAATCGCCGGGCAGCACGGTGCCGGGCAACGCCACCACCACCAGGTCACCCGCATTGAAATTGGCTGCACCGCAAACGATGTCACGGGGCTGTGGCTCGCCGACGTCGACCTTCACCGCACGAATCGGTTTCTTGAACTCTGTGAGCTCGTCGATGCCGGCTACCCGCCCGACGATCAGCGGTCCGGCGACCGGGCCGGCGGAAATCACCTCTTCTACTTCGTGACCGATGCGGATCAGCGTCTGTTCCAACTCATCAGCCGTTACGTCCCAGCCCGGGGCTCCGGCTTGCACGACTTCGCGCAGCCAGCTGTACGGAACCCGCATCAGGCCCCTACCCCGAACGGCAGCGAGAAGCGGATGTCGCCCTCGACCATGTCGCGCATGTCCGGAATGCCGTTGCGGAACTGCAACGTCCGCTCCAGCCCCATCCCGAAAGCAAAGCCGGAATACACACCGGGGTCGATCCCGCAGGCGCGCAATACATTCGGGTGGACCATGCCGCAGCCGCCCCACTCCACCCAGCCGGGTCCGCCCTTTTTGCCGGCGAACCAAACGTCGAACTCGGCCGACGGTTCGGTGAACGGGAAGAAGTGTGGCCGGAATCGGGTGCGGGCCTGCGGACCGAACTCGGCCCGGGCGAACGCGTCGAGCGTGCCGCGCAGGTGCGCCATCGTCAGACCGCAGTCCACGGCAAGGCCCTCGACCTGGTGGAAAACCGGTGTATGCGTGGCATCGAGTTCGTCGGTGCGGAACGTGCGCCCGATCGAGATGATGTACACCGGCAGATCGCGCTCGAGCAGAGCCCGGATCTGAACCGGGGACGTGTGAGTGCGCAGCACCTGCCTTGACCCCTCCGGAGCGACGTGAAAGGTGTCCTGGTCGCTGCGGGCCGGATGGTCCGGTGGGAAATTGAGCGCATCGAAGTTGAAATGCTCGGTTTCCAGCTCCGGCCCGTCGGCCAGTTCCCAGCCCATGGCGACGAAGGTGTCCGCAATGTGCTCGGCAAGGATCGTGATGGGGTGGCGCGCCCCGAGCGGTTGCCGGGTGGAGGGCAGCGTCACATCGATGCGCTCGGCGACCAGCACCGCAGCGTCGCGTTCGGCCCGCAGCGCCGCGAGCCGGTGGTCATACGCCTCTTGCACCTCCCCGCGCGCGACGTTGACCCGTCGGCCGGCGTCGGCGCGGTCCGCCTTGGGGAGCGTGCCGAGCGCCTGGCGAGCCAGCGCGACCGGCGAGCGGTCGCCGAGGTGCTCGGTCTTGGCGCGGGCCAGACTTTCGAGGTCGGTGGCGCGATCGAAGGCGTGCCTAGCCGCGCTGACCGCCTCGGTCAGCGCTTCTTCTGAGAGGCCCGCGGGCTGGTCAGCCACCCGGCGATCATAGGTGATGCCGATCGCCGGCTAGGCCGTCACAGCGGCGAGGACCTGCTCAGGCACCGTGCGCCGACCGCGCCACCAATGCGCTAGCGAGTGCGCGACGACGGCGCCGATGACGCCCGCGATCGGCGCCATGACGAGCGACAGCCCGGTGTTCACCAGCACCAGGTAGCCGAACGCGACACCGACCACGAACAACGCCACCCGCATGCGGGTCCACCGGGCCGTGGAGCCGAACCGCAGCGACAGCAGGATTCCCACCAGCAGCGCGACGAAGTGTCCGCCAGAAGTGAAGTCCCAGTTCACACACAACGCCAGCAAACCGACCGAAACCCACCAGCCGATCCATGCCGGCCGCCATCGCGCCGAGATGGCCGCCGTCAGCGCGCCGAGCACCGCGACGGCTCCGTAGCTGATGCCCACGTCGGTGTCGTGCGCGACGGAGACCGGCATCCAGCCGAGCTTGATGGTCGTGGCCAGCCCGGCGGCGACGATCAGCGTCGCGCCGACATGTCCGGCCGCGAACGTGATCATGACCCGTCGGCTGCGCCAGAGGAGTTCCGCAACGCCGAGCAGGCAGACCAGGCCGGGCAACCACACCCAGATGGGGCCGTTCTCGGTGACGAACGCACTACCGATCAGCGTGCCGAGGCGCCCCTGTCCCAGATTGTGCAGGTTGGTACTGGTGTACCGGATCACGTGCTCCTGAACTGCCGGGCCGAGCATCAGCAGTGTCGTCGCCACCGTCGCCAGCGCCGCGGCATACCCGATCGTGAGCCGCAGGCGAAGCAACGTCGTCAACGTTCGCGTGACCATCGGCTCCACTATTCCTGGGACGTGCTGTGGTTCGTCGTATCGGCCGCTGTCAGATCCTTACGAATCTCGAGCCGGTACATCGTGATGTCCGGTGGTACCCCCGACGGCCGGTGCGCAAACATGGGCCGGCGCAAGCGTTTCGCGTACACGCCCAGCTCGTCGAGCTGTTCGGGAGTGAGCCGCTCCAGCGTCGCACCCGAGATCAGCACGCCGCCCTTGCCCGCGCACTCCATCACTCGCGCGGCGATGTTGACGTCGACGCCCAGCCAGTCCGAGCCGATGCGTTGCGGGCGACCTGTGTGGATGCCGACCCGCATCACCGGTGTGTAGCCCTCGACCTCAACGGCTTTCAGCGCCTCACTGGCCACCATGATCGCCGCGATCGCGGTGACCGGGTCGGGGAAGCATGCCATGATGCCGTCGCCCATCCGCTTGACCACCTGGCCACCCAGTTCGAGCAGGGGGGGCTCGACCACCTGGGCAACCTGGCGCAGCAGCTTCAGCGTCGCGTCGTCACCGGCCTGCAGGGCCCATGTGGAGAAACCGACCAAGTCGGTGAACACCAGCGTGACCTCGTCCTGCGTGGGCTTGCGGACGACGCGCTCGCTCAACGCCTGCCACACCTGCAGTGCGCCCAAACTCAGTTCACGCGAAACCGCGTCGCGGTCTCCCAGCAGCCGGTCCGCCGCCCGCGCGGCCGCGGCGGGGCCGCCGAAACCGCTGGCAGACAGGCGATCTCCGAAGTGGGGATCGCCCGGCAGCGATTTGCGCCAGCGTCGAATCGCAGCGATAACCCCGGGGTTGGAGTTCGTGTTCGCCAGCCACGCCGCAGCTCCCATTCGCTTGCGCTGCGATTGCTCCGGCCGGTTATCGGGTGACTCGTCAACTGCTTCCCCGAGGCCGCCGGATTGTTCGCCGGACGGCTCGACTTTCACAGTCGCCAGGGTAGAGGCCGGTTCTTGCGCCGGGCAATGTCACGTTGCCTCACCGACCCGGGGCCGACCGTCGAACCGCCTGGTCACAGCGCCGCAGCAAACCGATTTCCGCCGCGTAACACAGCGCTGCCGGCTTGTAGACAACGCGTGTTGTCAACATTATCCTCAGGGCACGGGCAGTTCCCAGGAGGAAGTGTGAGCGTGAGCACCTCGGCCGGTTCGGCCTCCGATTCACGACGGCGGTCACAACCTCTGGGCGCCGAGTCGCTGACCTGGAAGTACTTCGGTGACTTGCGCACCGGGATGATGGGCGTGTGGATTGGCGCGCTGCAGAACATGTACCCGGAGCTCGGCGCCGGGGTGGAGCAGCACTCGATTCTGCTGCGTGAGCCGTTGCAGCGCGTCGCCCGGTCGGTGTACCCGATCATGGGTGTCGTGTACGACGGGGAGCGAGCGTCGGCCACCGGGCAGCAGGTCCGCAGCTACCACGAGACCATCAAGGGGGTGGACTCCGAGGGGCGTCGCTATCACGCGCTGAATCCCGAGACCTTCTACTGGGCGCACGCGACGTTCTTCATGCTCGTCCTCAAGGTGGCCGAGTACTTCTGTGGCGGGCTGACCGAGGCCGAGAAGCGCCAGCTGTTCGATGAGCATGTGCAGTGGTACCGGATGTACGGCATGAGCATGCGGCCCGTACCCAAGTCGTGGGAAGAGTTCCAGGAGTACTGGGACCGCGTGTGCCGGGACGAACTCGAGATCAACCGGGCGACGCTGGACATCTTCAACATCCGCATCCCCAAGCCGAAGTTCGTGCTGATACCGACGCCGGTGTGGGACCAGATGTTCAGGCCGCTGATCGCCGGGCAGCGCTGGATCGCGGCGGGGCTGTTCGACCCGGTGGTGCGCGAGAAGGCCGGAATGCGCTGGACGCCCGGCGACGAGATCCTGCTGCGGCTGTTCGGAAAGGCGGTCGAGGCCGCGTTTCTGGTGGTGCCCGACGAGATCCGCCTGCACCCGCGCGCGTTGGCGGCCTACAGGCGGGCAGAAGGCAAGGTGCCAGTAGACGCGCCGCTGACAGAGGCGCCGGCGTTCATGGGCCCCCCGCGCGACCGCCGGGGTCTGCCGATGCACTACTTCCCGCGGCGCAAGTCACTGGTCGAGCGGGCCGGGTCACTCGTGCACACGACGTTCTCGCTGGCGGGGCTGCGACCGGCGCGAGGCCGAGGCCGGGCGGCCTAACTTCCCCGACTTCCCCGCTGAGCTCGCGCAGTCAGGTACAGGCAGATGGCTGCGGCGGCGGCCACGTTGAGGCTTTCGGCGCCGCCGAGCATCGGGATCCGGACTCGCCGGTCTGCGAGCTGAGCAACGCCGGGAGCCAGCCCGTGCGCCTCCGAGCCGAACAACCACGCCGTCGGTGTAGCCAGCAGCGGCTCGATCCCATCCACGGTGGTCTCGCCGTCGATCGTAGTGGCCAGCACCTGCAAGCCCGCTGCGGCGAGCCGGCGGACCGCGTCCGTGGAATCGTGCCACGTCACAACCGGGATCGCGAACAGGCTGCCCGCCGAGGCCCGCAGGCACTTGGCGTTGTAGGGATCGACGCTATCGCCGGTCAGCACCACGGCCGCGGCGCCCAGCGCGTCCGCCAGCCGGATCAACGTGCCGGCGTTGCCGGGCTCCGAGATCCCCACCCCGACGACGACGCACTCGGCCCGCGCGGCGAGCACGTCGTCGAGCGTCACGGCAATTGGTTCGCAGGCCGCAACCAGCCCCATCGGCGTCACGGTGTCCGACAGGACTTTGGCGGCGCGCTCCGTCATCACGTGAACGGGCACGTCGGCACCCGACAGCAGCGTGTCGAACCGTGCCGCGGCGCTCTCCGTGACGAACACCTCCCGCACGACGCCTCGGCGCAGTGCCGCCTCGACCAGATTCGGGCCCTCGGCGAGGAACCGTCCCGCCCGCTTGCGCCCGACGTGGCGGTGCAGTTTCGCCGCAGCGACGACGCGCGACGAGCGCTCGGTGAGCGCCAGTCTTAGGCGGCCGTTCCCGACGTGGACGGCGCGTTGACGTCAGTCGGTAGTGCCGCCCTGGCCACGCCGACGAGCGCGGTGAACGCGGCCGGGTCGCTGACGGCGATCTCAGCCAGGTTCTTGCGGTCGACGTCGACGCCGGCCGCCTTCAGACCTTGGATCAGCCGGTTGTAGGTGATGTCGTTGGCGCGGGCGGCCGCGTTGATGCGAGAGATCCACAGCTTGCGGAACTCGCCCTTTCGGGCGCGCCTGTCGCGGTAGGCGTAGTTCAGTGAATGCAGTTGCTGCTCTTTGGCTTTGCGGTACAGCCGGGACCGCTGGCCGCGGTAGCCTTTCGAGGCCTTCAGGATGGTGCGACGCTTCTTGTGGGCGTTGACTGCCCGCTTCACGCGTGCCATTGCTCGTTGTTCCTATCTCGTTCGTGGGTGCGAAGGCGTCAGCCGTTCAGCAACTTCCGGATCCGTTTCACGTCGTTCGCCGAAACCGTCACCCGGCCTTCGAGTCGGCGGGTGCGAGTGGTGGGCTTGTGCTCGAACAGGTGACGGCGGTTGGCCCGCTGGCGCAGGATCTTGCCGGTTCCGGTGCGCCGGAACCGCTTCGATGCGCCGCTGTGGGTCTTGGCCTTGGGCATGTGTCCTCAGTTCTGTGAAGTGTCGGTCGAATCTGGCTGGCTGTCCGGCGCATGCCCGCTGCTGTTTGCTCTTCGCGCTAGCTGCTCATCGCTGCTGTTTGCTCTTCGCGCTAGCTGCTCATCGCCGGCCTGTTGCGCCGCCCGCGCCCGAGTCTTCGCACCGCGGTGTGGCGCCAGCACCATCGTCATGTTGCGGCCGTCCTGCTTCGCCGAGGTTTCGACGAATCCGTAGTCGGCGACGTCCGCGCCGAGCCGCTGCAGCAGCCGATAGCCCAGTTCCGGGCGGGACTGCTCGCGACCGCGGAACATGATCGTCACCTTGACCTTCGATCCGGCCTCGAGGAAGCGGATCACGTGACCCTTCTTGGTCTCGTAGTCGTGGGGGTCGATCTTGGGACGGAGCTTCTGTTCCTTGACGACGGTCTGCTGCTGGTTTCTGCGAGACTCGCGCGCCTTTTGAGCCGTCTCGTACTTGAACTTGCCGTAGTCCATGATCTTGCAGACCGGCGGTCTGGCGTTGGGTGCGACTTCGACGAGGTCAAGGTCGGCGTCAGCGGCGACGCGAAGGGCGTCTTCGATGCGCACGATCCCGACCTGCTCTCCGCCGGGTCCGATCAGTCGGACTTCTGGAACTCGGATGCGCTCGTTGACGCGGGTCTCAGTGGTGATGTGGCCTCCCTGGGTCGTACATATTGGGTTGGTGCGCGGCGATTCCGAGCAGAGCTCACGGGACAGCGGGCTCTCGCGGCAAGCCCCATCAGCAGAAAGGCCCCGCGTGCCGCGGGGCCCGATACCGACCGATCACGGCGTTCGCCGCTCGCGCCGGACGGATCCGAGCGCAGAATCCCACCGCCTGCGGCGGGATGACCGGACCGTTGCGCCGGTGTGGCCAACGGTGGGAGCGAGACTCCACTTGCTGTCCCCGAGACTCTCAGGAACGGTCGCGGATGCCAGTTTAGCAGGCATGACGCCTGCTCCCCACGCGCATGCGCCCGCAGACATCCCGTCGGTTCACGTAGCACCAAACAAGGCCCCGACAGAATATTCTCGCCGCTGATGACCCTTACGACCGCTCGGCCGACTTCCTCCCGGTTTTCCTGGGTTCCCGCGACCGCCGGATGGGTCGTCGGCATCATCGCCACGTTGTCGGTGCTGGCCAGCGTGTCCCCGCTGATCAGGTGGCTCATCAGGGTGCCGCGCGAGTTCATCGACGACTACATCTTCAACTTCCCCGACACCAGCTTCGCGTGGGCGTTCGTGCTGGCACTACTAGCCGCCGCGCTGGCCGCCCGCAAACGCATCGCCTGGTGGCTGCTGGTGCTCAACCTGGTGTTCGCGGCGGGCTGGAACGTGGGCGACATGGCGTCGGACACCGAGAACCGCATCGAAGTGTCCGGCGAATTGATCGGCCTAGGCGTACACGTCGTCGCAGTCATCCTGCTCGTGGTCTCCTACCGCGAGTTCTACGCGCGGGTGCGCCGCGGCGCGCTGCTCAAGTCGGCCGGCGTGCTCGTCTTCGGCATGGCCCTCGGCACCCTGCTCGGCTGGGGTTTGCTCCAGGCGTCCCCCGGCACGCTGCCGCCCGACCAGCGGCTGCCGTATGCGCTGAACCGGGTCAGCGGCTTCGCGCTGGCCGATCCGGACCTGTTCACCGGGCAGCCGCACGTACTGCTGAACACGCTGTTCGGTTTGTTCGGCGCTCTCGCGCTGATGGTTGCGGCGATCGTGCTGTTCCAGTCGCAGCGGGCCGAGAACGCGCTGACGGGTGAAGACGAGTCGGCGATCCGCGGGCTGCTGGAGGTTTACGGCAAGAACGACTCGCTGGGCTACTTCGCCACCCGCCGCGACAAGGCCGTCGTCTTCGCCGAGAACGCCCGCGCCGCGGTCACCTATCGCGTGGAGGTCGGCGTCTGCCTGGCCAGCGGCGACCCGGTCGGCGACCCGCGGTCGTGGCCCGCGGCGATCGATGTCTGGCGGCGGCTGTGCCAGACCTACGGGTGGGCGCCCGGCGTGATGGGCGCCAGTGCCGCAGGTGCCGAGGCGTTCCGGGCGGCAGGGCTCAATGCGCTGCAGCTGGGCGACGAGGCGATCCTGTACCCGGACAAGTTCCGGCTCTCCGGGCCGAGCATGCGCGCCGTCCGCCAGGCGGTGACGAGAGCCCGTCGCGCCGGGCTGACGGTTCGGATCCGCCGGCACCGCGACATCTCGGCGGACGAGATAACCAAAGTGATTGCGCGAGCCGACGATTGGCGCGACACCGAATCCGAGCGCGGCTTCTCGATGGCGCTGGGCCGGCTCGGGGACAGCGCCGACGGCGACTGCCTGCTCGTGGAAGCCGTGAAGGACGGCGTGGTCGTGGCAATGCTCTCGCTGGTCCCCTGGGGCACCACGGGCGTGTCCCTGGACCTGATGCGCCGCTCGCCGCAGTCACCCAACGGAACCATCGAGCTGATGGTCAGCGAACTGAACATGCAGTCGGAACGCTTCGGCATCAATCGCATTTCGCTGAACTTCGCGATGTTCCGGTCGGCCTTCGAGGAAGGCGCCCGGCTGGGTGCCGGCCCTGTGGCCCGCCTGTGGCGAGCGCTGCTGGTGTTCTTCTCGCGGTGGTGGCAGCTGGAGACGCTGTACCGGTCCAACATGAAGTACCAGCCGCAGTGGGTGCCCCGCTACGCCTGCTACGAGGATGCCCGCGTGATTCCCCGGGTCGGCGTGGCGTCGGTGATTGCCGAGGGTTTTTTGGTTCTGCCGTTCTCGCAGCGCAGCAAGCCGCACACCGGACACCACCCAGCCGTGCCGCAGACGGTCATGGCGACGGGCGCGCTGCACCACGACGGCTCCACCCCCGACGTGGCAGCGCTGCCCGACGAAACCGTCGCGGCGCGGGAAGCCGCACCGCGCCTGCCGGAGCAGGTGAAGGTGCGGATGGGCAAGCTGGCCCGGCTGCGGGCCGACGGCGTCGACCCGTATCCCGTCGGCCGCGCGCCCAGTCACACGATTGCCGACGCGCTCTTGGAACCTGACGACAGCACGGTGACCGTGGCCGGCCGCGTGTTGCGGACCCGCGACTACGGCGGTGTGCTGTTCGCCGACCTGCGCGACTGGTCCGCGGATATCCAACTGCTGTTCGACAATTCACACCTCGACGGGCGCCTGACGGCCGACTTCACCGCGGCGATCGACCTCGGTGACCTCGTCGAAGTAAGCGGCACCATGGGATACAGCAAGAACGGCACGCGATCGTTGATCGTGACGGACTGGCAGCTGATCGGCAAGTGCCTGCGACCTCTGCCGGATAAGTGGAAGGGCCTCAGCGACCCCGAGGCCCGAGTCCGCGCCCGCTACCTCGACCTGGCGATCAACCGCGAGGCGCGCGACCTGATTACGGCCCGTAGCCGCGTCCTGCACGCGATCCGAGAAACGTTGGTGGAGAAGGGCTTTCTCGAGGTCGAGACTCCCGTCCTGCAGCAGATCCACGGCGGTGCGCATGCCCGGCCGTTCCTCACCCACATCAACGCCTACGACCTCGACCTGTATCTGCGCATCGCGCCGGAGCTATACCTGAAGCGGCTATGTGTGGGCGGGGTCGAGCGCGTGTTCGAGCTCGGCCGGGCGTTCCGCAACGAGGGCGTGGACTTCAGCCACAACCCCGAATTCACGCTGCTGGAGGCATACCAGGCGCACGCCGACTACATGACGTGGGTCGAAGGGTGCCGTGAGCTGATCCAGAACGCGGCGACCGCGGCCAACGGCGAGTGCGTCGTCATGCGTGCCGGGCCGGACGGCTCGCTCACACCGGTCGACATCTCCGGAACGTGGCTGGTCAAGACCGTGCACGAGGCGGTGTCCGACGCCCTCGGCGAGCAGGTCGACCCCAACACCGAACTGGCGACGCTGCGGCGACTGTGCGATAAGGCCGACGTCCCCTACTTGACGCAGTGGGATACGGGCGCGGTGGTGCTCGAGCTCTACGAGCGGCTCGTCGAGGAGCACACGGGACAGCCGACCTTCTATAAGGATTTCCCCACCTCGGTCTCGCCGCTGACCCGCCCGCACCGCAGTAAGCCCGGGCTGGCCGAGCGCTGGGACCTGGTGGCATGGGGCGTGGAGCTCGGGACCGCGTACAGCGAACTGACCGACCCGGTGGAGCAGCGTCGTCGTCTCCAGCAGCAGTCGCTGCTGGCTGCCGGCGGCGACCCGGAGGCGATGGAACTCGACGAGGACTTCCTGCAGGCCATGGAGTACGCGATGCCGCCCACCGGTGGGCTCGGCATGGGCGTCGACCGGGTGGTCATGCTGATCACCGGCCGCAGTATCCGGGACACGCTGCCGTTCCCGCTGGCCAAGCCGCGCTGATCCTCACAGGAACCACCCAGGTTCGCGTTACACGATGTTCGCGTGATCTCCCATCACATCTCGCTGATGCATGGGTGGATACCCGCGATTGCGCAGACCGTCGCCGCCACCTTGCTGTTGTTGGCGATCGGGTGGCGGTCACGACGGTGGCGCTTCGTGTGGCTGCCCATCGCGGTGCTCGTCGGTGTGGCGACCGCGACGTCGGTGCGCTGGTACGTAAATGCGCAGGGCCTGGCGGGTGATCCCGCGCCGCGCTCGCTGCTGATCTGGGTCGGCCTGACCGGTCTGGCCGTTGGCGTGGTGGTCCTCGGCTGGCGGCGCGCCCGCTGGCGGCGCCGCGGGATGGCGATGTCTGCAGTCCCGTTGTGCTTGCTCTGCGCGGCACTGTCGCTGAACCAATGGGTCGGCTACTTCCCCACTGTGCAGACGGCGTGGAACCAGCTGACGGCCGGTCCGCTGCCGGACCAGACCGACCAGGCGACTGTCACCGCGATGCAACGCTTCGGCGTGCGACCCGCCAGAGGAACCGTCGTCCCGGTGACCATCGACGACGTGGGTTCCGGGTTCAAACACCGCGGCGAACTGGTGTACCTGCCGCCGGCCTGGTACGCCAGCAATCCCCCGCCGCAGTTGCCGACCGTGATGATGATCGGCGGCGAATTCAATACGCCTGCCGACTGGCTGCGCGCGGGCAACGCAATCAAGACCGCCGACGAGTTCGCGGCCGCTCACGGCGGCTACGCGCCGGTGCTGGTGTTCGTCGACTCGGGCGGCGCGTTCAACAACGACACCGAATGCGTGAATGGTCCCCGCGGCAACGCCGCTGATCATCTGACGAAAGACGTTGTACCCTATGTGATTTCACATTTCGGAGTCAGCACCGGCAGGTCGAGCTGGGGCATCGCCGGATGGTCGATGGGCGGCACCTGCGCGTTGGACCTGACCGTAATGCACCCGGACATGTTCACCGCGTTCGTCGACATCGCCGGCGACATCGGCCCGAACTCCGGCAATAAGACACAGACCATCGACCGGCTCTTCGGCGGAAACCCCGCGGCCTGGGCGGCATTCGATCCGTCGACCGTCATCTCCCGCCACGGTAGGTACCGCGACATCGCCGGGTGGTTCGCCATCCACAGCGGTGAGCAGTCTCAGGCGACGGTGACGCTCGTCGCCAACCGCCGGACCCCGAACACCGGTGGCGACCAGACTACGGCCGCGAACACGCTCTGCGGGCTCGGCAGCGCGAACGGTATCGACTGCGCTGTCGTGTCGCAGGCCGGCAGGCATGATTGGCCGTTCGCCGGGCGGGCTTTCGCTGCGGCGCTGCCGTGGCTCGCGGGGCGGATCGGCACGCCCCGGGTCCCGAGGATTCCGTTCCCGTCACCGGGCCGGTAGCGGCAGCATGGCGGTATGTCGTTTCGGCGTACATTGTTCGACCGGCACTCCAATCCGTGGAGCGCATGGACGCGTTGGGCGAGCACGCCTCTGGTGCTGGTGCCGGTCTGGACGCTGAGGTGGCGTGATGCCGCGCTGGTGTCGGCTTGGCTGTTGCTGAATCCGGTGATCTTTCCCAAACCGGCCGACGACGGAAACTGGGCGACGCGAGCGATTCTCGGTGAGGAACTGTGGATCACCCAGCGGCCCAGCGATGCTGGGCTTGCCCTCAGCGCGGTGACATCGGCGGCCGCCGTGTGCGCGCTCGTCGGCGCTCGCCGCCGCAATATCGGCGTTGCGGTGACGGCTACCGCCGTGCAGATGGGGCTCACGCTCGTGTACTGGGAGATGATGGCGCGATACCGAGACCGCCAGCTGGCGTAGCGTTGCGGCATGCCAGACGATTCGACCCCCGCCGAGCCGCCTGAGACCGGCTACACCGACTCGGGAGTGCCCACCTTCGAGTCGGTGCGCGAGAAGATCGAGACGCGGTACGGCACATCGCTGGGCGCCGCGGAACTCGACGCGGAAACGCCCGAAGGGCATGCCGTCGAGGACCAGTACGAGGCACGGCAGCGCGCCGCGGCGCAACGGCTCGCGCAGATCCGCGAGTCGATGCAGTCGGAGCAGGACGAAAGCTAACTGTCGGCTGGTGCTTGTGCCGTGCGAGTGGGGGCACCGCGGGCCACCACAACTGGCATCGACGTCGCCGCATCAGTTCGCAGGATCGTGTGAACCACCGAAATCAGGTCCGCGACCGGCATCAACTGACCGGGCATGCATCCGCGCGACAGCCAGACTGGATAATTCTCCATGGCGAGTGCTGGATCCCACCCGAGGTTGAAGCCCGTTTGCGAATCCCCTTCGCCGCCTGGGCATTCCCCAACGATGAGGGCGGTGAATCCGATGTCGGGGTGTTCGGCCCGCCAGGCCTCGATGAGCCTCTCGAGTGCGGCTTTGCTCACACCGTACGCGCCGAGGCCGGGCCAGGGCGGGCCGAAAGTGCCTGCATCCGAGGACAGGTAGACAACCTTGCCCGACGACGCACTCAGGTGCGTAATCGCGGCCGCCGTCGCTAGTGCCGCCCCGATGACGTTGGTGTCGAAGACCTGTCGCCAGATGCGGGCATCGGTATCGACGAGGCGAACCAGCGGTCCGATAGCCGGTGTGTAGACGAGGTTGTCGATTCCGCCCAGTGCATCGGCGGCGAGGTCCATTGCGGATCGAACGGACGTCTCGTCGGTTACGTCGCATTCGACCGCGACCGCCTGCGGTCCGGCTTCCTTCGCGGCGACCTCAAGCCGCTGACGTCGCCGCGCGAGAAGCGCCACGTGATCGCCCCGCTGAGCAAGTGCGACACCAATGCAGCGTCCGAGTCCGCTGGATGCACCGATGACAATCGTGCGCGCCATATTCTCCCGACCTGTCAACTTCGCAACGGTATGGCTTTCAGTAAAACCTACCCCGTCTCGTCGTTGACTCTGCGTCCAGATTGCACATTTCGCGAAGATCGCGATCTGGCCGCAGTTTCGACGGGGAAATTACGCGCTGACCTTGCCGCGACGGCGTGTCGCCCGCGGCAGGCCGAGCGTGTCGGCCAAGAAGTGCCCGGTGTAGCTCTCCGGCACAGCGGCCACGTCCTCCGGCGTGCCCTGCGCGACGACGGTCCCGCCGCCCGCTCCGCCCTCCGGGCCCATGTCGACGATCCAGTCCGAGGTCTTGATGACGTCGAGGTTGTGCTCGATGACGATCACCGTATTGCCTTTGTCCACAAGGCCGTTGATGACGCCGAGCAGTTTGCGGATGTCTTCGAAGTGCAGGCCGGTGGTGGGCTCGTCGAGGATGTACACGGTGCGGCCGGTGGAGCGCTTCTGAAGTTCCGAGGCCAGCTTCACCCTCTGCGCCTCGCCGCCGGACAGCGTGGGTGCCGGCTGTCCGAGCCGCACATAACCCAGACCCACGTCGACCAGCGTCTGCAGGTAGCGGTGGATCGACGTGATCGGCGCGAAGAACTCGGCGGCCTCCTCGATCGACATGTCGAGGACCTCGGAGATCGTCTTGCCCTTGTAGTGCACCTCGAGGGTCTCGCGGTTGTAGCGGGCCCCGTGGCACACCTCGCACGGCACGTACACGTCAGGCAGGAAGTTCATCTCGATCTTGATGGTGCCGTCGCCGGTGCACGCCTCGCAGCGACCGCCCTTGACGTTGAACGAGAACCGACCCGGTTGGTAGCCACGGACTTTCGCCTCGGTGGTGGCCGCGAACAGCGTGCGGATCTTGTCGAACACCCCGGTGTAGGTGGCCGGGTTTGACCGTGGGGTGCGCCCGATCGGCGACTGGTCGACGCGGACCAGCTTGTCGACCTTGTCCAAGCCGGTGACGCGGGTGTGGCGGCCCGGCACCTGCCGCGCGCCGTTGAGCTTGTTGGCCAGCACCGCGGCCAGGATGTCGTTTACGAGGGTGGACTTACCTGAACCGGAGACCCCGGTGACGGATGTCAGCACGCCGAGCGGGAAGGCCACGTCGATGTCGCGGAGGTTGTGCTCGCGGGCGCCGATCACCGTCAGCTGGCGGCGACGGTCCACGGGCCGGCGGATCGGGGGCACCGCGATGCTCTCCTTGCCCGAAAGGTATGCGCCGGTGATCGACGCTTTGTTGCGCAGCAGGTCGTCGTACGTGCCGCTGTGCACGATCTGTCCGCCGTGCTCCCCTGCCGCCGGGCCGATGTCGACGATCCAGTCGGCATGCGCGATGGTGTCGAGGTCGTGCTCGACGACGATCAGCGTGTTGCCGAGATCTTTCAGCCGAAGCAGCGTTTCGATCAACCGGCGGTTGTCGCGCTGATGCAAGCCGATCGACGGCTCGTCGAGCACGTACAGCACGCCGACCAAACCGGAGCCGATCTGCGTCGCGAGCCGAATGCGTTGCGCCTCGCCGCCTGACAGCGTCGCCGCCGCCCTCGACAGCGACAGGTATTCCAGCCCCACGTCGAGTAAGAACCCGAGCCGCGATTGGATCTCCTTGAGCACCTGGCCCGCGATCGCCTGCTCACGCGGGCCGAGCGTCAGGGCGTTGAGGAAGTCAGCGCAGTCGGAGATGCACAGCTCCGACACCTCGGCGATCGACATCGCGCCGCGGTCGCCCGCCGCCAGGGTCACCGCCAGGATCTCCGGTTTCAGCCGGGTGCCGTCGCATTCGGGGCACGGCACGTCGCGCATGAAACCCTCGTACCGCTCCTTCATGGTCTCGGAGTCGGTCTGCTCCATCTTGCGTTCGAGGAACGCCATCACGCCTTCGAAGTCGGCGTAGTAGGACCGGGTTCGTCCGTACCGGTTGCGGTAGCGGACGTGCACCTGCTCGTCGCACCCTTCGAGAATTGCCTTACGCGCCCTGGCGGGCAGCTTGCGCCAGGGGGTGTCGACGTCGAAGCCCATCTGCTCGCCGAGGCTGGCCATCATCCGGGTGAAGTACTCGGCGGTGTGGCCGTTCGACCACGGCGCCACCGCGCCCTCGGCCAGCGTCAGGTCGGGGTCGGGCACGACGAGGTCGGGGTCGACCTCCTTGCGAATTCCCAGGCCGACGCACTCGGGGCAGGCGCCATAAGGCGAATTGAATGAAAACGACCGTGGCTCAAGGTCGTCCACGGCCAACGGGTGGCCGTTAGGGCACGCCAGTCTCTCGGAGAACCGCTGCTCGCGGTGCGGGTGGTCGTGGTCGTGGTCCACGAACTCGAGGACGACAATGCCATCGGCGAGCCGCAGCGCGGTCTCCACCGAGTCGGTGAGCCGCTGCTTGGCCGTCGGCTTCACGGTGAGGCGGTCGACCACCACCTCGATGTCGTGCTTCTCCTGCTTCTTCAGCTTCGGCGGGTCGGTGAGCGAATGGACGACGCCGTCCACCCGCACGCGGCTGTAGCCCTGGGCGTTGAGCTTCTCGAAGAGGTCGGCGAACTCGCCCTTGCGGGTGCGCACCACCGGCGCCAGCACCAGGAACCTCGCGCCCTCTGGCATCGCGAGCACCTGGTCGACGATCTGCTGGGGCGTCTGGCGGGCGATCCGCTCGCCGCACACCGGGCAGTGCGGGGTGCCGGCTCGCGCGTACAGCAGCCGGAGGTAGTCGTAGACCTCGGTGATGGTGCCGACGGTGGAGCGCGGGTTGCGGTTGGTGGACTTCTGGTCGATGGATACAGCGGGCGACAGGCCTTCGATGAAGTCGACGTCGGGCTTGTCCATCTGGCCGAGGAACTGGCGCGCGTACGCCGAGAGCGACTCGACGTAGCGGCGCTGGCCCTCGGCGAAGATCGTGTCGAACGCCAACGAGGACTTCCCGGACCCGGACAGCCCCGTGAAGACGATCAGCGCGTTGCGCGGCAGGTCGAGGTCGACGCTTCGCAGGTTGTGCTCGCGCGCACCCTTGATGATCAGGCGGTCAGCCACCCAGGTTCCCTCCGAGAAGACGCATCGCTGCCCATGCTATGTCTGCCCACCGACAGGGTTACGGTGACGTCATGACCGCCGTCACTGACACCTACACCGGCCACGTCGAACGTGGTACCGCCGCACGCCGCACACTTCCCGGCGCCACGATCCTCAAGGCGTCGGTGGGCCCTATGGACAACAACGCCTACCTCATCACGTGTTCCGAGACCGGTGAGTCGCTCTTGATCGACGCCGCCAACGACGCCGACGATCTGGTGCGGCTCGTGCAGGAACACGCGCCGAAGCTGGCGCTGATCGTCACCAGCCATCAGCACTGGGACCATTGGCAGGCGCTGGCAGCCGTCGCCGACGCGACCGGCGCGCCCACCGCGGTGCATGAGATCGATGCCGACCCGCTGCCGGTCAAGCCGGACCGGCTCTTGCACGACGGTGACAGCCTCGATGTGGGCAAATTGAGGTTCGATGTCATTCATCTGCGCGGCCACACGCCGGGCTCGGTGGCGCTGGCGTTGAGCGGCCCGCCCACGGGCGGCGTGACGCAGCTGTTCACCGGCGACTGCCTGTTCCCTGGTGGTGTCGGAAAGACCTGGGCACCAGGCGATTTCACGCAGCTGCTGTCCGACGTGACCGAGCGGGTATTCGATCGCTTCGGCGACGACACTGTCGTCTACCCGGGCCACGGCGACGACACGACGCTGGGCGCGGAGCGTCCACAATTAGATGAGTGGCGCAAGCGCGGCTGGTGACATGATCGCGTGCGGCCGCTTCGCGGGTGATGTCAGCGAAGACCTGACGCCGCTTCTTTGAGATGGCCGCCGCGATCGCCGACCACTTCTCTAGCACTACTCCAGCAAGCCGAGAGCAACGATTGCGTTGATGTCACGCGCAACCGACGACGGCCACCCGTCGTGTGCGGATTGCGCCGCTTAGCCGTGACCTGAGCGCAGGACCCCGGCCACTTGGGGGACCCCCAACACAGTGGTCTTGGGAGGCTGCGTCGGAGGTGGTTGCATCACCCCGACGTTGAAAGATACATCCCGCGGCATGCAATCGTGCGGCTTTTTGCGGGCCAATATCCTCAAACCTTAAGACCGAAGACAGCGGCGGAAAAGCGACTGGGAGGGCGCTACCCCGCAGGGCGGGAATCACCTTCGGACGTAAGCCGGTCGGGTCGAGAACGTACTCGTCCTCGTGGCGGAATCGCTGCTTGAGGTGGTAGTGCGCGGTACCCCGTCATTTATTCACATGTGTATGAAAAGAGTTTGTGTATGCGGTTGTTGGACATGATTAGGCCGGGGCGGATTACGGGTATCGTCCTATTTGGGTCGGTGGGCTTGACCCCGTTTGGCGGACACAAGTTCAGGCGGCTTTTGCCGTCTGATTGAGTCGGTCTTCGAAGTCGACCGGGCTGATCATACCGAGGGCGGAGTGGCGGCGGCGCCTGTTATAGACCCGTTCGATCCAGTCGCCGACGGCGAGCTTGGCCGCTGACTTAGTCGGCCATAAGTATCGGTTGTAGAACTCGACTTTCAGTGTGGCCCAGAATGATTCGGCCGCGGCATTGTCCCAGCACACCGCCGTGCGGCCTACCGAGCGCACCAGGTTATGGTCGCGTGCGAACCGCGCCAGCTGCGCCGAGGTGTACTGGCAACCGCGGTCGGCATGCAGGATCACCTGCCCGGCCAGCTCCCCGCGCATCGCTACGGCCATCGCTACCGCGGCCTGCACGAGGTCGGTGCTCAGGTGCTCCTCGATGGCCCAGCCGATCACTCGCCGGCTGCAGCCGTCGCGCACCGCACACAAGTACAGCCAGCCCTCATCGGTGCGCAGATAAGTGATGTCGGAGGTCCACACCCGATCCAGCTCACCGGTGTCGAAACAACGACCTACCAGGTCTTTGGGGACCGCGGCGTCGAGGTCGACGACCGTGGTGGCCGGCGCGAACCGCCGGGGACTGATCCCGGCCAGGCCCTGGCGGCGCAGAGAGGACGCCACGGTCTTGCGCGACACCGTCTCGCCGTCGGCGCGCAGGTCAGCCAGGATCCGTGGGGCCCCGTACACACCGTCGGAGGCAGCGTGGAATGCGGCGACCTTGGCGTCGAGCTCGCCGCGGCGCACCGCGGTCGGACTCGGCCCAGACGCGCAGGCTTTAC